>JAQVSN010000010.1 GCA_028700515.1 Candidatus Omnitrophota bacterium
TAATTCATCCGCAGTAAACTTAAAGCATGGTTCATTATCCTCTGTCCCACATCTGAGCGTCCCATCAGTTTCTTTATAGTAAAACATCTCTTTGGTATGAGGAACTCTTACGGTATAATACTTTTCTTTCGGACCTATGGCGGGGAATACCGACCCGGATGTAGTTGGCGCCCTTGTTGAGCTATGCTACGAAGCCGGCGCGAAAAAGGTCAAAGTCTTCGACGGCCCCTGCAATGAGGAAAAGCGGGTGTATGCGGCAAGCGGGATAGCGGACGCCGCGAAACTCAAAGGAGCGGACGTTTTTTTCGCTAATAGCTGGAACGTCGCGAAGGCCCATTTTCCGTACGAGAGCCCGCTGGAAGGCTGGCCCATCTATCGAGACGCTATTGAATGCGACGTTTTCATAAACGTCCCCATACTCAAACATCACCGCCTGACGAGGCTTACTATTTCGATGAAGAACCTCATGGGCGTATGCAGCGGAGATAGAGGACGCATCCATGCCGATATCGGGGAAAAACTGGCTGATCTTGCTTTTTTTATCAAGCCGGATCTTACGGTGATCGACGCAACGAGGGTCCTTTTTCGTAATGGACCGTCCGGTGGGGACCTGGCTGATGTGGAGAGGCGCGATACGATCATCGTAGCGACCGATCTTGTGCTAGCCGATACCTTCGCGGCCGGTTTTGTCGATGTGAACCCATTGCAGGTGCCGAACATTAAACCGGGATCCGATAAAGGGCTGGGGAGTATGGACCTGGCAGGGGCCGATATAGTACGGCTTGGTAGCGCATGATCGGCAAGCGAGTTATAGTGCCTGTACCCTGGATAGATATGGCACAGAACTCGCGCCCCGAATAACCGCGGACTAAATCATGAAAAAGATCGTAATGTTGCGGCGTGCTTCCCAGGCATTTTTTCTGGGACTTTTTATCTACATCCTCTGGTCCACTACATATCCTCTCCGGGGGTTTCTTCCTCCTCATACGTTCTTTGCCACGAACCCTCACATCATGTTCCTTATATCGCTTTGCGAACGGGTATTCCTGCCCGGCGTGCTGATATCTTCGATCTTCATACTACTAACGCTCATATTCGGCAGGTTCTACTGCGGGTGGATATGTCCGCTTGGCGCATTCATCGATATTGCCGGAGCCCTCCGTCGAAAAAGGGAACCGCTGAACGAACGCGCTTCCCGGGCGCTGAGCCTGCCTAAATTCATCTGGCTCTTTCTTTCCGTTCTCGCGGCCGTTTTCGGCATTCAGATAGCCTGGGCATTTGACCCCATGGTCATTATGGCCCGGTTCGTGTCGCTCAATTTGATCCCAACGGTAACGTTGGGTGCTGAGAAACTCTTTATTTTCCTCATAAGGGATATGAGGTTTGAAGGGGCCATGGATATATATAGATCGCTTAAAGGATCTATTCTGGGGGTCAAGGTATCGTATTTTGAAAACTCTATCCCGGTTTTCATGTTCTTCGCTCTGATCCTTGTCTCTGCACTCTTCATATCAAGGTTCTGGTGCAGGACCATCTGCCCATTGGGCGCGACTTACGCCATTTTTGCCCGCCCCGCGCTTTTTGCCCGCAGAGTGGATGGCTGCATATCCTGCGGCGCGTGCGCGAGGGTATGCCGCACGGGGGCCATCAAAAATGACTTCAGCTATGAAAAAGGAGAATGCGTTCTTTGCATGGATTGCGTGTATTCCTGTCCCGGTGGAAGGACAAGGTTCTCTTTTCACGGGAACGCGGGCGGCAAGCGCGAGGTATCCTCCGGAGGCAAGGGGCTCTCTCGCGGGGAGTTCCTTCTCGTCGTAATTTCATCCATCGCGGCACTTGGCGCTAAACCTTTTTTCAGGAACAGAAAAGAGACGGAAGAATCCGACGTTATCCGTCCTCCCGCGGCCCTTAAGGAGGATGATTTTCTCGGTGTCTGTATCCGATGCGGGAATTGCATGAAAGTATGTCCGACGAACGGTCTGCAACCGGCCATGATGGAGTGCGGGCCAGCCGCTCTCTGGACACCGAAGCTCGTTCCGGATATCGGTTACTGTGAATATAACTGCACGCTTTGCGGAAGCGTCTGTCCGACGGGAGCCATAAAAAAGCTCACGCATGCCGAAAAGACCACGGTTAAACTCGGCACGGCTGAGGTTGACAGAACGATCTGTCTGCCGTGGGCCCACAATCAGAATTGTATCGTCTGCGAAGAACATTGCCCGGTTCCGTCAAAGGCCATTAAAATCATAGAGGTACCGGATCCTTCCGGTTCAGGAACAATAAAACGCCCGGTGGTCGATAAGTCCCTCTGTGTGGGATGCGGCATATGCCAGACTAAGTGTCCGGTCAGGCCGCAGAGGGCCATACGCGTGAGCCCGGATGGGGCGTATCGGCCATAGTATAGCAAGTTCGGCTGATGACTACAGCAATGTAGTGGACAAAACACCGTCAATCAATTAAATTACGCATATGGATCCAAGATACGGATTATTGGCAATTACCCTCGCGCTGACGTTCATGATATCCTCCTGCGCGACATATAATGCCGCGACCGGCAGACGGGAGCTTATGTTCATTTCACCCGAGCAGGAAACATCCATCGGGCGCAACCTCAATCAGGATATCATCACCAAAATGAGATTATCCCGGGACCCGGAGTATAATACGCGGGTCCGCAGGGTAGGAGAGAAGATCGTTCACTCTATTGACACAAGGGGGATAGAATACAAGTTCCGTGTCGTTGAAGATGAGAATATGAACGCATTCACGATACCCGGTGGATACGTATACGCCACGACAGGGCTCCTTAATGGCGTGTCGAGCGACGATGAGCTCGCGGCCGTGCTCGCCCATGAGATCGGTCACTCCGAGGCGCGTCATGCCGTTAAACATCTGGAGGCCGCGATGGGATACAATACGGTCCTCATGCTGGCTTATATCCTCGACTCCAGGGAAGAGGATAAGAAAAAGGACCAGTGGGCTTACATACAGGCGGGGGGAACCGCCGTTTTTCAGCTCATAGATCTGGGGTATTCGCGAAAAGACGAATATGAAGCCGACAGGCTTTCTACAGTATACATGCGAGACGCAGGCTACGATCCCAGGGCCATCCTTACACTCATGCGGAAGCTTAAAGAAAAAGAGCGCCAGGGCGAACCGCACTGGGCGTATTTTCTTCGCAGCCATCCATATCTCGACGAGAGGATGGAAGCGGTGCGTTCCGAACTTGCTTACGGGGTAAATGCGCCCGTATTCAGAAGACCGGAATGATAAATGAGAGGCAGCAAGACCCAATGGACATACTGATACACAAAAGAGACAATAAGGCGCTTCTGTCTTCTGTAGAAATTCGCACCGCCGGGGAAAGGATCATCCTTCTTCCCGGGAAAAATGCGATCTCCAGGCTCAAAACAGCCGCCGATCCTCACTCTTCAATAAGGGAAGGAGAGCCTGACGCCGTCCTTCTCGGGAGATTCGACCCTGAAGAGTATAAAGCTCTAAGGCTTACTTTTCCGGGTGTACCCCTATACATGAGTAAGGAGATTATGATGATGGCCGAGGTCGAGGAGTTGTTTTCGCCATCGGTGCCTCGAATGCCAGCGCCGACTGTAGTTAAGCCCGGCCGGTCATTTAAAGCCGGACAGGCTGCTATCACGCCCCAGGCGTCTCCCGGAGGTCCGACTAAGTTTCTTATAGAGACCCCGGAGGGGAACGTTCTTTTCGATCCGCGCGACTCTGTCTGGACAAGGGATCCCGGATCCATTCCAACCGGGATAGATATTATCGTGACCGGGACAACCAAGGACACAGCACATAAAGAAGCCCCCGGCGGCAATGTAATTCTGTTCCGGGAGATCAAAGAAGCCCTTTCGCGAAAGGACAACATAACTCTTCTTTTCGCATCGCCCTATGATATCGGCGCGATCATTAAAAGCTATAAGGCAGCTCAGGCCGAGAGAGCTCTTTTTGTTATCGACCTTAAGTCCGCCCTGATCTTCGAAAGGTTGAAGAAGCTTATAAACGGATTACCGTCAAGCGATTCAAAGGGTGTCCGGATACGTTTTGACGGGGGGAGCGTCGAAAAACTCGAAAAGAGAGGATACCGGTCGCTTTTGTTCTTTCTTGGGAAAAAGAAGATCGACATTTTCGGGATCAATCGCGAAAGGGGGAAGATCCTCCTGATAGCTGATGTTGATAGCGCCACTTCCGATATTTTAAGAAAGATCGACGGGATCAAGGGCGCTAAGGCCATTATTCCGATGAAAGGCTCAGCTCCCGATGCCGGGATCCTCGATCTCTGTAAAAAAAGAGGTCTGGATCCGGTCACTTTGGAATTAACGTGACACTTCTCTAAACATTGATGCATCCGCCTCTTCCGGCTCGCATCACGGAGGATCCTTCCAAAAATCATCCGCGCTTTTATCCATCGGATGGTCCATATAACCAAGCCCTTGCTTCACCTCCCAAGCTTGTATATAATGCCTATAGATCATTATATGACTAATATGAAAGGAAACCCTCAGGCCGTGAATAAGATCGCCGAGCTTCTTCTTGTTGTCCCTTTGATTTTTTTTATTATATCTCTTTCCGGTTGCACTACTGTTAAAACTCCGTCCTTGCCGGGGGAAGTCTGGGCGCCGCCTAAGTGGGATAGATCCCAAAAAGAAGCCGATCTTGCCTGGAAAGCGTTAAAGTCCAGAGAACTTCCTCAAAACGGTGAGAAGATAACCCTCACTGATGTGGTCATTATTTCCCTCAAGAACAACCCCACGGCAATGGAAGCGATAGAGAAGACAAAGGCGGCCAAGGCAAAGCTCAAGCAGGCTGAAAGCTCGTGGTTCCCCCAGGTCTCTATCGGCGCGAAAGGCGAGATAGACAAACAACACACCAACCGCAAAAGCGATGACATCGACCACATGGCAGCGGGGCCTTCGGCGAAGATAGAAATGCTGCTTCTGGATTTTGGAGGCAGGGCATCACGCGCCAAAGAAGCGCTTTATGGGCTTTTTTCTTCCTCGTATCAGTATAACCAGACCATACAGGACCTTATACTCAATGCGGAACTATCATACTTTAACTATTTCGCGGCAGAAGCCACACGCGACGCGCGCGAGGATGACTTGAATAACGCCAAAACCACCTGGGTATCCGCGGATTCCAAAATGAAGGCAGGTTTGGGGACCTTGGTGGACGTACTGCAGGCCAAATCTACCTACGATAACGCTCTTTATACTCTGGAAGACTCCCGGGAAAAGGTCAAGATCGCCTGGGCAGACCTCGCGACCGTAATGGGGGTTCCGGCCGACAGCCGCTTTTCGCCCGAATATCCAAGTACCATATCTCCACCGGATATCCCGCAAGAAGAGATATCCGTCCTCATAGATCAGGCGCTTGGTGAAAGACCCGACATATCGGCTTTGAGAGCCTCAGTGAAATCAAAAAAAGCGTCACTCGACGCGGCTAATTCCGACCTTTTGCCGACCCTCAACATGGGGTATTCGGCAGAGGGGAACCAATATGCGTATTACGGCGCCGAAAAGAATAACCCGCTGAACGACAAACGCGCGGACGCCCAGACCGGATACATTAGCGTTAACTGGGACATATTCGACGGATTCAATAATTACGCCAGAAAGAAAGAAGCGGAAGCTCTCTACGCCGCTGAAATGTATGATCTTTCGCGCGCCGAACTCAAGGCTAGCGCGGACGTATGGAACAAGTACTATGGTTATAAGACATCTCTTAGCAAGCTGACAGCCGCGCGTTCATATTTCGAGAGCGCCAAAGGCTCATATGAACTTGCGACTGAATCATATTCGGCCGGGCTTAAGACCATTCTCGACGTGTTGCAGGCGCAGAAACAGCTTGCCGACGCAAGAAGCACTCTTATTGCGGCCCGTTTTTCCGTATTTACATCTCTGGCCAAGCTTGCCCACGCGACAGGAAGAATAGGGGTGCCTCAAGGGGATCAGTGAGTTGCGGGGACGCTCCGCGCTATATCCCCCGGCCGATAAGTTCGAGTACAGCTTTACGCAGAGGAGGAACAAATGCCTGGTCTAATAAAGATCATTGAGAGAATATCGGCGGCGCTGCCCATTGACCGCGTTAAGGTCTTTTTTAAGAAGATATTACAATGGGGCCAGGCCGCCTGGAATGACCCCAAAAGGCGTAAACGTTATCTTAAGTCCGCTATCTGGATCCTTGCGGCGTTCATGGTCCTCTCCAGGGTCAAAGGGTGCATAGAGAGAGAGCTCGCGAAGCATATTCCCCCCAGGCCCGTAAGAGTATCAGCTGTTTCAGTCGAGGATGTTCCAGTGCACATCGACTCCTTCGGCACCTTAAACCCTCTCAACAACACCGATGTGAAGTCACAAGTGACAGGAGAGGTCAAAGAAATACACTTTACTGACGGAGCGGATGTCAAAACAGGTGACATGCTTTTTACGATAGACCCGGCTCTCTATCAGGCCGAATACGACAAATCGCAGGCCCTTCTCAAACAGGATGAGATAGACCTCAAACTTAAGAAGGACACTCTCGAGCGCAATCAACAGCTCGTGGCTAAAAGTCTTATTTCCCTGCAGGACCTTGAGAGATATGAAACAGATGTGGAGTCGGCCGAGGCTAAGCTCGCCCTTGATAAGGCGGCTGCTGAACAATCCCGCATAAATCTGGACTATTGCTTCATCAAGTCCTCGATAGATGGGCTGACCGGAAAACGCCAGGTCGATATCGGGAATATAGTGGCGGCCAATACCGGTCCGACCCTTGTGAATATCAAGACCATTGACAGGCTTTATGTTGATTTCCCCATACCTGAACGGGGTTTTGACAGTGTGAGAGAAGCGGCGGCAAAGAGCACTCTTAAGGTCGAAGTATGGTCAGATAGCGGTCAACTTGAACCCGCCGCCGGAGAGCTGATATTTCTGGACAACGCGATCGACTACTCAACAGGTACGGTCATGCTGCGCGCGCTGATCGATAACTCCGACCGGAGGTTCTGGGCAGGAGAGTTCGTTCGAGTTAAGCTGATCACTGAAACGGCAGAGAATGCCCTGGTAGTCCCGTATGATGCCGTGCAGTTCGGGCAGAAGGGGCTCTACGTATTCGTTGTGAAGACAGCCGATAAAACCACTACAGCCGATCTGAGACAGGTAACCACGGGCATACGTAATGATGACATGATCGTTATTACGAGCGGGGTCTATTCCAGCGATACAGTGGTCATATCAGGCCAGCTGCAATTAAGGCAAGGGATACCTGTACAGGTGGTCAAGGATAGCACACAGGATCAACCGTTGACCGTGAATGGTCAACAGAGCAAGTAGAGGAGCCGTCTTTGTCTTTCTCGGAGTCGTTCATAAGAAAACCCATAATGACCCTCCTCGTGACGGTCGTTATAATTATTTTCGGCATAGCTGCCTTCATGAACATGCCGGTGAGCGATCTTCCCGTAGTCGATTCCCCGGTTATCACGGTCAATGTGTCTTATCCGGGGGCCAGCCCTTCGACAATGGCGTCTACGGTGGCCGCGCCGCTTGAGAACGAGTTCATGCAGATCCCCGGTCTAATGAGCGTTCTTTCATCGAATACGCAGGGATCTACGCAGATAACCCTCACCTTTGACCTTACCCGTAACGTGGACCTCGCAGCCCCCGATGTCCAGGCGGCAATATCACGCGCCCAGGGAAACCTGCCTACGGACCTTCCCATGCCCCCGACTTACACCAAGACGAATCCCAGCGACATGCCCATAATGTACCTCGTCCTGGCATCAGACACGCTGACAGCCGGGGATCTTTACGATTACGCCAATAACACTGTCGGTAAACGTATAAGCATGATATATGGCGTTTCACAGGTGCAGATATGGGGGGCTAAAACGGCCGTCAGGATCCAGGTTGATCCTGACAGGCTCGCGGCTATGGGGATAGGCCTTAACGACGTTTCAGACGCGATATTCAAAAGCACCGCTACCATTCCCGGAGGAAGTCTGAACGGGAGGTACCACACTTTCACCATCGAACCCCTTGGTCAGATGTTCAAAGCATACGAATATGACGACCTCATAATCGCCTACCGCAACAATGCCCCGGTAAGACTCCGCGATATAGGGACATGCGTTGATAGCCTCGAGAACGACCTTACGAACGTTATGTACGGGACACCGAAAAGCGGAATGAGTTCCGGAGCTGTGGTAATC
Source organism: Candidatus Omnitrophota bacterium (assembly GCA_028700515.1). Classification (GTDB taxonomy): domain Bacteria; phylum Omnitrophota; class Gorgyraeia; order Tantalellales; family Tantalellaceae; genus JAQVSN01. Next base: position 8,204 of record JAQVSN010000010.1, read on the forward strand.
GCCGTCTCGAGGTCAGCGGGAACCAACACCGTATTGCTTACACAAAAAATACGAGATACGGTTGACGCGCTTCAGGATGAGATACCCGGATCGGTCAATTTCGAGGTGTTCTTTGATAAGTCCGTATCCATTGTTGAGTCCATTAACGACGTCAAGACCACCATACTGATAGCGTTAGCCCTCGTTATCCTTGTGATATATCTTTTTCTGGGAAGGCTTTCCGATACGGTTATCCCGTCGGTTACACTTCCGATGTCCCTCTTCGCGACATTCCTGGTAATGGACGCTATGGGGTTCAGTCTGGACAACCTTTCCCTTATGGGCATAATACTGGCCATAGGGTTCGTGGTAGATGACGCCATAGTCGTACTTGAGAACACTGTCAGGCATATAGAAGGGGGGATCCCTCCGCTTGAAGCGGCTATAATCAGTGCGAAAGAGATCACTTTTACCATCATATCGATGACGGTGTCCCTGGCTATCATCTTCATCCCTCTGGTTTTCATGGGAGGCGTTATCGGCAGGATCTTCCGGGAGTTTTCCATAACCGTCGTCGCGGCCATCATCTGCTCTGGGGTGGTTTCCCTCACATTGACCCCGATGATGTGCGCGAGGATGCTGAAAGAGAAAAGCAAGGAATCAAGTAAGACCCGGGTCCAGATCTTTATGGACCGCCTCATGGACCGGGTTATAGGGTCATACAGGGAACTTCTGAAGAAGGCCCTCATAAACAAGCGTCTCATGCTTTACGCCTGGGTAGTGTGCGTTTCCGGGACCGTAATTTTCTTTGCGGTCCTTCCAAAATCGTTTCTCCCGGAAGGGGATTCGGGCGCCATATCGGGCCAGATGATGATGCCGCTCGGGTGTTCCACGACCGAGATCCGAGCCTTTCAGGAAAAGATAAACGACGTCATACTCGGTGTCCCATGGATCGAAAGACTTATTACCGTTACCGGCACGGAGGCCGGAGCCGACCAAAGTACCGGGCCAGTTGTTATTGTTCTTAAGGACCATGGAAAACGGCCGCCGATGCCCAGCGCGCTCATGGCGCTCCGGCGCCGTTTATTCAGACTTCCGGACGGACTCGTTTTTCTGCGCGGCATACCGGTCCTCCAGGTCTCGACCGGCGGCACAAGCACAGCTACCGGCAGTAAGTACTCATACCTTATGACCGGCCCAGACCAGAAAACTCTTTATGATGCCTCTTTTGAGCTTGAAAAGGAGATGCGTTCTTCGCCTCTTTTTACGGATATACAGAACTCCATAAGGCTCAACCTGCCCAGACTGGACCTTAAGATCCTCAGGGATAGAGCGTCGTCGTTGGGGATCTCGGCCGCCGATATCGAAAAAACCCTCCAACTCTCTTTCGCGCAGGGGAAAGTCACCACATACAAAACAGATGTAGACCAGTACTACATAATCCTTGAGCTTGACAAGCGTTTCCAGCAGATCCCGGAGAACCTGTCACAGATATACCTTCGTTCAACGACTACGAACAAGCTTGTGCCGCTCGGATCCGTAACCGAGTTACATGAAACGGTCGGCCCCCAAAGCGTGCCCCATTATGACCAGTTAAACTCAGCTACGATATCTTTCAACATCAAGTCCGGAGTAGCGCTTGGAACAGCGACTGATTTCGTTCTGGCTTGCGCTAAAAAGATACTTCCCAAAGGCGCTACAGGAAAACTTGAAGGGGACGCGCAGGAGTTCCAAGACGCGGTCAAAAGCCTTGGAATACTGATAGTGGTCGCCATCTTCCTTAAATACATCGTTCTTGGCATACTCTACGAGAGTTATGTTCATCCATTTACCGTCATAACCACTTTACCCGTAGCGACACTCGGGGGGTTGGCCACTCTTTTTATTTTCGGGGCGGAACTTTCGATGTACGCTTATGTAGGGGTTTTCCTTCTGCTTGGGATCGTCGCCAAGAACGGCATCATGATGGTGGATTTCGCCAATGACCTTTTAAAGCAGGGCAAAAGCGACCTTGACGCGATACTCGAAGCGTCGGTCATACGCTTCCGGCCTATACTCATGACGGGTCTGGCGGCCATAATGGGAGCGCTGCCTATTGCTCTGGGCTACGGAGCTGACGGATCAAGCCGTATCCCTCTGGGGCTGGTAATAGTCGGAGGGCTTCTTTTTTCCCAGGTCGTCACTCTTTTTATAACCCCGGCTATTTTCCTCTACATGCAGACCATACAGCGCCGTTATCTGGACAAGTTCGAGCTCACACGTTCGGAAGCTGCCCGAGAAGCGGAGACAGGGGAAAAGATATAGCCGGCCTTATTTTCAGTTTACGTTCGTATCCGAATTAAGCTGAAAACCGGGGCCTTTTAAATATTTGACCGCATCTATCGCGAAGATAAAGGGAGGTACGATGAACGGAATGCTTCTGGTAGGGCTTCTTATCCTGGTGGGGTTTCTGCTTGGAGAAGCAGCTCAACGATTTAAGCTGCCAAAAGTTACGGGGTACATCCTGGCGGGAGTTCTCATGAACCCCCAGATATGCCCTCTGGTTCCACCATCACTTCCCACACGCACGAACGGGGTGGAGAGCCTGGCGCTTGCTTTTATTACATTTTCAATAGGCGGGTCCTTGTTCTTTCCAACGCTCAAGAAACTCGGTAAAGGCATATTTTATATTACGATCCTCGAAGCTGAAATGGCCTTTTTCGCCATTGTGGGAGGATTCCTTCTGGTCCTACCGTTCCTTGCCCCGGAGGTCCCGAGAAATATGTGGTTCACCTATTTCATCCCTGCCAGCCTGCTTCTGGGATGTCTGGGATCTCCTACGGATCCCTCGGTGGCTATGGCGGTAGGTATTGAGTACAAGGCCAAGGGGGAGGTCTCTTCCACTATGCTTAGCGTAGCGGCCCTGGACGATGTTACGGGAATAATGAACTACAGCATCGCCGTTGTAGCTGCCCAGACCATTATAGCACATGAACGTTTCAGCGCCGCCGCGGCTTTTCTTACACCCGCTTACCAGATCTTTGGAGCCATATTCGTCGGGATAGTTTTCGGACTTATTTTGAACTTCACGACGAAATGGATCAAAAAGGAGACGGAAGGCGTTCTTATTGTCGTCCTTCTCAGCGCGCTCGCTTTCTGTTACGGCACATGCACATTCATGAAAGTAGATGAACTCTTAGCCACAATGACAATGGGGGTGATCGTAGTCAACTTCAACGCGATGAAAGAATCCATCTTTAAGTTGCTCGAACGTTATCTGGATGAGCTTATCTTTGTGGTTTTTTTCACTTTAAGCGGTATGCATATCAATATCTCCGTAATTCCGAAAGCTGCGGCCGCAATAGTTCTTTTCGTTATATTTCGGCTCATAGGAAAATACCTGGGCACAGCCATCGGGGCGCGTCTGGCGGGTTCTTCGGCCGCCGTAAAAAAATATGTCGCCGGGGGGCTGGTCCCCCAAGGCGGGATAGTTATAGGGCTAGCTCTTCTTATGCAGCAGAACCCGGCTTTTAAGGATGTAGCCGATCTTATGCTAAGCGTCGTTGTGGGATCGGTCATCATAAATGAGCTGATGGGGCCCATTATAACTAAGAGTTGTCTTAAGGGCGCGGGGGAAATATAGCATTTGGTCCCGGGACCGTTTGACCTTCTCGATCGTTATGGGAGGAAAAATGTATTTTATTAAAACCATAGGATTCAAGGGTGAGCCTTCGAGCTTATTCGAAGGCGGATTCCCGAGAACTCTGCTTTTTCAGATGCGTTTTCGCACCGGAGGGGGGAAGACGAAGTTTCTGAAAAAAGGAGATCGTCTTATCCTATACTGCGCCCGCGGGTCGGTTTCGGAATTCCCCCGGGGGGGATTTATCGGCTCCCAGAGGGTGCTTTCCGGGGTAAGGAGAGAGATGGCTCTCTTTGATGAACCCTGGGCGTATATAGCCGATGTTCAACCCGAGATATTTTCCATACGAAAACCCATATCATTAAAAGAAGTGAAAAAATGGGAGGGGCTCTCCGAAAAGCTTGTTGTTGCCCTTAAAGCGGAACTGCAGGCCCTGGGGGGGCTCTGTGAGATAGAACGAACGGACTATGAGAAGTTCTTCGGCGAATTCCGGGCGAGGAACGTCTTTTAGGCCATTAGATGAAACGGGTTGATAGAGATAGAAGGAATGGGAAGGTGGAAGCTTTTCTCTTTTCTTTCCTTGCCAAATTGACTAAAAATCATTAAAATCATTTCACATAGTTACGATATTGTCCTATAATATTCTGGGTCTTTTGAGCGATAAATATTTTTATCTGACCTTCTGCTTTTTATCGGGAGGTAAAGATCCTGTGATCGCGGCCTCCTAATAATGAGACGACTTTATTTAAACATACTTTTATCGGTGGCTTTTTTCTGTATAGCCGCGCCTTCTTATTTCTCTTTTTCCGGGGTGCGCGCTCTTCCGCAGAAAAAATCTTCGGAGGGCAGTGTCTTCTGGAAAGAAGATTTCAAATACTCCGCCAGTGACCTCAAAAAAGGACTTCCCGGGAACTGGGTCCTTAAAAGTAAACCAGGGACCAGGAAGGCTGTTTTTTCTCTTGTGCCGGGAGCTGAGGGCGGAGCAGGTTATATGCATATGGAAGCCGACAAGGCCAGCGGTACAGTTATTACCCAGGCAAAAGGCGTAGACCTGTCAACCTCGCCGGTACTGAAGTGGCGGTGGAGAGTTACGGCTCTTCCCGAAGGAGCCGATGGGCGCCTCAAAGAAAAGGATGATCAGGCGATAGGACTGTACGTGGGATCGGGCGGTATTTCAGGCAATAAAAGTGTCTCCTACAGGTGGGACACCGTCACCCCCAAAGGATCGGAAGGGAACGCGTCTTACGGGATGGGAGCGGTGAAAGTAAAATGGTTCACTCTCCGAAATTCCGAGGACCCGCAGGGGGAATGGTTAATTGAAGAAAGGAATGTGGCCGAGGATTTCAAGAATGCCTGGGGATATTACCCGGACAAAGTATATGTATCTGTTTCCTGCAACAGCCAGTATACAGGAACCCGGTCTGCGGCAGACCTTGAGTGGATCGAGTTCAGCGGCGGAGTTCTTCCGGAGGTCGAAGAGCGTCCAAAGCCCGGCATTGTTGACAGAGTTAAGGATTCCCTGAGATCGTTCTCGGACGCCATCAGGAAAAAGGTGAAGGGACTTAACAACAAAAAATGATCGATATCCCCGAAGAGATAAAAACACCGTCCGTTCTTGTGGAAAGCAGGACTTTCCTTGTTAAACTCGCTGAGACCGACGAGGAGGTAAGGCAGGCCCAGAGGCTCAGGTTCACGGTCTTCAATCAGGATCAGCACCGGGGATTAAGTTCCTCCGAAAAACAGATGATGGACCGGGACGAGTTCGATAAATACTGTATACATCTCCTGGTCATCAAGAAAAATTCCGGAGAAGTTATAGGGACCTACAGGGCTCAATTAGGCTCAATTGCCAAGGATTCACTGGGTTTTTATTCGGCGCGTGAGTATGCAATAACCGGCTTGGAAGGCAAAGAGGACAAATGTCTTGAACTGGGTCGATCCTGTGTCTCTTCCAGATATCGGGGCGGGGCAGCGATCACCCTTCTTTGGAGCGCTATAGCTAAACTTTTGATCAGATCGCGTATGGGGTACATGATGGGGTGTGTAAGCCTCGACGAAGACGACCCCGGAACAGCTTGGAGGCTCTACGATCATTTTAAGGCTGTCGGCATGGTACACCCCTCCATAAAGGCAACCCCTAAAGAAGAATTCAGACTTTCACTCCCGGGGCCTCTTTCCAGCGAGAACGGTGTTCAGGACCTGACGCTGGATCCGGTGCTCCCGCCGCTTTTCAAGGCATACATAAGACTTGGCGCTAAAATTTGCGGCGAGCCGGCATTGGACAGGGAATTCGGCACAATAGATTTTTTTATTCTTGTCGACGTCTCCCAGATCCCGCAAAGATACATAAGACACTTTAAATATCGAAAGTCGTAACTGCTATGTCCATCCTTCGCAGGTTTTTCAGGATACCAGCTTTGATCATATGGTATCTCTTCATTATTTTGATGTCCATTCCTTCAAGGTTCATGGGCGATAAGGGGTCTCCGGGGATAGCCGCCTTGACGAGCCTCTGTATGGTCGGGGCCTCACGTATCGTTAATCTTAAACTGAAACTGAAGGGAAGTATCCCCAGGAACAAACCCGGCCTTATCGTTTCCAACCATCTTGGGTATGTGGACCTGCTCGTCCAGGGAGCGCTTGCCCCGATAAAGGTAACTCCGAAATCGGATGTGGCAAAATGGCCATTTATCGGTCTTGTAGTCGCTTCCGCGCGGCCTATCTGGATCCAACGTTCCTCGAAAAAAGCGTCCGCCCAAACAGCTTCGGAATTTTCAAAGGCGATTAAGCAGGGGATATGTCTTCTTGTATATCCCGAAGGAACGAGCTCCGACGGTAAAAGCGGCGTTCTTCCGTTCAAATCGACCGCTTTCGAGGCGGCGATAATCAGCCAGGTACCGATATATCCGGTCCACATTCGATACGAACAAAGCGAGGTCCCTTACCACGGCGACATGGATTTCGGAAGACACCTTTGGTATATTTTAGGCCTCCCCGGGATCGATGCCGAGGTCAGGGTCCTTAAGCCGATCTTGCCTGGCGGATCGACACGCAAAGAACTCGCGGAGAGAACCAGGCAGGCAATAGCGGAAGTCGATCGTCGGAGCTCAAAAAAAGAAACCCCGTAATATTGGCCGCAAAGAAAAAACTCCATTCCTGATCTACTGCCAATATCCTGGGGCCGAACGTCACGTGCGCTCATCCTTTAACGGCCCATGAAGTCCACCCCGGAATCTATTGCGCACAAGCTGCTATCAGGATTATAATGTTTTTTACGCGTAACACCTACTATGGGAGGATCCAGATGTTAAAGAAAATGGTTTTCCTTACTTTCATTTTGTTCTTTACCATGATCTGTTCCGGCTTACGTGCGCACGCTCAAAGCCTTGAGGATATAAAGGCCCAGATCCGACGCCAGGTCAAAGATGAGTACGGAGCCTCCCAGCAGCAGTCCCGACCCGTTGCGGATACAGAAAGACCGGGGACCGCAAAAGAAACCCTAAAAAAAGTCGAGTCCCCGAAGAGGCACCAGGTATCATTCCCTCTGGACGCCGCCGCTACGAACGGCCTCAGGCTGGCATTCCTGATGATATTTTTCGGTCTTGCCCCGGCGGGAGTAGCGAAGGTCAAAGGACGAAGCTTTATGGCCTGGTGGACATTAGGAACGCTATTCTTTATTTTTGCGCTTCCCGCCGCTCTTATCATGAAACCCTTGAAGTCAGCCCCGCAGCCAAAGGTCGTCCCGCACCAAAACACTGGGGTTGAGGTCAAAGAACCGTCTCCAAAAAAGAATGATGAAACCATATCTTCCGCACCAACGTCTTCCGGTTCAGAAGCGGTGACGATCTACCAGCTTATAGAGCAACTGGCCGTGCTGAAGCAAAAGGGGCTCCTCACTGAGGAAGAGTTCAAGTCCAAAAAGAACGATCTTTTGGGAAGAATATAGCCCCCCTTGAGGTGTAACTTTTTAACTGTAAACATCACGAAAGGATGCCATTGAAACCTCTATTTGAAGTAAATACCTCCCTATGCATAAAGTGTGGAGCATGCGCCGCGACATGTCCGGTCAAGATCGTGGAATTCAGCAAAGGTGAGGTCCCTAAACCCGTTGTTTGGGCTAAAAAAGTATGTATCAATTGCGGACACTGCGTGGCAGTATGCCCTAAAGGCGCTCTTTCCCTGGCAACCATGCCTGCTGACGCATGCCGCCAGATCGACGCTAATATTACCCCGTCATGGGGGGCGGTCAGCCAGCTTCTTCGTTCAAGGAGGTCCATAAGGGTATATCAGGACAGGCAAGTCGAGAAAAGCGAGATCGAGAAACTGATACATACAGCGCGCTATTCGCCCACCGGGCACAACAGTCAGAGCGTCAGCTGGACAGTAGTATATGAAAGATCCCGGGTAGAAAAGCTTAAAAGTCTTACTGTCGATTGGATGAGAAAAGCTTACGCTGATGGGGCCCCCATATCGAAAACCCTCGGGCTTAAAGGCGTCCTGATGGGGATAGACGCCGGTAATGACCTTATCCTGCGGGGAGCGCCCCACATCATCATAACACACGCCTCCAAAGATGACCGGATGGCCCCGTCTTCAGCCATTATAACTCTTGCATACTTCGAGCTTGCGGCAAAGACCTTAGGGTTGGGTACCTGTTGGGCGGGTTTCATGGATATCGCCGCGTCCTTTTATCCTCCGATACGGGAAGCGATGGAACTCCCGGAAGGACACGCTTCATGCTCATCGATGATGCTGGGTTACCCTAAATACCAATACCACCGGATCCCGACCCGCAAGGCTCCTGATATAAACTGGAGGTGAACGGCTGGCCCGAACCATGTAGATGAAGGGTCAAAAGACGTTCATGTATAACAAGATCATTTTGTTAATAGCAGTTTCAGCGGCAACCATTCTTACGGTCCATTCGGACGCTTTTCCGGAAAACGTGAGCGGGAAGATAGCCGTCCAGGAAAATATTGAGATCGCGTATGACCACTACCGGAACGGTTTCCCCGCGGTGATAATCGTGTCTCCGGGGTTCTATAACAGCAAGGACAATCGATGGATGAGAAAGACGGCAGAGTTTCTTTCTTCGTCATACGATGTCATCGTTTTTGACCCCCGCGGCCACGGTTCAAGCAGCGGGGAATTCATGTGGACCTCAAGAGAGGATGCGGATGTCGCGGCTGTCATACGATTCGCTGAAGACCTGGGATATGCACACATAGGGATACTTGGATATTCCCTCGGGGCTTCCGCGGCGATCAATGCCGTGGCCGAGGTCGGCGGGGTGGAAAGCATGGTCCTTATCAGTTCGGTATCCCGCTTTGGCTCCATAGATTTTCATTTCTGGGAACCGGGTATGTTTTCCGACCTTTTCGACAATATTGCCTGCGGCTGGCAGGGGAAGGGCGCGAGGTGCGGCAATATCTTTTTGTCTAAAAAATATCCGATCGACTCGGTGAAGAAAATCAAGGATACGTCCATACTTTTCATACACGGAGAACATGATTGGATCGTCAAACCGCGGCATTCAAAAAAACTCTATGAAGCGGCCTCCTGCACTAAAGAGCTCAAAATAGTCAAGAACGGCCTTCATGCCGAACGTCTGATCCAACTCCATTATGAGCTTATGGAGAAGGTGATCCTGGACTGGTTCGCTGTAACGATCAAAAACAGCCGGAGTCAGCCCCTTGACCCACCGCTGAATACGGGATAACATATACCCGGGATCGGGACACCGATCAAAATATAAGGAGCGCTATAATGGCAAAGTCGCTGACATATAAGATCCTTGAAAAGCATCTCGTGACCGGCAGGCTTGTCCCCGGAGAAGAGATCGGGATCCGCATAGACCAGACACTTACTCAGGATGCCACGGGCACCATGGCCTATCTTCAGTTCGAGGCCATGGATATCCCCAGAGTAAGAACTGAAGTTTCGGTGAGCTACGTCGACCATAACACTCTCCAGCAGGGATTCGAGAACGCCGATGACCATAGATATCTCCAGACCGTGGCGGCCAAATACGGTGTTTTCTTCTCGAGGCCGGGTAACGGCATATGCCACCAGGTCCACCTTGAGCGTTTCGGCAAACCCGGAAAGACACTTCTGGGGAGTGACAGCCACACTCCGACCGGCGGGGGAATAGGCATGTTATCCATCGGCGCCGGAGGACTTGACGTCGCTGTGGCGATGGGCGGCGGTGAATTTTTTATTATCGCTCCCGAGGTTATAAAAGTGGAACTTTCGGGGAAACTCCGTGATTGGGTATCCGCCAAGGATGTCATCCTTCATGTGCTGAGCGTTCTGTCCACCAAAGGCAATGTTAATAGAGTGCTCGAATATGCCGGCAAAGGTGTCGAGACACTATCGGTACCCGAAAGAGCGACAATAGCCAACATGGGAGCTGAGACCGGGGTAACAACAAGCATATTCCCCTCTGATAAGGTTACCAGAGCGTTCCTGAAGGCCCAGAACAGGGTCGGGGACTACATTCCGCTTAAGGCTGACAAGAACGCCGAATACACACGCGTGTTACAGGTTGACCTTTCGGCCCTTGAACCATTGGCCGCTATGCCCCATTCTCCCGGGAATATCGAGAAAGTACGGAATCTCGCCGGAAAAAAGGTCGATCAAGTCGCGATAGGAAGCTGTACTAATTCATCACTTCGGGACCTTCTTGTCGTGGGGGCGATACTCAAAGGCAAGAAGGTGCATCCGGGAACATCCCTTGTGATCTCACCGGGGTCAAGACAGGTTTTCTCCATGATATCCAGGAATGGGACCCTTTCATCAATGATAGACGCGGGCGCACGTATAATGGAATCGACCTGCGGTTTCTGCATCGGTAACGGCCAGGCCCCCAGCACCAACGCCGTGTCCGTAAGGACCAACAACCGGAATTTTGAGGGCAGATGCGGTACGCAGTCGGCCGGTATCTATCTAGCGTCCCCTGAAACCGCGGCTCTTTGCGCGATAAAAGGGGAATTCACCGACCCATTATCCGAAGGAGAGAACGCATTTCCTGAGATCAAGGTCCCGTCCAGATTCGATGTGGATGACAGCATGATACTCGCGCCCGAGCCTGGAACGGGAACGGTGGATGTTTTCCGCGGACCGAACATCGGTCCGCCTCCGGTCAATGTTCCAATGCTTGATGATCTTCGCGGTGAAGTGGCTATAAAGGTCGGAGATAAAATTACCACAGATCACATCATGCCTGCCGGGGCACGCCTTAAATACCGCTCTAATATCAAGAAGTATTCCGAGTATGTTTTTGAGGGAGTAGACCCCGGGTTCCCGAAAAAAGCCGCCGCCCTCAGAGACTCCGGCAAGGCCGTTTTCATAGTTGCCGGGGAGAGCTACGGACAGGGATCAAGCCGGGAGCATGCCGCCATATGTCCCATGTACCTCGGGGTAAAAGCTGTTATCGCGAAGTCTTTCGAACGGATACATTCGGCTAACCTTGTCAATTTCGGCATACTACCACTGGTTTTTGACCGGATGGAGGACTACGAACGTTTAGTGACGGGCACTGAGATAGAGCTAAGCGGCATACTTTCAGCTCTGGAAAATAATAACACTTTGGCAGCCCGCGATCTTACCCGGAGATGCGACATATCCCTGAAATTCTCGCTTTCCCGGCGCCAAAGGGATATTATCAGGTCCGGAGGGCTTCTAAACTATACCAAAAATGACGCACAGCGTTCAATTGAGTGAGTTTTCCGTGTCGATGGTCCTATGGAACGAAGTTTAAAAATATCTGTCCGCCCTGACGATGACCGTCATCGCGGCACTGAAACATCTAAAGGAGTAATTCAATGGATTACATATGCCCGGTTTGCGGGGAAAAACTGCCGCGCAGCATGGAACACATAGTTCCGCATACGGAAAAACACATAGTGGACGCTATCAAGAAAAAGAATCCAAAGTGGGCGGAGAAGGACGGCACCTGTCAAAAGTGTTACGACCACTATAAAAAAGAAATGGGAAAGCAATGACCCTGCAGGGGGTTCTCTTGTCCGAGAAAAAGCACAACGACCAATGCATAGTGATCCCCGGGAGTAAGGTATCTCTTGATCGCCGGGATACCGGCGGAAAGAAGTTCGCGGCGCTTAAAAAGGACGCGGCCATGCGGCGTCTTTCCGAGCTCACACAAGAGCTCCGTGAGCTCCAGGACCGCTTCTATGCCGCTCATGATAAAAAGATCCTGGTGATATTACAGGCGATGGACACGGGCGGGAAGGATAGTACGATACGCCATGTCTTTACCGGGATAAACCCTCAAGGGGTCAGGGTCATCAATTTTAAGGCGCCAGGCATCGAAGAACTTGACCATGATTATCTCTGGAGGATCCATAAGCATACCCCAAGAAAGGGCGAGATCGTCATATTTAACCGCAGCCACTACGAGGATGTGCTTGTAGCCAGAGTACATCGCCTGGTGAACGAAAACACATGGAAGAAACGCTACGGACATATAAACGAATTCGAGAGGATGCTTAGTGATGAAGGCGCCCTCATCCTTAAATTTTTCCTGCACATAAGCAAAGATGAGCAAAAAAAGCGTCTCGCCAAAAGACTGTCCGACAAGAAAAGATCATGGAAATTCGATGAAAATGACCTGAAGGAGCGCAAACTGTGGGACGTATATATGAAGGCATATGAGGAAGCCATCGAAAAGACCAGCACGGAATGGGCCCCTTGGCGCGTAATACCTTCGGACCGAAAATGGCTGCGGAACCTTCTTGTGATGCAGCACATAGTTAAAGCTGTAAAATGCCTTGATCCTGAATATCCGACTCCGTCGATGCCTCTCAAGGGCGGTGTGGAGCTCATATAACTAATAGGCCTTTAAGAAGAGTTCGCGATCTAACTACAGGGGATAATATGTCAAAAAAAGACAAAAAGATCATCCTGATCGCCCAATGCCTGGTGAACCCTTATTGCAGAGTCCATATTCTGGGACAGAATTTCCCGTTTTCCCGGCGGCTCATGGACTACCTGATGCAGTACAGGGTGGGGGTCATCCAGTATCCCTGCCCGGAGACCACGGCCATGGGGCTTATGCGTAATCCGCAGGGAAGGCAGCAATACGATAACATTTTTTCCGCAGTCACTGTAAAGAGCTCTTGAGGGTCCCAATGCTTATGGTGCGTGAATTCATCAAGAACGGATACAGACTGGCGGCGTTCATCGGGCTGGAGAACAGCCCCACTTGCGGCATACACTGGGGAAAACACAAAGTGAACAGATACAACACCGAGTCACCAAACCCGGTAGACGCGCCGGGAAAGGATGATCCCGTACTAATGGGCATCATGACCGAGATACTCTCGGAGGAACTGGCTAAGGACAGGGTAAATGCCCCCTTCATTGAGTTCCCGGCAAACGCCCCGGAAGGTTCTTCCAAGGAAGAAGATTTTTGGAAAACGTTGGAGGCGGCTGTGCTGCCCTTTAAGGTCGACGCTGAAAAAAGAGAGGAAAACAAGAATGAAGAAGGGGATAGTCCGAATAATTGAATCCCTTGTCGAGCGCCAATCCGTCGGCGTACTGGCTACATACGACGAGCTCTTTCCGTACTGTTCTCTTGTAGCTTTCGCGGTAACGGGAGAGCTCAGAAAACTTGTCTTTGCGACGATGCGTGATACGAGAAAATACGCGAACATGAAAACGCGCCCGCATGTCTCGATGCTGATAGACTCCAGGACAAATCGGGCTGAGGACTTTAACGATGCTATAGCTGTGACGGCTATTGGGACCGCTTCTGAACCGAATTCCGCCGAAAGAAGCTCTTTCGCGGCAGTGCTCCTTGCCAAACATCCTTCGTTGAGAGATTTTCTCGCCGACCCCGATTGCGCAGTTATCTGTATTGATGTTGAAAAATTCGTGCTTGTAGCGCATTTCAAGGAAGTGACAGAATACGTCCCTGAATAACGGGAAAAGAAGGTTTTTCATGCCCCGCTGGAAAGTAGACCCTTCTCGTGTCGAAGTTCTGAAAGAGAGGACGATCTCGAACGGCCCCGTTATTTATTGGATGAGCCGTGACCAAAGGGCCGAGGACAACTGGGCCCTCATCTACGCTCAGGAGATGGCGCTTGATCGGGACGTCCCTCTTGCCGTGATCTTTTCGCTTTCCCCCGATTTTCTGGGAGCTACGTTAAGACAGTATTCCTTCATGCTGAAAGGTCTTGAAGAGACCGCCGGTTCCCTGGAGGATAAAGACATCCCATTTGTGATGCTCCCGGGGGAACCCGCCAAAGAGGTCCCGAAGTTCGCCTCTAAGCACAAGGTCTCTTCCATAGTGACCGACTTCGACCCATTGAGAATAAAACACGCATGGAAGACAGGCATTATGAAAGGCATCCGCTCGTCCCTGATAGAGGTTGATGCCCACAACATAGTTCCGTGCCGTAAGGTTTCCGATAAACAGGAGTGGGGTGCCTACACCTTAAGGCCAAAGATCAACAGGCTCCTGGATGTGTATCTTAAAAAGACGCCGCCCCTTCAAACACACCGCAAAAAATGGAAAACAAAAACTCCGCCGTTCTCATATGCGGATCTTCTGAAGCGTCTCGAGGTGGACCGTTCCGTACATGGATCCGACCTTTTTGCTCCGGGAACGGCCGCCGGATCGAAGGCCTTGCGCTCTTTCCTCGGACGCCTGGACAGCTATAATGGAACGCGAAATGACCCGAATGAGTCCGGCCAGTCGGGACTCTCACCGTATCTTCACTTCGGCCAGATATCCGCCCAAAGGGTCGCCGTAGATGTCATGTCCTCGGCGGCCGATGATGACTCAAAGGCCTCCTTTCTCGAAGAATTGATAATAAGAAGGGAGCTTGCTGATAACTTCTGCCTGCATAACCGCCTCTATGACTCCGTCAAATGTTTCCCTTCCTGGTCCGACAAGACCTTGCGGGAACATCTCAGGGACCGCAGAGAATATTTGTACTCCGTTAAGCAACTCGAATTCTCCCGCACACATGATCCTCTCTGGAACGCCGCCCAAGCTGAAATGGTAAAGACCGGCAAGATGCATGGGTATTTACGTATGTACTGGGCTAAAAAAATACTGGAATGGAGCCGTTCCCCAAAAGAGGCTATGCGGCGGGCTATATACCTTAACGACCGCTACGAACTTGACGGGAGAGATCCCAACGGTTACGCCGGGATCGCCTGGAGTATCGGGGGCGTCCATGACCGGGCGTGGGGTACGAGAAAGATCTTCGGCATGGTAAGATATATGAGCTTATCGGGATGCGAAAAAAAGTTCGATGTCGGTAAGTACATTAAGACCTGGGGTTATTGATACGGACTTATCTTTTTACAACAAAACTTAGGGCGTCCGGCAAAGGGGCCGATCCTTTGATCACCTTTTTATCGTCTTTGAATCCCGGATCTATAGGAACAGCTTTGATGATCACAAAATCGTCCCCATCGATCCGCCCGGTAAAAAAGCAGGGTCCGGGGGCGGATCCAATAAGCTGATCGTTAATGAGGATCCTTGCCGGCACCGGATCGCAGGCCACATCGATCCGATAATCATTGTAGCTAAAGGTTTTGGTTTCCGGGTCATACCAATACTGTCCGGGCTGAACCGGGGATAGTTCGAATCCGCCAATATCCTCTGTCGCGGTCTTCAGACTCTCGGCGATATCGGCCATGGAGATTACATCGCAAAAACAAATATGAACAGAGACCAAAAAGGCCACACCGCAAAGCACCGCTGTTCTTTTCATGCTATCTCCTTTAGATCTTTTTTATTCCGCAAAGTTCTCAATGCGGAAATATAATTAACACATTTGCCTTGGAGCTTTACATTACGCCCTCGACCATTATAATATAGATATCGGAAAAGGTAACACACAAAGGAGGAGGCATGTTCAAGTCAGGCAATCCCGCTTTAAAAGGCGATGTTTTCGAAAGAGAAGCCGGTGTGATCCCGGCTGACCCGATGACGATACAAGGCACCGTCAATAAAACGCTGCTTTCCCTCGCGCTTGTTGTCTTTGGAGCCTTCATGGTATGGATGAAACCGCTGGTCTTCACCCCGATGATATGGCCTGCGGCCATTATCGGTTTCATAGTCGCGATTGCGACCGTTTTCAGGAAGACCTGGGCTCCTGTTACAACCCCCATATACGCGTTAGTTGAGGGGGTCGTGCTGGGAACTATATCGGCCTTGCTGGAACGCTCCTATCCGGGGATAGTAATGCAGGCTGTGGCCCTGACCTTCGGTACTCTTTTTTGTCTGCTTTTGGCATACAGTTCCGGACTGATCAAAGCTACCGAGAATTTCAAACTGGGTATAGTCGCGGCAACAGGGGCGATCGCACTGATATATATCGTCTCCATGGTCCTTGGCCTGTTCAAGATCCAGATACCTTTTGTTTTTGGGGGCGGCCCCTTGGGGATATTGTTCAGCCTTTTCGTCGTATCTATAGCCGCGCTGAACCTTGTGATCGATTTTGATTTCATAGAGACAGGCGCTGAGGCAGGAGCTCCAAAATACATGGAATGGTACGGAGCCTTTAGTCTTATGATAACTTTGGTTTGGCTGTATATGGAAATACTCCGTCTTTTGGCCAAAACACGCCAAAGATAGAACTGGAAGTCACCCGGCCGGAAGGATCCCGGAGGGGTAAGGATCGGTAAACAACCAACAGGAGATGATGAAAAGATGATCAAAACAGTAATTATGGCTGTTGTGACGTGTTTGGCTTTGAGCGGATGCTCCGGCAATAAAGATCCTCGTGTCGCCAGTCTGGAGGGAAAGGTCAATGAGAACGAAGGCAGGTTGGAGTCCATGGAACAGCGTTTAACGGCGCTCGAGCTCTACTTCCAGGACATTTTCAAAGAAAAAGAAGAAGCCGCTTTACTTGAAGCTGAAGCCCTTGAAACTGTCTCCGCCCGGGATATGACGGACTACGACATACAGATCGCTCTGACAGGCGCCGGTTTCTATTCAGGGCCTATCGACGGGAAGATCGGGCCTAAAACCTCCGCCTGCATAATGGAGTTCCAGAAAGCGAACGGATTGACGGCTGACGGGGTAGCCGGCGATAAGACAAAAGCGGAACTTGTTAAATACTTAAAGGCCGACGGCAGATAGTGTTTATCGTACAATTCTCCAGCATGGAGGTCCATAATGGCTCTAAAGTACACACATGAATGCAAAGGTTCGGAAAGTTGCCACACAAAGAACCATCTTTGCCAGATAATCGTCCAGCGGGATCTGGGCAGGATAAAAGAGCTCGTAAGAGACGCCCGCTACTACTGTAAGAACTGCGGCCGGGCAGCTCACGACATGAACAATCTCTGTAACCCGTCAAAGATATGATCCGATCCTTTGGACGAGGCAGGGAACAGGAAGATGAATATACCAGGTCTTAACGAAAGGATAAAAAAATGAAAAAATACCGATGCACAGTGTGCGGTTATATCTACGATCCCGCGGAAAACAATAATGTCGAGTTCGATGCCCTTCCGGAAGATTGGACATGTCCCGAATGCGGAGTAGGGAAGGACCAGTTCGAGCCGGCGTAGTTTCGTCGTTAGGGGATCGTGATCCGCCTTTCGTCATAGAGCCTTATTTTTCGAATCACGGGCCGCGAACGACGGATCACGATCCAACCTGAACGCTAACAGATAGGATATATCATGCAGCCAATGGAGATCAAGAAAGGCGTATACTGGGTAGGGGCAGTGGACTGGGGCCTCCGGAATTTTCATGGATATTCCACGGAAAGAGGATCCACTTA
>JAQVSN010000077.1 GCA_028700515.1 Candidatus Omnitrophota bacterium
CCCGCCCTCAGCGCCTCTTCCTCGTCGATCGTGGTCTCCAGGCCCTTCCTGCACACCTTGTCGCAGTTAAAAGTATTCGCGTCCACAAGGGCTTTAAGGTACATGGAACTTTCTCCGGGATAGGCTTCTTCTACCTCTTTGCCTTCAAGAGAGAGAACCAATTTCTCAAGTTGAAGTCTGTGTCTTTGCTCATCCTTAGCGAGTTCTGTGAAAAGCCGGCCAACGTGGTAATTTCCGCTATTCCTCGCCAGGACCAGATAGAGCTCAACGCCCTTTTCTTTGGCCTGGGCGGCCATTGTGATTATATCTTTCGCGCTATAGGTTTTGTCCATCGGGGCTCCTTTCAGGATCATTTTATAGACAGAATATAGCACATGCCCTGTCATTTTTCAAACATTAAAGCCCCCGGGCGGACCGGGACAGATAAACGACTCTCCAATATCGAGATAAATTTGAATTTTTCACTCTAAACGATGTATACTATATTGATATAACGTTTGAAAGGTTCGCCCCATGAAACTTATATTCCCCAAAACAAGGTATATACTGTATCTCGTCATTATATCCGTTTTCGGATGGTTCCTCTTTAACTACCTTATCTCGAGCCAAAGCGAGATAATGTACAAATATTTCATCGAGAAGCCCACAACATATAATCTCGAAAGGGCCGAACGGCTGGCTTTCTCTATATATCAAAGCTTTAAAAAAGAGGTCCTGGACCCCTCGCATGATAATATCCGGGCTTTCGTCACGAAGTACAACGACATACCGTTCCTTAGTGTGAATTTTGTCTATAATGACGGTTCCGGCGGGATGAAAAGCATACTCGACAACGCCGGCGAGATCGATATCTTAAGAGCGGAGTACGTCTATCCGATAAGGTACGGCGAAAAAGAAGCTGGGACACTGCTCGTATATGACATCAATAAAGAGTATAAACGCGGTCTTGAAGAATACGCCGGGACGCTTCTTATCACCAGGATATTTTTCGGGGCCATGCTGCTCCTGCTCGTATCGATACTCATCTACCGGGAATACACGGTAAAGATCGAACAAAAAAAACGCGAAGCTGAGTATGAGGCTGTCCATGACGGACTCACGGGGCTTTATACACATAAGTACTTCCTCGAACACCTCGACCGCGAAATAGCCAGGTCTCAGCGCTATAAGAGACCCCTCTCTCTTCTGATGTGCGATGTGGACCATTTCAAAAAATTCAACGATACTTACGGTCATCTGGCCGGGGACAAGGCCCTTAAAACTGTGGCGGCCATAATCTCGGAAAACATACGCGCGTCAGATATCGTTGCCCGTTACGGAGGAGAGGAATTCGCCATACTGTTGGTGGAAACTTCTCTGGAGCAGGCCGAGTCGGTAGCCAAACGTCTTAAAAGCGTCATGGACGACGCCGCGGAAGTAGCCGACCGGATAAAGGGAAAGATAGAGCATACCCCCATCAGCGTGGACCATAAAACCGTAGGGGTGACAATAAGCATGGGGCTTTCTTCCTATTACGGACAGCCGGACTACAAACCCGAATACCTTATAGGCGAAGCCGATCACGCTCTTTACGAATCGAAGAACAACGGACGTAACATGGTGACGATCTTCGATCCGGAAACCAAAAAATTTAAGAGTTACGGCCATTCCGAATGATCCCCGCCCGGAAGTTTTAATACGCGCGGATACCCCCTCGACCATGGCCCGCGAGCCGGGTCTTTTAAAGGTACGAACCGTCTTTCAGGTAGGAAATGTAATCTTTCACGGAGTCTTCAAGGGAAGTGAACGGCTTCTTATACCCGGCCTTCCGCAGCCCGGCCATGTCAGCCTCGGTGAAATACTGGTATTTCGAACGAAGCGTCTCGGGCATATCTATATACTCTATAACGGGTTTACTGCCTATCCCGGAAAATATAGCTTTAGCGAGATCGTTCCACGTACTGGCTCTGCCTGTTCCGAGATTGAATATACCCGTCTTCGCGGGATTGGTCATGAGATAGTACATGGCTTCCACGGCGTCCTTCACGTATATAAAGTCCCTCTTCTGCCCGCCATCTGGGTACTCAGGCTTATATGACTTGAAAAGACGCATCTTCCCTTCTCCCGCGGCCCGGGGATAGGCTTTGCATATGACGCTCATCATATCGCCCTTATGATACTCATTGGGTCCGAAAACGTTGAAAAATTTTATCCCGGTGACTTTACCGTAAAGCCGGTTATTGAGGATCCACATATCAAAAAGCTGCTTGGAATACCCATACATATTGAGAGGCCTCAATGAAGGGATACCCCTGGGATCGTCGCTGTAACCGGAACTTCCATCGCCATAGGTCGCCGCCGACGAAGCGTACATGAAATAGGCTTTATTTTCGAGGGCCCATTCGGCGAGTGTTTTGGAATATTCGTAGTTGTTCTTAATAAAATAGTCCCCGTCGGTCAGAGTGGTAGAACTCGAAGCCCCCATGTGTATCACTTTCGATGGTTTCGGGGCCTCACCCGCTTTCACAAGGGCTAAAAAATCGTCCTTTTGTATATAATCCTTGAACTTCTTTCCCAGAAGGTTCTTCCATTTATCGGTTTCGTCAAGCTGGTCAACGACTATGATGTCATCTATACCCTCTTTGTTGAGCCTCCAAAGAAAACAGCTCCCTATGAAACCCGCGCCTCCGGTAAGTATTATCATTCATTCTCCTTAAAAAACAAAAGGGCTTTTGACCCTATGTTCTTCAGTCTTTCTGCTCAGGTTCATTCGCCATTGTTCCCCTTATAAGCCTCTTTATCTCGGAGGCGTTCCTGGCGAAGAGCGACAATAATCCATTTATCTTTTTTGTTTCCCGAGCGTCCCTGGCCGGGTATCCAAAAAGTGTTACGTCATCGGGAACTCTGCCTGATACACCGGTCTTGGCGGCCAGCTTGACATTGCTCCCCACTTTCGCGTGGTCGGCGATGCCGACCTGTCCGCCCATCATGGTGTTCTCTCCGATCGTAGCGCTTCCCGCTATGCCGGTCTGGGCGGCGATAAGTACGTTCCTGCCGATATTAACGTTATGGGCTATCTGCACAAGATTGTCTACCTTGGTCCCTTTCGCGATGAACGTATCCCCGAAAGTCGCTCTGTCAATGCATGAGTTCGCCCCTATTTCCACCTCGTCTTCTATGATAACAGCCCCCATCTGGGGTACCTTATAATTCCTGCCATCTTTGGTAATGAACCCGAATCCGTCGGCCCCTATGACAGTGCCGGCGTGTATTATGACCTTGCTGCCTATCTTAACGCCTTTGTAGATAGTCACGTTCGCGGCGATCCTGACGCCTTCTCCGATCTTGACGCCTTTACCGATAACACTGTTGGCTTCTATTACCGAACGGTCGCCGATCACGGACCCATCATCAATGAACACGTTAGGCCCTATCGACACGTTCTTTCCTATAGAAGCTTTCGCGGATACTACCGCCGAGGGGTGCACCCCGCCCTCGGGAGGAGGAGCTATCTCTGTCATAGCGTTATAGAGAATAGTTACGGCCGTTTTGGGATTCTTTATTCTCAAAAGTGTTTTAGGCAGGGCCGGCGCCCCCATCGTGGTGAGGACGCATGAAGCTTGAGTATCCACTGCCGCCATAAAATCTTTTTCGCTGAGGGCAAAAGTGATATCGCCTTTTACGGCCGAAGAAAGCGGAGCCATGCCTGTTATAACGGCGCTCCCGTCACCCTCGACGACCCCTTCAACAAGTTTGGCAAGCTGATCTACTGTTATCATGTCCCTCCGATCGGTATATTGATCAGTTATTTATTATTAGTTAGTGGTTATTTGTGATCCAACAACCTATGCACCAATGGTTAATAACCGATCCGCTATTAACTGTTTTTCTTTTCCATTGATTTTAGCACCTGTCCGATAAAAAGACAACCCCCGCCGATAGTGTTCGGCGGGGGTTGTCAGTGTGCTTTAAACAGCAAAGACTATTAAAGCGAGCACTTGAGGTTGCTGCCGGCCTTGAAGGTAACGACCTTCTTCGCCGATATCTTTATGCTCTTACCCGTCTGCGGGTTCCTGCCCATTCTGGCCTTCCTGGTCTTCATCTGGAAGGTCCCAAGTTCGGGAAGACGAATGACCCTGTCGGTCGGGGATCCCTTTGAGAGACGACCCGAAAGAGCGGTCACAAAAGCGTCATAGGCCCTGCCGGCCTCTGACTTGGTGTTGTACTTTCCCTGCTTGTAGACGGATTCGATAAATTCAGCCTTGTTCATTCAGCACCTCCTTGAGTTTTTGAGAATGAATGACTGTTGGTAGTTTACTCCATCTGAAAAAGATTGTCAACTGTCTTTCTCAATAAAATTAGGGGTTGCAGGAAACTCTCCTTCTGCGGGGCCTATCTTTAAAGGTTTCTAAAGAACAGGTTTTTAGACACCGGGGCTCCTCCAAGCCTCAGGAGGCATGGCGTGTTTACAGGCGGAGCTAAACAAAGTATAATAGCTTCGTTATTTGATAAAAGTAATGGTCTTTGCGGCGGTACGAGAATCGAAAATCGAAAATAGACCGCAAGGGGCCTTAGGCCCCTTGCTTCGCGAATTCATTTTATGAATTCGCGTCCCCGTAGCTCAGATGGATAGAGTACCGGCCTCCGGAGCCGGCTGCGGCAGTTCGAGTCTGCCCGGGGACGCCATAATAAAAAAGCCAGCATATGCTGGCTTTTTTATTATGGCTGGTGTCTACCTGCCTCTTTTAGCCGCCGCTTACGACACCCGGGCAGGATCTCCGGCCGCAAGCGGCCTCCGATCTCTGCCCGTTTGTTATTGGTGTATTTGTGTATTGGTTATTGGGGGAAGCTAATAGCCCCAATATACCAATAACCAATAACGAATAACCAAGGAAAACCAACTGCTATTTAACTTTAAAGATAAGCAATGTGAAGTCGTCGAATTGGGGGCGGGTACCGGAAAAAGCGAAGACTTTTTCTTTCAGCGCGGCAAGCATCTCTTTAGCGGGAAGGTCTTTTACTTCCATGAAGGCTTTGATGAACCCTGAAAGACCGAAC
Organism: Candidatus Omnitrophota bacterium; assembly: GCA_028700515.1. Lineage (GTDB taxonomy): Bacteria > Omnitrophota > Gorgyraeia > Tantalellales > Tantalellaceae > JAQVSN01. The sequence goes on from JAQVSN010000077.1 coordinate 5,038, forward strand.
ATCTCCTGCTCGGCGTTCATCATCTCCACAACACCGTCGGTATAAAGAAGGATGGAGTCCCCTTTATCAAGCTTAAATTCGTCGTCGCCGTAAACCTGATCTTCCATTATTCCTATGGGGACCCCGTGGACGTTAAGGACCTTGACCTTATTTTCGCTCCTGTCAAAGAAGATAGGCGGATTATGTCCCGCGTTGGAATACCTGAAGATCTCTTTTTCCCTGTCATATATACCGTAAAAAAGTGTCACGAACATGGCCGCCGCATCGCTGACATCCTTGACCACAAGATCATTGGTCTTCTGTATGACCTTACCGGGAGAGCTCTCTCCGGTGGTAATGACCTTAAAAATGCTTTTAGAGTTGGTCATGAATATCGAGCTGTTGAGCCCTTTGCCCGTAGCATCGGCTATTACAAACCCTATATTCCTCCCCTCCTGGTCTATGTAGTCAAAGTAGTCGCCGCCGACCTGTTTTGCCGGAAGGCTCATCCCTGCTATGTCTATTCCTTCAATGTTTATATCATAGTGAGGCAGCATGGCCTGTTGCAATTCGGCCGCGATCTCGAGCTCCTTGTTAAGTCTTTCTCTCTCCTTCGTAGTTTCCATAAGTTCGGCTATATATTTCTTTAGTTCCGCCGCCATCCGATTGAAATTGCGTGCCACGGCGCCTAACTCGTCGTCAGCCCCGATCTCTATCATGTGGTCCAGGTCGCCTTTACTGACCTGCTCCATCCCATTTACAATATTTTTAAGAGGTTTAGTGAGCCACCATGAAGCCAGGTTCGCCGCGAGGACCGCGAATATGAGAGTAGCAATGAACACCATAACAGCACGGTCACGTATCTGTTTCACCAGACCGGAAACCGTCTGGGCGGAGATGTCCACTCCCAGTATTCCTATCGTCCTCCCCTCTCCGTCCCGCAAGGGAGCGTACCCGGAAAGCCAAGCCCCCCATCGGTCCGTGGTTATCTCCTTGTCAGCGGTCGGACCGCCTGAGGCCTTCATAAGCTCGGGAAACCTTGTGGCGTCATACTCCTCGCCGCAATCTATAACTTGTTCTTCATCGGCATTGGCGACGAACTTCATTTTCCCGGGATCCGCGGTGGGAACGAGTATATAAACATCCGCTATATCCTGATGGATGGATTTTATACGGCGTAGCTTAGAGACAAGGTCCTTGTATTCCCGCATGTCCATATCCATCTTCGAGGGGACAAGACGGGCCGTTTCCTGACCTCCTACAACTTCGGACGAAAGCGCGGCAAATTGCATGAGCCTGGTCCTGAGCTGGTCCATCTGCAACGTCACAGCCCGGGTATAGGCGAAAGAAACGAGGTAGGACGAGACCGCAGCCGACAGCAGGAAAAAGGTTATCGCGAGCCTTGTTTTGAACTTAAGAGCTTTCATATGACTACTATTGTAGTATCAGAGGAAGGG
>JAQVSN010000078.1 GCA_028700515.1 Candidatus Omnitrophota bacterium
CCGATAAAAGCCTTTGGGACGGTCTCATCTGTATCTCGCCGGCGTTCCGGAGCAGGCTGGAGTTAAGGCCTTTCTTATATGTCGCGATCCTTATTGCTGTGTTTCTGGAACCGAGCAAGACGTTCAAGCTTCCGTTCAATTCTTCCATGTGCAGCCGTGATCATGAAGCGGTCAAACGCATGGAAAAAGATCATAGGGAACATCGCCGGGCCTCCGCCAGGCTCCTTGCCGAGACATTTTTTGCGCAGACATGTTCCCGCAGGATAGCCCTTGAGATCAAATGTCCTTCCCTTTTTCTGCAGGCCGGAAATGACAGGCTTGTGGATCCGGGATATTCCCGAAAGATATTCGGATCATTGTCTTCCGGGGATAAGGAATACATCGAATATCCGGAGATGTATCACGCGCTTACGGTCGACCTGGGCAAAGAGAAGGTCTTTACAGACGTTGTAGGATGGGTAAAAAAGCATCTTTTTTAGAAAAAAGTACGTGAGAGGGCGCGTGAGTAGCTCAAGGTAAAGGATAAGGTTGAGGTAAAGGTTGAGGTTAAGGCAGGGATAGCGGAAAAGGTTTACCTAACCCAGTCTTCTGAAAAACCACGCACTCTTATTCTCAACCTCAACCTTAACCTTTACCTTGGACTCATCCCTCTTGTTTGATCTGTCACACGAGCGGCCTCATTGCCCATGGCCATATTGACCGCTTACACAAGAAGGAGCGTAGACCACAATGAAATATATCCTCGCTATTGATCAGGGGACCACGGGAAGCCGCGCGGTGCTTTATGACAGAGGGGGTAAGCCCGTTGCCCACCATTACTCGGAAATCAAACAATATTTTCCCAAACCCGGATGGGTGGAACAGGATCCCCGGGAAATATGGGAGAGCGTGAGGTCCAGTATTGAGAAGTGTCTTGATAAGGGCAAGGGGGCTGATGTTGCTGCCATAGGCATCACGAATCAGAGAGAGACCACCGTGATGTGGGATCGAGATACGGGTAAACCTGTGTACCGAGCGATAGTCTGGCAGTGCCGGAGAACAGCAGGACGGTGTGAGCGCATTAAGAAGGACGCCTGGGCTTCGTCAATGCTGACGGAAAGAACCGGTCTTGCCATTGATGCGTATTTCTCGGCATCAAAAGCCGAATGGATAATTGAGAACGTGCCGAATGCCCGGGAAAAGGTTCGGAAAGATAAACTGTTTTTTGGGACCACGGATTCGTGGGTGCTTTGGAATCTCACCGGCGGAGCGTCGCATGCTACGGACCTTACCAACGCGTCACGTACAATGCTCTTTAATATCGATAAAAAGGAATGGGATGATGACGCTCTCAGATTTTTCAATGTGCCCCGCTCCGCTATGCCTGAAGTTAAACCGTCTTCGGGGATATTCGGGCGCACCATTAAGATCGGCCGTTTACCAGCAGGGGTACCTATTGCGGGCATGGCAGGCGACCAACAGGCCGCTCTTTTTGGACAGGGTTGTTTTGAGCCTGGTTCCGTAAAAAATACTTACGGAACGGGATCCTTTTTGCTGATGAACACAGGTGAAAAGCGGCCGGTTTCCGGAAGGGATCTGATAGTCACCCTTGCAGCGGGGACCCGCGGGGAACCGGTATATGCGGTGGAAGGGTCGGTATTCGTGGCAGGAGCGGCCATCCAATGGCTCAGGGACGGGATAAAGATGCTGAAGAATGCGGCTGCTTCCGAGGAAATTGCCGTTTCTGTAAGAGACAACGGAGGAGTTTATTTCGTGCCGGCCCTTGCCGGGCTTGGAGCACCGTACTGGGATCAGGAAGCGAGAGGGGCCATTTACGGGATAACAAGAGGAACAACTTCCGCTCACATAGTCAGGGCCGCTATAGAGGCTATGTGTTATCAGACCAGGGATATATTGGAAACCATGCGCGCGGGGTCGGGGATGAACATCAGGGAATTGAAAGTTGACGGCGGAGCCTCAGCGAACGATTTTTTGTGCCAGTTCCAGGCCGACATATTAGGGATCAACGTTGTGAGACCTCGTGTTATAGAAAGTACTTCTCTTGGCGCCGCCTATCTGGCCGGTCTTGCGGTCGGATACTGGAAAGACACACAGGATATTAAGAAAAAGTGGAAGGCTGATAAGACTTTCAGGCCGTCGATAGGGGAGAGGGAAGCGGCAACGCTTTACGCGGGCTGGAAGGACGCTGTGAAGAGGACATTGTCCAGATAGTCGTCAGTCGCGGGTCGCCAGCAGCATGAAAGCGTCCCGCTTTCTTCTGACGACTCACGACCGACGACTTTTAAATATGTACGATCTTATTATCATAGGAGCTGGCGTTATAGGCAGCGCGATAGCGAGGGAAATCTCCAGATACCGGCTGAATGTCGCCGTGTTGGAGAAGTCGGAGGAGCCGGCTTTCGGGGTGTCAAAATCGAATAGCGGTATAATCCACCCCGGTACTCAGAACAGGCCCGGCACCCTTAAAGGAAAGTTATGCGTTCAGGGTAACAGGCTTACGCGTATGATTGCAAAAGAACTGGGGATAGACTTTAAGAAAGTAGGTGAACTTATCGTCGCGCTGGACAACGATGAACTTGTTTCTCTCTCGGATATAAAGAGAGAAGCGGAGGCGCTTGGTGTTCCCGGGCTCAAATTGGTAGGCCGAGCCTGGCTTAAGAAGAACGAACCGAATCTTACAGAGGAGGCCGTGGGGGCTCTTTACGCCCCGACAGCCGGGATAATCAGCCCATACAGATGGGTATACGACCTCCTTGAGAACGCTAAAGCTAACGGCGTGGAGGTACATACATCGACAAGAGTGATAGGCATAAGGAGGGTCGAGGATCCGTTGTCCGCGGATCGTGGGCCGCGGTTCGAAAAACGCATAGCGCATAGCGCAGAGAGCAAAGCGTGGGTTGAACGGCTCTATGCTCTATGCGCTTTGCGTTACGCTGACGATAGAACACGAACGGATCCCGGGGACGGGGGGCCGGGAACAGGGAACTATTTTGAGCTCGCGACATCGAGGGGGATGTTCCGGTCACGCTTCATGGTTAATGCCGCCGGGCTTTACGCCGATGAGGTGGCCCGTATGGCGGGGATAGAAGATTTTGTTATCTATCCCAGAAAAGGCGAGGAGTTCATCCTCGACAAGAAAAAACACAATCTTACCCGGCACCTCATATTCCCCATACCCACCAAGACATCAAAAGGGATACTTGTTATCCGTACGTCCGACGGAAATCCTATGATAGGGCCGACAGCCCAGGACGTGGACAGCAAGGAGGATCTTTCAACCAGCGAAGAGGGTTTCCGGCGAGTTTTGGAGTCGGTGAAAAAATATGTTCCATCTATAGACGAAAACGATATAATCGCTTATTTCGCGGGTCTTCGTCCCGCCTCCGGAGATGACTTTATCATAAGGCATGAGGACGCATTTCCGGGCATGGTCACGGTAGCCGGAATGCAGTCCCCGGGACTCACGGCTGCTCCGGCTGTTGCCCTGTTTGTGAGAGATATACTTAAGAAGAACGGTCTTGATCTAAGGCGTAAGCCCTTTTTCAGGAGATGGAGAAGAGAGCCATATCATCTTTTTTCATCCTCGGCGGAAGCCGCGAGAAAAATGATAAAAGAAGATCCCGCTTATGGAGATATCGTCTGTCGATGTGAAATGGTATCTTCAAAGGAGATAAGGGAGGCGGTCAGACGGGGGGCCAGGACTTTGGACGGCATAAAATTCAGGACCCGCGCACAAGCCGGAAGATGCCACGGGGGCTTCTGTACCGCGAGGATACTTAAGATACTCGCTGAAGAGACGGGGGAAAATATAACCTCGATAACGAAACGCGGGCGTGGGTCGGAGATCGTGGTAAGGGACATGAACGATGGCGGATGTTGAGGTTGCGGGTTGTAACGGGGATCGCTTTTGTTCAAACGGATGGCGCTTTGATCTGGGGGCAACTTTCGCGACCTTCGTAAGATACGAGGTGCGGGATACGGTATGGAAAAACGAGAACTCGTTATAATCGGCGGAGGGCCGGCGGGTATGGCCGCAGCTATATCGGCCCATGAGAGCGGTGTTAAGGACATTCTCCTGCTCGAAAGGGATCTTTATCTTGGAGGGCTTCTTAACCAATGCATTCATACCGGGTTTGGACTGACATATTTCAAGGAGACACTGACCGGTCCGGAATATGCCTCAAGATTCGTGGAACGTGTTCGCGCGATCCCTTCCATTGAAGTTGTTACAAGGGCCTTCGCTGTGCGGCTTACCGGGGAAAAGACGGTCGATTATCTTATCCCAGGGCATATGGTAAGCGTGAGAGCTAAAGCGGTCGTTATGGCTACTGGTTCCAGAGAGAGGACACGCGAGATGGCCCATATAGCAGGAACACGTCCTGCGGGGATCTTTCCGGCAGGACTGGCGCAGAGGCTTATTAATATCGAAGGTTATCTTCCAGGAAAGAACGTGGTCATTGTCGGTTCGGGGGATATAGGACTGATAATGGCAAGGCGGTTCAAACTTGAAGGGGCGGAGGTAAAGGCTGTTATAGAGATCCAGCCGGTAACACGGGGGCTCGTCCGAAATGTTGTGCAATGTCTGGATGATTTCGGGATCCCTCTTTATTTCAGACACAAGATCGCGCATATATACGGTAAAGACAGAGTGGAGGGGGTGGATGTCGTAAGAGTTGACGAAGAAATGAGGGAGATCGAAGGCAGCCGCTTCAGTATGGGGTGTGATACGCTTCTTGTCTCGGTAGGTCTAATACCTGAGAACGAACTTATAGAAATGGCCGGGGCCGAATTGGACAAGAAGAGCAATACTCCCGTTTCAGGACGCATGAATGAAACATCTTTACCGGGTATCTTTGTTTGCGGTAATTCTTACAAAGTTTACGATATTGTTGATACTGTCAGCGCTTGCGCCGAAAACGCCGGGAGAATGGCGGCGGGGTATCTAGGGAAAGTTGAACAGCAAGTATAGTCGTCAGGGGGCAGTCGTGGGGGAGCCTGTCTAACCATAAGCCAGGGTACAGGTGAATTGACTGAACAAAGCATGAGCTCTTCGGCAGCTGAAGACTGACGACCCACGACTGACGAATATTAAAGGAAATACAATGAATACTAAAACCATAACATGCATAGAGTGTCCCGTGGGATGCCGGATAGGCGTCGATATGGAAGGATGCCGGGTAGTTAAGGTGAGCGGGAATAAGTGCCCAAAGGGCGAGAAATATGCCATAAGCGAGATCGAGAACCCCATGAGAGTGCTTACGACAACGGTAGCGGCAGAAGGGCTAGGCATACGACGTCTGCCGATAAGAACTTCGGCCCCAATTTCCAAGGCGAATATCCCCGAGGTAATGCGGGTGATAAGAAGTGTTAAAGTATCACGTCCTGTGCGTGTCGGAGAAAGTATTGTAAAAAATGTCTGCGGAACCGGGGCTGACATAGTCGTCACCAGGAGCGTCGACTAGCAATAGAACAGACCAAGGATGAACATTGACGGCCGAATGTTCCGGCTGAATGAACATGAAAGGAAAATATGAGATATTTAAGGATCCTCGTTACGATGCTGCTTGCATTTGTGGTATCTACTTCTGTCTGGGGCGAGTCCGAAGCCCGGCTCAAGGAGGATATGATCAGGATCAGGGGGCAGCAGGAGGCGATCAGGAAAGAATATCAGACAGGTATAAAGCAGGCCAATGATGACGCGCTCAAAAAACTTTCCGGGTTAAAAAAGGGCGACAAGGAAGGCCGGATGAAGATCTCTCGTGAAAGAAAACAAAAGATGATGGATTTAAGGGAAAAGTTCAGGGAGAACGCCGAAAAACTTAAGGGCGAATACGATTCCCTGAGGATAAGAATGAAAAAATACAGAGAAGGCACCGGGGCGCCTATACATCCGGGATCTTCCGAATGATCTCTTCGGGTAAGGATTTGTTCCCTAAAATTTTAGTTAGGTTATAAAAAATCCAGCAAGCCATATTTGTCCCATATATGAAACGCGTGTAAACTTATATTGCCGATGTGTAAATTAATAAATATTAAGATTATGATAATATAGGCCATGTAACGCGTTTTTTTGTAGTCTTACTAAATAATTTGCAAAAGGCATAACTGATAAGCAGGGATGTCATGAGCAAAAGATTCTGGTCACGTCATATTTGGTTTAAGAGATCCATTGCGATCTTGATCGCCATGGC
>JAQVSN010000079.1 GCA_028700515.1 Candidatus Omnitrophota bacterium
TGGCTGTACCCGCAAGGGAGATATTTATTAACGCCTTTGATTCGATAAAAGAAAAAGCGGAAGCAAAGGTCGAAGGCGGCAAACTGTATGGCGAGATCTCGATCACTGTGGAGAAGGTCATGGATGGTTTAGCTATTACCATTCTTGATAACGGTCCGGGGATCATTACGCCGTCAGAGCTGGGCATACCTCCGGCTTCTTTGACCGGATATGCACAATATGGATCGAAAGTGACGGACATACCGGTCAGTACAAAGATCGGCGGTGGCGGTTCCGGACTCAGTTTGGTGAGGTCCATGCTTGTATCTTCAGGCGGGCACATCTCATGGAGAAAAAGATCCGGTGGCGGGACAAGGGTCAAATTGATCGTGCCAGTAAGTTCAATTATGGACGAAGACCTCCAAAGATTGGGATTGGGTGAGCGGCGGAAGGTTGGATCCCGTGGCGTAAACTTAGAGGCCGGCAAAGTCCAGATATTCGCTGATAAATATCCGGTGGAAGTCACCGTCGAAGAGATATATCGCGAATATGTCCGAAGGGTCGAGAAAGGTATTATTGGCCCCGATGTAAGAGGTACCTACGCCAGTATACCGGTCCTTGCCGACTCTCCCGAAAAATGGCCGGAACATTTCAAAGCGGGGTGGGAAGCTGATTTTATTAAAGAGTTATCAGGACTGGACTCCGACGCTCTTGCTGAAAAGTTCCTCGCTCGCCATAAAGGCAACGCGCAGAAGAACCTGCGCTTTATGAGGACGGTATCGGATGATCCCCCTAATTTGATGGATATATGGGGGAACGTTGCCTCTTATGTGGAGCATCCTGATTACATGAGTCTATTTTCAGAACAGGCCAAGAGGGAGATAACAGAGCAGTATTGGATGGTCGTGGAATGGTTCTACAGGCACTGGGACAGGGCGCCGAAGGAAAGATCCTGGGATATCATTGTCCGGTCCGATGTGCTAGGCAATAAAGACGGCAACGCGGAAAAAATACTTCCGCCCAAGGGGTCGATCTACGGGGTTTATAAGTACATGGTCGATGGCGGCATCATTCGTGACCAGGGGTACATGTTCGACAAGGAGATAGCGGCAGGTCTCGGCCGTTCCGTTTATACCATAGAACCCGATCTTCGGGCATTGAGCGGGCATCTCAATTTGATCGAAAAGGTCGGCGGGTCGGATGAAGGGTACGCATATTCCCTGACCGGAAAAGCGGCCGCGATGTCCGAGAAGATATTGCCTCTTCTTGAACGGTTCCGCGCGGATGATCTTAGGCCTTCGGGTGTTGATCTGGACAGATTTTATGAGGAAGAGATCGCGCCCATTCTGGACCCTGACGAGGAAGATGTGCGTATAGTCGCCAGCCTGGCGAGTTTCGGTCATGGCACGAACGAGGTTACCGAAGTGACCACATTGGTCGGACCTGTTATGGGAATGACCGATATTTTACGGGAAACGATGAAAGGCGACCCTTCCATCAGGGAGAAAATGAAGGATGTGCTGGAAAATGTTACCCTGCTTCATTCATCTCTTAACACCTTTTTTGATCTATATTCAAAAGCATCGATGGCGGTGCGGGGGAACACACTTAACAAAATTGACGCCAAAAGATGGAGGAATGATGCTGTTGAGGCTCTCCGGAACGTGAAGAGCTCATTCAAAGCGCTTGCTCAAGGCCGTGTCCTGAACAGGGAGGATATTCCGGAGAAAGATATGTTCAGAGTTATTATGGAACAGTTGAAAGGAGATGCTATCCAGGCGCTGGAAGACCGAGTGCGTCTTATGAAGGGAGAACTTTCAGGGGATGTTGTTGACCTGAACGACCTCCTGAACAAATTCGATGATACGATACGAATTAAGGAAGGCAAGATGTTGAGAAAGAGTTTCCGGCTGACCCGGAGTGACGCTCCGGTGCTGGTGAGAGGGAACGAGATCTCTCTTCTTTCCATGATATGCAACATAGCTTCCAATGGGGCTTGTTATGCCTACGCTGCGCGCGGAGATGACGCAAAAGTCGATATCCGGCTCAGTGTTGATGGAGGGGAAGCGGTTCTGACCATTTCGGATAATGGGCCAGGTATGGCGGAAGAAGGTATCGCGAAACTCGAAAAGCCGTTTTATACGACCGGGGGCACGGGGATCGGGATGACCGAGTCCAGAAGTACCGCGCGTATGCACGGGGGGAAGATACTTATCAAGTCCAAAGAAGGAGAAGGCAGTACCTTCGAGATACGTCTTCCTCTGGCAAGGGGAGTGACAGGAGATGAGTTCGAAAGTGATGGTTTTAAAGACAACAAGGAAAGTTCGATCGAGCGGAGGATAGAAGATCTTAAGGAGAGGATGGATGAGTTCTCTCCAGCCGAACAAATGAAGCTTGCAGTGCATTTCAACGAGATCTACGCGGAATTCATTGAGAATCCCTTAAGTTCGTGGGCACGCGGAAAAGGTATGGGATATGACGAACTGTTCGACCTTGCAAGAGCGCCTGTGAGGTGGCTTCGAATAATTGAGAATGAAAGAGAGTTAGACTTTATAGAGAAAATATCCAGGGTACCGGCGGCTGAACTGGAGGATATGTTCGCGGAAAGATTTCCGTTGGCGAGCAGGGTCTTTCAAGGAGGGGTCAACCTCCGGAACATGAAAAGGTTCGCCTACGAGGGAAGGGGAGCAGATGCTGCTGAGAATCTTGAGGACATCTATTCCATGCTGAAATTCCTTCTTGACGCCGGTATGCCTGATAGAGTCAGGCAGATGAAGTTAAGGGAGGCTCTGTTCGTATTGCTTGAATGGATGTATAGACATTGGGATAATGACCCCAAAGATAACTCATACAGGTCAATGATATCTGGGGCGGAGGATCTCTCGCTGTCCCGGGTATTTTCGGAGAGGCTTGTATCTCCCGGGGGGATGACTGCGGGGAAGCGGGAGGCGGTCCGGGGCGTGATAGATCCAGCCCCCATATCGATAACATTGGAAAAGGCAGGGGCTGTTCTTCCTGAACTTGTTAACAGTCTTATTACGGCCGCGTACAAAAATGAAAAACTTGTGTTGGCTATAGACGACGACATCGCTTCCGGGTGGACAAGGGAAGAGCTGGATCATGTGATAACAGCCCTTTCTAGACTTTCGTCGAGGGACGACCAACTTGGGTCTTTTCTTCGGAATATGGTGATAAGAAGAGGACGGGGAGCTGAACTGGCGAAAAACCTTTCCTCGATGGTCGAAAAAGGCGGGGTCCGGAAAGAAGACATAATGGTGCTGGCGAAGAGCAGTAACATACCGTTCTTTAAAGAATTTGAGGACGCGTCCACGATCACGGCTATAGACGACAGGATAATGACCGAAGAGCTTTACTATCCTCTCCTTGAGATCACTCTCTTTACCGTAGCCCGCGCCGTTGGATACTCGAAAGAAAAGCTTGTGGAATGTTATCGCGGAATACCCAACATCGATATGCTTGATGAATCGGTAATATGCGGGCTTTGTTGGGATGATGCGGCAGGGCGTCCCCGGGCCACTGTCCTCATCCGTCTCATTCCCGGAGCCGCGCGTGCGGAAGATAAGGGCCTTTATAGGGCTTTAGCGGAATACATTGCCGCCGCGGCGTAGTTTGCTTGACCGCACCGCGAGAGGCCTCTTGGCCCTTCGTCGGTCTTACCGGATGTGGGCGCGCTGGGTCTTCACTAATTGCCATGGATATTCGGGATGCGGGGATGTTCCGTGATGATATATTCGTCAACACAACTTCACATTTCAGCTCCAAAAAGTTATAATACGTCATGACCTTTGAACGCGTGGTCCATAACTTGTTCACCTCGAACGGCCTGACCCTGGCCGGCGCGGAATCCTGCACGGGAGGCCTTGTATCGGCGCGCATAACCAATGTCCCCGGAAGTTCATCGTATTTCAAAGGTTCCGTCATAGCGTATTCCAATAGCGCCAAGGTATCGCTTCTCGAGGTGCCGGCGTCCGTCATAATGAGATCAGGGGCCGTAAACCCGATCACGGCTAAAAAAATGGCTTTGGGAGCCAGAAAAGTCTTTGGTTCGGACGTTGCGTTCTCTTTGACCGGTATCGCCGGTCCCGGAGGGGCTTCCGCCGCTAAACCTGTGGGGCTTGCCTTTATTGCCGTAGCGACGAGGCGTGGAGAGAGAGTGAAACGGGTCATTTTTAAGGGGTCGAGGGCGGTCTTGAAACGTCTATTCGCCGAAGCGGCTTTCAAGTTCCTTGTTGAGACGGTTTCCGGGGAATATGGGAACACCAAAACAAAAAAGAGGTGCCGATGACCAAAAGAACGCTCATGCTGATCGTGATGCTTTCACTTATTGTTGTGCCAGGCTTTCTTTTCGCTGACAGTGATGGTCCTGATACCCGCCAAAATCCCAAAGTTGAGAAAGTGGACCTGGGAGATAACTGGTCAGATGAAGAGACCATTGGTTACGGAGACCAGACTGCGTACAGGGAGTCGGCTGAGGATGTAAGGTCTTTCGGCGACCCGTTCGACGACGAGAATGAACCTGTCGTAGGACCAATAGATGCGGGGGAGTAACTCGTTTTAGTGATTTGTATTTCATAGTTCGCAAAGCGCATAGCGCTAAGCGCAGAGCGTAATTCCAGCAGCAATGCGCAATACTCTCTGCGCTATACAAGCAACTTTCCGCGGTACGCTGAAGCAAGGGACTTGGGGGCCCGTTACATAAAAGGAGTTAAAATGCCTCTCATTGAACCTGCAATAAGACCCCCTTCGGAAGCGGACAGCTTCCACCTTCAGGTCACCACCGGATGTTCGTCCAATCGGTGTTCTTTTTGTGCCGCTTACAGGTCCAAGCCGTTCAGCATTAAACCACTGGAAGAGATATACTCAGATATACGCCAGGGAGCTGTTATTCGTCCCGGCGCGAGGAGGGTCTTCCTGATGGATGGCGACGCGCTCGCCGCAGGGAACGAGTTCATTGTTCCGGTCCTCAAAGGGCTCAACTTATCTTTTCCCTATCTTTCGCGCATCTCAAGTTATGCGAATGGGTACAACCTGACATCACGAACGCAGGAAGAGCTCAAAGAGCTTCGGGACAACAAGCTCTCCCTGGTCTATATTGGTCTTGAGAGCGGCAGTGAGAAGGTCCTCGAAATGTGCAAAAAACCCTGCACAGCAGGGGATATGGTACGAGCGGTAAGAAAAGCGGATGACGCGGGCATCAAGTCCTCGGTCATTGTCCTGCTTGGGTTGGGAGGAAGGCGTTTAAGCCGGGAACATGTGGAAGGGACGATAGAAGCTCTCAACAGGATGCAGCCCCGGTATCTTTCTTTTCTTTCCCTTATGGTAATACCCGGAACCCCCATATACCGAGACGTTGTGAAGGGAGAGTTCTCAGAATTGGGGCCCAAAGAGCTGCTTGCCGAGATGCGGGACATAATAACAGGGCTTGAGCTTAACCGGACCGTGTTCCGCAGTGACCACGCTTCTAACTATATACCGCTCGAAGGAAGGTTCCCCAGAGATAAAGAGAAACTCATTGAGCTTCTTAACGCCGCTATGGGAGGCGTTATTCGCATGAGGACGGAGTGGGAAAGGGGTTTATAAAGGTCCTCGATACGATCGCAGGCAAACCGATCCAGTGTCATCATAGGGTGGACTTTGACTTTGGACATTATGTAATGTAATATTAATATACAATTTTTCTAAGGGTCTGGGAATAAGATCGGAGGAAGTATATGACTTTTTTCAAGATCGAGGCTACGGAGAGGCGGAGTCTGCGTTATAGGCTGGTCTTGGCCTTCTCCCTGATGTCGATCATCCCGCTCCTGATACTCGGATACATAATAACCTCTTTCATTTTTCCCGACGCTAAATATACAGCTGAGATATCGGCTATCCTCCTGTTCGCCGTATGGATATCGTGGTTGGGATACCTTTTTATAAGGCAGATCATCACCCCTATCCTCGACCTTGCCCTGGAGACCAGGATAATCTCCGAAGGAAAATTCAGCCCCAAATTCTCGATGACCAAGGAGGATGAACTGGGGGATATAGCCGCGGCGGTCAATACCATGACCGGTAAAATAAGGTCTTATATCGCGGAACTCCAGGATT
>JAQVSN010000080.1:0-2634 GCA_028700515.1 Candidatus Omnitrophota bacterium
TAAAACCTCTTGTGCCGAACATATCTTTTTGGGGTGTAGGCGGCGATCTCATGGAAGATCAGGGTGTCCGTCTCATCGCCCATATACGTGATTTTTGCATAATCGGGGTTTGGGAAGCGATCAGGAATCTCGGGAGGATCAAGGCCCAGTACACTCGTATCACCCGGGCTATATCAACCAATAAACCTTCCTTCGCGATACTGGTTGATTATCCCGGGTTTAATCTGAAGATCGCCCGCTTTTTGAAACAAAAGGGAATCCCCGTGATCTACTACGTGGTCCCGCAGGTCTGGGCGTGGGGAGAGTGGCGGGTGAAGGGCCTCCGGGAGAACGGTTCTTTATCTCTTACCCTTTTCGCTTTTGAGAAAAAATTCCTTAACGACCGCGGGGTCATCGCGGAGTTCACGGGAAATCCTCTTCTGGATTCAGCCCCTGAGGCCACAACTGCGCCGCATGTGAATTTCACGATCGCTCTCCTTCCGGGATCAAGAAAGACCGAGGTCCAGCACCTGCTTCCAATGATGCTCCGGGCAGCTAAAAATATATCAGAAAAAATGAGGAACGTGGAATTCATCCTGGCCGAAAGCTCTAACATCGATCCCGAAATGTATGACAGGGAACTTTCACTTTGCCCCAGACCAAAGGTCACTCGAGTCAAGGATAACACATATCATGCCCTCACCCGATCGGACTTCGTTATCGTCGCTTCCGGAACGGCCACTCTTGAGACCGCCGTGATGCTAAAACCCATGCTGATAACTTACCGGGTGCCTCTGCTTACAGAGGCTCTTTTCAAGATGATCTCTAAGGTGAGAAAAATAGGTCTTGTCAATATCATCGCCGGCAGGGAGATAATGCCCGAACTTATCCAGAGGGACGCTACCCCGGAAAAGGTGGCTTCCAAGGTCCTCGAGATCGTTCTGGACAAAGACCGTATGGAAAAAATGCGGATGGAACTGGCCGAAGTTAAACTGGCCCTGGGCCCCAAAGGGGCTTCGAAACGCGCGGTAGAAACGATCGTGGAATTCGTAAGAGAAAAAAACCTTCTCTGATCTACGGCCGGCTACAGAAGGACCGGACCTTCCATCTTATACCTGTTATCGTTAACCCTCCTCACTACAAGATCGACAACTTCTTTGTCCATTCCCATAGAAACGATCTCTTCGGGGTTTTTCCCCTTATCAAGGTTATATAGGACACGATCCATATCAAGGTAGGCTGCCCCTATCTCGTCTTCGTCCGTTTGACCTTCCCAAAGATCAGCGGAAGGTTTTTTGGAGATGATCCGGGATGGAACTCCGAGATACTCGGCCATGCGGAAGACCTGTGTCTTGTACAGGGAAGCCAAAGGCGCTATCGCTGAAGCTCCGTCGCCATAAAGAGTAAAATACCCAAGGGCTATCTCGGTCCTGTTCCCCGTACCAACGACAAGAGCTCCGAGGGCCAGGGACTGATCATAAAGTATCGTCATTCTCTCGCGCGCCATCTTATTGCCTTTACGCTCGCGGGACGCGTTACCAGGAAGGCCGAAATAGGCGTCTATCATGGGAGCTATGTTTATTTTAAGGCTCTTTATGCCGAATGTTTTTATAACGTTTTCCGCATCCTTGGTTCCCTGTCCGCCGTAAGGCATCATGATCCCCGTAACGTTCTCGCTTCCAAGGGCTTTAGAGAGGAGCGCCGCAACTACCGCCGAATCTACGCCGCCCGAAATCCCTAACACGGCTTTAGAGAATTTTTTTTTCGAAAATGTTCTTCTGATGTCCCGAATGAGCGCTTCGGTCCGTTTTTCATGATCAATATTCAGGTAAGGCTCCGGGCAGCTCACAGGGCCTCCACAACTATTCCGGCAGCGTCGGCCATCATTACAAATCTTTCTTTTTCCACAAGATACATCTTTCCGCTCTCGACCGCAATGCCCGAATAGCCGTTCTCCATAAGCTTTATCATCGTTTCAGGTCCGACTGTCGGGACATCCCATCCCATATCCTGCCTTGGTCGAGCCACCTTCACCATAACACACCCGGGGCCCCCGAGCTCTCTGCCGCGGACTATTGTCGCGTCAGTGCCCTCTATCCCCTCTACCGCGACGATCACCCCGTCTTTCACTATAACGGTCTGACCTATATCCATTTCAGCCATCTTTTTGGCGGCCTCGTATCCCATTATCACGTCCCGTTTGCCGTTTTCCCCGAAAACGGCCTTTGAAAGCGGCCCTTTTTGAAGAAGCAGATGCGAAAGGTACTGGCCCCCCGGAATAACTTCCACTCCTATTATCTTAAGCCGGCTTCTTATCTCCTGGAAGATCGTGCTGTCCTTTTTATCCTTTAGGCCTCCAAGCCCCTTCTTATATTCCTCATCTCCCCCATCCTGAAATACTACATGCTTTTTGACCTTTCCAAGAAAAGCAAGCTGTTTGATGTTCTCCTTGAATAGGATAAAAACGAACTTGGCGTACTGGTTTATATCAAGCCAATATGTTTTCGCCGCTTCTTTCTCTATTTCCGGATCCGCCATTTCCTTAAGCGCAAAAAGGACCACTTTATGACCTTTTTGGCGGGCCGAACGAAGGAACTCAAAAGGTAGCGTCCCTCCTCCTGCTATAAGTCCGATCTTTGTCATAAAGCACCTTTA
>JAQVSN010000080.1:2734-6016 GCA_028700515.1 Candidatus Omnitrophota bacterium
GATCCGCCATTTCCTTAAGCGCAAAAAGGACCACTTTATGACCTTTTTGGCGGGCCGAACGAAGGAACTCAAAAGGTAGCGTCCCTCCTCCTGCTATAAGTCCGATCTTTGTCATAAAGCACCTTTATTCGTTGAGGCACAGGTACAAAGTTTAGATAGAGATGGTCCGCAAGAAGCCCGGATATGATCCTCCTCTTTTCCTGCTTTTTCTCTGTCCCTCTACCTTCCCCCTTAACCTTAACCTCTACCTATCACTTTAGCACTTGCCTTCCTGTTTCCCTGGGAACCTTTACAGCTTGTCCGCTATGCTGAACATCAGGTTCGCTTCGGACACTACTTTTCCGTCGACGCTGACCTCCCCGTGGGATTGTATTATGCTTCCGCGCACTTTCTTGATTATGTTCACCTGAAGCGTGAGTTGATCCCCAGGGACCACCGGTTTACGGAATTTGGCCTTATCTATGGTCATGAAAAGAGCTATCTTTTCGCTGGAATTCTCTTTTCCGGCGCTGAGAAGGGCCAGGATGCCTCCTGTCTGGGCAAGTGCCTCTATCTGCAGAACCCCGGGCATTATGGGTTCTCCGGGAAAATGCCCCTGGAAAAAAAGCTCATTCATGCTTACATTCTTGACTGCTTTGATCCACTGATCTTTCTCCCAGTCCAGCACCCTGTCCACCAGAAGGAACGGATACCTGTGGGGGAGAAGCTTCATTATCTGTTTGATATTAAGTTCCTTACTTTCCATCTTGTTCTCCCTTCTTCATTGTTCGGAAAATAGAAAGAACTTTGAGCAAAAAACCTTCCATTCCGCTCGTGTTCTCTCTTCTTTCCTCGGTCCGGACCATATAATCTCCATAAAGCTGTCTGATGAGCGCGGCGTTAAGAGTATGTCCGGACCTTACTGCCTCAACCCTGGCTTGCAGCGGAACTCCCAGCATATAGAGGTCTCCCACCAGGTCCATTATCTTGTGCCTGAGTGGTTCATTCGGGAACCTCATTTTTGTTCCCATTGGCCCGTCATCATCCATAACAAGCGTGTTTTCAAGATCGGCGCCTTTGCCGAGACCTATTTTAAGGAGCATCATGGCCTCCTTTTTCATGCAGAACGTTCTGGCAGGCGCAATTTCACGGGCGAACACTTCCCTGTCAAGATCGAACTTCATGGTCTCCCTGCCTATTGACCTCAAAGGATAATCTATCCGGTAAGAGACGCTGAATTTATCAGCCGGCGATACGGTTATCGACCCGTTCTTCCCCTTCACGAAATGGGTCCTTCTCACCCTCAATACACGCCTCCGTGCATCCTGTTCCTGTATCCCGGCCTTCTCGAGTCCGGCCATGAATGCCGCGGCGCTCCCGTCCATCGCCGGAAGTTCGGAGGCGTCTATCTCGACCAGTATGTTGTCTATCCCGAGCGCCCACAGGGCCGCCAGAAAATGTTCAGTTGTCTGTACCTCGGCCTTCCCGCGTTTAAGCGCGCTTCTTCTCAGTTTTGACGACGATATATACTTCGGATTGACCGGGACTTCAGGGCGCCCCTTGATGTCCACCCTCCGAAAGACCACTCCTGTCCCTTCTTGCGACGGTAAACACCTGAGCTCCACCCTTGCCCCGGTCTGCAAGGCTTTCCCGGAGAACCGTGCCTCGTTCTTTATTGTCCGCTGTTTTTCGTGAGAATCCATTTTTAAGGACACGGGCCGGATAGAAAGGACTCTTTTTTAGTCTTCCCGTTGCCGGCCCGCTTTGTGCTTTGAGGGAACAAGTTGCCCCCCCTCTAAAGCCTATTTTTTGTTAAGTTTTTCTATTACCTGCGCCGAAAGGTCGAACTCAGGCTTGCCATACATGATATTCCTGGAATCCAGAACGAAATCAAAGCCGCCGGCCTTACCTATGTCCTCCACAACTTTCTGGATATCGTCAATTACCTGGCGGAACATGTCGTTCTTTTTGGTAAGGAGCTGCTGCCTTGTGTCCCTGTCATATTCCTGCAAAGCTACGATCTTCTGGTCTATCTCAGCCTGTTTTTTGGTTTTGGCGTCGCCTGTCAGCATCTGGGCCTCATCCCGCATCTTGGTTATCCCCTCAACATGCTTTGCCCTTTCTCCCTCTCTCTGGGCGGTGAGCTCATTGAGCGAAGTTTCAAAAGTCTTGGTTTTCTCATAATCGTAGAAAGCCTTTCTCAAGTCGACATAACCGATCTTTGCTTCGGCCGCGAACGCCCGGGACGTCATTAAGACCAGCATGATCGCGATAATACAAACCGTCATTTTCCTGAACATAACATTCTCCTTTCTTAGAGCTTGCATCAACCATCTCCCTATCCCGCGGCAACGGAAAAGACGCGCGCCTTCCTCCGCAGCGGGCATCAGAAACCGTGACTCACACTAAAATAGAATTCCCCTTCTTTCTTGTCTCCCTGATTCTCATTGAGTGGATAGCCGTAATCCAGCTTGACCGGGCCGATAGGCGTCTTTATCCTGAGGCCCACACCCACACCGGCCTTATAATCCTTCATCTTCAGGATATCTTTGGCGCTCTCATGCACATTACCTATATCATAGAAAACAGCGCCTTTGAGTATGTTCTTGAATATCGGGAACGTGACCTCCGCATTGCCGATGACCATAGCCTCGCCTCCCAAAGAAACATTCGAACCCGGGTCACGGGGGCCTACAGCCCTCTGTTTATAACCGCGTATAGTAGTCGCTCCGCCCGCGAAGAAACGCTCGTAAATCGGCACATCGTCGCTCTTGCCGTAATTCTCAGCCAGGCCTGTGCGTCCCTGGAGCTCCAGGACGAATATCTCAAAAAAACTATGATAATAGCTCCCGCTCCAGAAGCCTTTTACAAAATCCTTGTCGCCCCCGATCATGCCTCCGGCATTTTCCAGCGCCAGGCTGGTCACAAACCCTTTGGTCGGGGAGAACTTGTTGTCCCTTTTATCGAACTGTATGTTCCATGTGATCTTGCTTATCCAGTTTGACCCGACCTCTTTTATAAGGTCCTGGGTCGCGTCATCGGGGGGATTCGATATCTTAACTTCCTCAAGGTTATAGTTGAGCCCTGTGTAAAGTTCCTCCGTAAGCTCCTTGCCCAGTTTAAGGTCCCCTCCGGTCCTGGTCTCGTCGTATCCGTATCCCGAAAGGCCGTCCCTATCGTGCTGCTGGCGGTAAACGTCAAACCCGAACATATACGGGAAATCGAATATCCACGGGTCCTGCCAACCGAGGAAGTAGGTCTGTCTGACAGTCCCTATTTCCGCCCTTATTGTAAGATCCTGCC
>JAQVSN010000081.1 GCA_028700515.1 Candidatus Omnitrophota bacterium
CCTTTCTTTTTCGAATATTCGTCCAGCTTTATCCTGTATGCCTCCATCCTCCTGAGCCTGCCGCCTTTATCCATGAGATCCTGCATTATCCCCAGGCCCGAAAAAGCGTCGCGGGCATAAAAGACGCCTCCCTCATAGATCTCTCCATTATCAAGAATGGATATTTCAGAGGCGAAATCCTCGTTTATGGGGGCGCCTCCGATAATAACGGGTGGAAAAAGCCCCTCCTTCGCGAGTTCCCTGATACAGGTTTTCATATGCTTGGAGGTCGATACGAGAAGCGCTGAAAGACCTACGGCGTCGACCGGGTTCTTTTTCACTTCGCTCACAATGGTCTCGATCGGGACCTGTTTTCCCAGATCAAGGACCCCGAACCCGTTATTATCAAGTATGACCTTGACCAGGTTCTTGCCGATATCGTGTACGTCCCCCTGTACCGTAGCAAGGACTATGTTCCCCTTTTTCAGCCCGCCTTCCTTTGGGAGAAGAGGCTCAAGGTGCTCTATCGCCTTCCTCATGACCTCAGCCGACTGGAGTACGTAAGGAAGCACCATCTCGCCGGAATCAAGGCGCCTGCCGACTTCCTTCATGGCCTCAAGAAGGACCTCGTTGATGATCCTTTGCGGGTCCATGCTGGAAAGGAGATCCTCAACTACGGGGATGACCCCGGACTTATCCCTTTCATATATACATTTTTTGAGCTTTTCCCCGGGAGAAAGGTCATCGGAGGGAATGTTGCTCACAACGGGCGCCGGTTTTACCGGGGACTTGAGCGCAAAATGATCCAAAAGGGACTTAAGAGCGTCCTCCCGTTTTGAAAGGACAAGTGCGTCAGCCAGTTTTCGTTCCTCGGGCGCGAGCTCAAGGTACTCAGGAATACCCGAAGGATTGATTATCGCCAGATCGAGACCGGCTTTCACCGCGTTATGGAGAAAAGACGCGTTCACTGCCCCGCGGGCCTCCCTGGCGAGCCCAAAAGATATGTTGCTTACCCCAAGAATGGTGAGAACTCCGGAATATTTCTTCTTAATGGCTTTTATGGCCTCTATCGTGTTCACGGCCGAATCCGCGAACTCCTTCTCTCCGGTAGCCAGAGTGAAGGTCAAAAGGTCGAATACCATGCGTCCCCTGGGGATCCCGAATTCCGCGGCAATGTCAAGGAGCCTGCCCGCCACTTCCAGCTTTTTCTCTACCGTCCGGGCCATTCCGGACTCATCGATAGTAAGACAGACCACGTAGGCCCCGTGTTCAGCGGCAAGGGAAAATATTTTTTTGGCTTTCTCCCCTCCGTCCTCCAGGTTAGCCGAATTTATGAAAGCCGTCCCCGGGTACTTTTTCAGGGCCGCTTCTATCACCGAAACGTCCGTAGAATCCAGCATCAAGGGCACTGTCACACTCTCCCTGAGCCTCGACACAAGATCCTCGAGATCCTCTTTTTCCGTTTGCCTTTCAGTTAACGTGGCGCAAACATCAAGTATGGCCGCTCCCGCCTTTTCCTGGGATTTTCCAAGCTCTATCAGCCCGTCATGATCCCGCGCTATAAGGAGCTCCTTGGTCTTGCGGGAGCCTTGCGTGTTCATCCTCTCCCCTACCTTGATGGGGCGGGGCATCATACTTAAGTCGAAACCCCGATAAGCGCTCGAAATGAAGAAATATTTCGGAGGGATCCTCTTGCGCGGATGCATTACATTCTTCTTCATGAGCCGGATATGTTCGGGCGTGGTTCCGCAGCATCCTCCCACCACATCGAGGTGGTACTGTCTGACGAACCTCGCCATTTGTCCGGCCATCTCTTCGGGCCCGAGGGGGTATACCACCTTGTCTTCAACCTGTTCGGGAAGTCCGGCGTTCGGGACACATGAGATGAAGGAGGGAGATCTCTCGCTCAGCACTTTTACCGCTCCTTCCATCTCCTGTGGGCCCATACCGCAGTTAATACCCACAACATCCGCGCCGACATTGGCAAGGGTAGCCATGACCGCCGATATTTCGCTTCCAAGGAGCATTCTGCCGTTATTTGACAGCGTACACTGGGCCATGATAATGATGTCCCTGCACTTATCCCGGGAGGCTTCCCTGGAAGCCCTCACGGCGGCCTTCATTTCCAGAAGGTCCTGCCCGGTCTCGACCAATATCGCGTCGACGCCCCCTTCTATCAGGGCCATGGCCTGTTCCTTGAAAACCTTTTTAAGCTCGTCGTAGGTGGTATTGCCGAGTGATGGGTCCAGGGATGAAGGGAGTTTTCCGGTAGGCCCCATACTTCCCAGAACGTACCTGGGCACAAGCGCCGTCGAAAAAGAGTCCGCGGCCTGACGCGCTATGCGGACCGCCTCCATGTTGATCTCGCGCACCTTGCCGGCAAGTCCGTATTCCGAAAGTTTTATTGAACTCGCGCCGAAGGTATCCGTCTCGACGGCATCGGCCCCGGCATCGAGATAGTCCATGTGGAGCCTGCTGATAAGGTCCGGCCTTGAAAAGACAAGATGCTCCATGCACCCATAATACGGTCCGAAGTCCTGGTCCCGAAGGCCCAGTGTCTGTATATACGTTCCGAAAGCCCCGTCAAGCAGGACGAGGTCCAATTTCAGTTTATCCCTGAATGTTTTTGACAAATCTATCCTTTCGATCCTTACGATCAGATCACTTCCAGCGCGTCCTTCTTCACCCACCCTGTCTTACCGTCCAACCGTCGGATCTTGCGCCAGTCGTCTTTAGTCTGGATGACGGTTACGGTCATTCCCTCATAGAGGGTGAAGAACTTGGTGCCGGCATCGAACGGCCCGAACTTGCATTCCGTCTCCGGAACGACAACTACGGACTCCCTTCCGATACCGGAAACCGCATGCCAGGCCGAGACGGCATTGCCGGTGGAAAGAAAAGCCATAAGCAATGCCGGAATGAGGAGATATCTTGTCCACCTGGGAAAATATATCATGATCATCAGGCCCGCCACGGTCAGAACGTAAAGGACCGAAGCGATCATAGACAGCTCATCCGCAGTAAATCGGTTGTAATACAGTTTAAGCGGCCGCCAGGCCCATATGCCTTTTTCGGCAGGGGGATTACCTTTGACAAGCAACTCTGCAAACCTGTAATTAGCGGCGAGATCGGCGTCCCTCGGAATGAACCGTCTGGCTCTCTCATAGTTCAATATAGCCTGCCCCAACATCCCGGCCCTGAAACTGGCATTACCCAGATTATAATAAAGTTTTCCCGACGTATATCCCGAAGAAAGGATCTTGTGGTACTCCTCGACCGCTTTTATATACTCACCCTTCTCGTAATGATCGTTCGCTTGGACAAAAGTATCTTCAAGCTCTTCCACAGTGGACGCGCAAGCCCGCGGCATGAAAAAGAGCACCGATCCCAAAAGGATAAAAACTGCTAACACCCGAACCGGTCTGGATACGTTATTTTTCAGCATACTTCCCTCTCTGCTCAATTCTGGGGTTTTTTAAACAGAATAAAGTCCCTGTATCGATGAGTTCATGAGCTGCCCCTCTATCCTCTCTTGCCTTTCCCTCTCTCCAGGATGTCTATGGCCTTCCGCAAACTGTTAAGCACTTCACTTTCTTTCTGGGCATCGGGGATAAGAGAAGCATATCTGGCCATCTCACAGGCCTCAAAGACATGTTTCAGATCAGCCATCTGGGCATCGCTGTATCCCGCCGGCTTGAGGACATCCTCTATCACCTGACCGGTCACGGCTCCCTTGGAAAGATTGAACTTATCGCCGATATACCCCTGTAGTGTCCTATAGACGGCGTCATAGAACCCAAGAGGGTCCTTTTTGCCTATAAGGGCCTTGGCCCTATTTATACCCCTGGTAGCCTTACGCGGCGCCCTGGTGAATCGAGCGTACTTTTTATCCAGCCGTATTTTTTCTTTTTCCCTGTGCGTCAGGTAAGCCAGGATAAGGACCGAAAGCGGGAATAATTGGAACAGCCAGAAAGGCCATCCGTTATAAACACTCTTTCCTGAAGGAACCAGTCTCGCCGGACCTTCTTTTATGAAGATCAGATCCCTGCCGAGTTTTTCATCCTGGTAGGTCACCTGCCCCATCAAGTCCGGAGTGGGAGCGGATATCATCTTCGCCGGACCCTCTCCCGCTGGCCTGGGAAGGACCTCTATAGTGAACGGACCTCTTGTCAAAGTCTTGTATCTCCCTGTTTTGGGATCGAAAAAACTAAAGCTCACCCCGGAAATTTCTTTCATCCCTTCACTTTTAGGGATAACCACCTGTTCATATATCTTGGTGTTCCCCTTTTTGGAAACTTGCGGCTTGTAGACCTTAAGATCCAAACTTTCCTGTATCTCCGGAGCGGCTACAGTGTCCAGATTGCCCCTGCCTCCTATGGTCATTCTGAACGTCACGGGGTCCCCCAACTTAACCTTATTACCGTCAGCCTTGACGTCAAAACTGAAATCCCCGACTGCTCCCAGGAAATCTTCCGGCCTCCCCTCTATCGGAAGAGGAAGGACAGTTATCTTTAAGGCCTCAGAAGAGAGCTGTATGGGATACTCCTGGTAACCGCGTAGAGAGCTCGAGAAAAAATCGTCGTCGAAGATGCTCCTCCCAAAACCGGAACTGCGCCGGGGAGCCTCACGCCTGACGAGCATCGTACAATTCAATTTTGCCGGCCCCAAAGTATAATCGCCTTCGTTCACCGCGGCTATGTCCTGGGAAAAAACAAGTGTGTTGTAATCCATTCCCCGGAACATTTCCCTCCCTTTGTCGGGTTCCGGAAAATCCCCGGCAGAGAAACCATCATGCTGGTAGGTCGGATATTCGATGTCCTTAATGGAAACTCCCGTGCCAAGAAGCTTGATCGTAAGCGGCATTATCTCCCCCACATACACACGGTTTTTAGGAACATCCATGGTAAGGAATATCCTGTCACTTTCGTAGCTCCTGCGGTTTGACGTGTCAGGCCCCGAAGGAACAGGGGCAGAGGGTTGAGGCGATGGTCCCGATCGCGAGGTTCTGGCTGATGAGGGCTGACCGCCTGAGGATACAATGAGCGTTACCGGAGCGGCTACGAACATCTCACCTCTCACGTCCGCTTTAAAAGGACCTATCTCATACACCCCTTCCTTGAGGGGGATGATAAGGAAATTATGGCTTATGGACTGTGTCACCTTCCCATTAACGACCGATATCCTGGAAGACGGACCGACGTACTTTATCTGGAGACCGTCCATCTGGGGGATATCGGGTTTCTCCACATCCTCCTGCTCTCCGAAAAAGATCACGTTCAGGTACACGGGATTGCCCGGGAAAACCCTCTGCTCCTCAAGCTTCGCCTCGAGGCGCCTGTTCTGCGCGAAAGCGGGGACCGCGGCACAAAACGCTAAGAGCGAAGCGCAAAGAACAAGGCGCGATGCCATTGTCCACAGGCAGTGGGCCGAGGAGCCCTGTATACGTTCTTCATTTTTCTTTTTTCGTTTTTCGCTATTCATTCCTTACCTGTCAGATGGGGCTATTTACCAATTTCTCTCCACTCTGGTCCTCTCGGCTCTTCTGGCCTTCCGTTCCTCGGCGCGTTCCCGTTCCTCTTCTTCTTCCTGCTGCATAAGTATCATACGCGCCTCCCTGGGGGAAAGGTCACCGCCAAACTCCTCTTCCTCGGGCTGGGATCCATCCATTGTATCAGCTCCGGGTTCACTTTGTAAGGGACTTTGGCCGCCCTCACCGGGGGACTGGTCCTCCCTCTCCTGCTCTTTCCTCTCCTGTTCCCGAGCTTGTCTTTCTCTCTCCTCCTGTTGCTTCTGCTGGTCCTGCTGCTTCTGTTGGTCCTGTTGCTTCTGTTGGTCCTGTTGCTTCTCTTGGTCCTGTTGCTTCTGTTGGTCTTGCTGCTTCTGTTGGTCCTGTTGCTTCTGTTGGTCCTGCTGCTTCTGTTGGTCCTGCTGCTTCTCTTGGTCCTGTTGC
>JAQVSN010000082.1 GCA_028700515.1 Candidatus Omnitrophota bacterium
AGGCCCCGGTTACGCGGAAAGACTGTTCGAGTCGTTCAAAAAGAGCGGAGTTCCTCTTGAGGCCTTTCTGGCGGCCGACCTTTCGGCATTCGTGCCTAAACGCGCTCAGGCGGGGCTCAAGGGTTTCCTTAAGGTCATGAGGGGTGTTCTCGGGACAGGGGGCGCCGTCTCTCCGGGTGAGATGATAAGCACCGTAATGGAAAATGGTTACGAGACGCACGCGTACGCCAATTTTGATAACGCGAAAGACAGGGTGGACGATATAAAAGAATTGATAAATTTTTCCCATGACTATAAAAGCCTTCAGTCTTTTTTGAGCGACATAACGCTCAGGGAGAACTTCAGGGGCGAGACCGTAGTTTCGGCTCCCGAGGAGGACGAACAGCTGGTCCTTACTACCATTCACCAGGCCAAAGGTCTTGAATGGGACGTTGTAATGATAATAGGGCTTTGCGAGGGGCAATTCCCGCATCCCAAGGCGTTCGGCGACCAGTCTGAGATAGAGGAGGAAAGACGTCTTTTCTACGTTGCCGCCACGAGGGCTCGCAAGTATCTTTACATGATACATCCGGTGACGCGCTTTGATTACCAGCAGGGAGTTGTTGTCGCGAGGCGTTCGAGGTTCCTCGAGGAGCTTTTGCCGTCGGATTATGAGGTTTGGGACGTCGATTCCTCGGCGCTCGCTCCGGATGGATCTGAAACGTTCGATGACCTTCCGCGTTGGGGCCGGGGACGGGCCGAGGGCGGAGGCGCGAAGTATGACAGCGGTCTGGATGACGAGACCATAGTGGAGCTGTGATCATCGTCGCGCGTGCTTCTCGTTATTGTGTTCATTGTGTTATTGTGTTTTTGTGTGCTTTTAGCTGTTCAGTTATTTTGTTATTGAGTTCTTTGCGTTTTTGCGTTATTGCGTGCTTTTGGCTGTTCAGCTATTGCGTTATTGAGTAGTGAGCGATACAGGGACCTCCCTGCCATCTACGCAAAAATACCTGTATCGCTATAACCACGCAATAACACAATAACGCAATAACACAATAACCAAACATTAGCCTCCTCCGCTCGGGATGACAAGTTTGTGAAACTTTGTACTGCGCCCCGCGCGGCGAGGCGTACGCGCAAGATGACGAGTAGAGACTACTCAATAACCCAATAACGCAATAAACACAATAACGAGGTAAAAGATTTCCCATGACCATAAACAAATTCGGAGCCGGCGGAGTTGTGGTTAAAAGGGTGGATGGCGGGTTCAAGGTGCTCCTTATAAAGGATGGCTATGGGCATTGGACGTGGCCCAAAGGCCACATTGAAAAAGGTGAAACCCCTGCCGAGACCGCCGCAAGAGAGATAGCCGAGGAGACAGGGCTTTCCTCCCTTGAGGTAATGGACGAGATCGGCAGACAGGAATATTATTTTACCCTCAAGGGTGAAAAGGTTTTCAAAAGGGTGCATATTTTCCTCGTCGAAGCAAAGGGGGAAGACGCGCTCAAACCGCAGGTCGAGGAGATCATGGACGCTGTCTGGATGGATCCCGGCAAGGCGCTTTCAATCATAGAGTACAAGGGTTCGAGGGAGATGCTCCGTAAGGGGATAGAGCTCTTTAAAAGCCGGCTTGGCTTGTGAGCCCTAAGCCGCATGGCGGGAGCGCATGGCGCAGAGGGCAGAGCACGAGAGAGCATAGCGCATAGCGTTGTTCGAACCACGAACTATGGACCTAAACATGTCATCCCGAGCGGAGGAATGAGGCTAATGTTTGGTTATTGTGTTATTGCGTTATTGTGTTATTGCGTGGTTATAGCGATACAGGTATTTTTGCGTGGAGGGCGGGGAAAACCCAGCCGGCCGCTCGTCGGTCGGGATGACGGATTGGGGGGCTACTCGGAAGTTCTCACTCAATAACCCAATAACGCAAAGAACTCAATAACGAAATAACTGAACAGCTGAAAGCACGCAATAACGCAAAAACGCAAAGAACTCAATAACGAAATAACGAGAGGAACGATGAGCAAAGAAATAAAAGCGATACTTTTCGACCTGGGTAACGTTCTGATCAAACTTGATTTTGAGTCGGTCGAAAAAAGATATATGGCCCACGGCAGGATAAAAGAAGGATCAATGATAGAACACATATTGGATTCCGATACGATGAACAGGTATATGGAAGGCAAGATCGGTTCGGATGCTTTTTACAGGAAGACCACGAGGCATTTCCGGCTGGATATCGGCAGGACGGAATTTTTCAGGATATGGAACAGCATGTTCAGCGCTTATCCCGAGATGGAAGATATATTGAAGACTCTCAAGGAAAAATACCCGCACATAAAACTTGTCCTTATCTCAAATACCTGTGAGTCGCACTATGATTTTATAAAAGAACAGTTCTCCGTGCTGAGGCAGCTTGATGACCATGTGGTGTCGCATGTTTTCGGCGCCCAGAAACCCGACCCGTCGATATACTTCGAAGCCCTCAAGATAGCGGGGGCACTGCCCAAAGACACCTTTTACGCCGACGACCGCCCGGATCTCATAGACGCCGCGCGAAGACTCGGCATACATGCCTTCCAGTTCACTACTCACGAAGAATTAAAAGGTCAGCTGGCGAAGTTCAATATCAAGGTGTGATCGGTCGTGTTCCGTGGCGCGTCGCTGGTCACCGGCGCGTTGGTCATCGGCTATCCTCGCTAATACCCCGAACAACCAATAACCAATACACTAATAACTAACAGCGGCTTTACATCCATTCCGTTTTACGGGTAAATGAGGTGTTACGTTTCTTCTCCGTACCCCATTTCGCGGAGCGAATGCGGGTCTTTCTTCCACTTATCCCGGACTTTTATCCATAGTTCAAGGGAGATCTTCCTGCCGAGGGTCTTTTCGATATCGCGTTTTGCCGAAAGGCGTATCTTTTTGATCATTTCGCCGTTCTTGCCGATGACTATTGATCTTTGCGAAACGCGTTCCACGTATATGGTGGCATGCATGGTGACATGTCCTTTGTCATCCTCTTCCGCGCCCTCTACGACCACGGCTGCCGAATGAGGGACTTCTTCATAGGTGCATGTAAGAACTTTTTCCCGGATGATCTCCTGGACCATGAACGTGTCGGTCCTGTCCGTGAGCTGTTCTTCCGGATAGAAAAAAGGCCCCTCGGGAAGATAAGCCTTTATCACTTCAAGAAGTCTTTTCAGGTGTTTTTCATTGAGCGCTGACATCGGTACCATATCAGAGAACGGATATATCTTCGCGGCTTTGTCTAATAGAGGAAGAAGCGCTGTCTTATCCCTGACCTTATCCGACTTATTGATCACCAGAACGACCTTTTTTCCGCTGTCCCTTTCCGGCAGGCGGGAAATGATGTTCATGTCATCGGCATTGAACGCCTTGGACTTTTCCGTCACGAACATAACAATATCGGCTTCCATTATTGTGGACTGGGCGCGGGACACCATCACCTTCCCCAGGAGGTCGTGCGGCTTATGTATGCCCGGTGAGTCGATAAAAACGGCCTGGATATCACCTTCGGTAAGGACCCCTCGTATGTTGTCGCGGGTGGTTTCGGGGCGGGCGCTCACTATCGCTACCTTCTCGCCGAGGAGGCCGTTAATGATAGTGGACTTACCTACGTTCGGTTGTCCTGATATAGCGATAAAACCCGATCTTGGCATAGCGTGATTATAACCCCAGGGGGGGCAAGGGTCAAGAGTCATGGGGAAGCGGAGTCGAGGGACCTAACGTGGGATCGTGATCCGTGGATCGTGGATCGGAGAGTCAGAAAGGAAGAGGCGGGTAGATATTAAGGTAAAGGCTAAGGTGGAGTGCTTTTAACCCTAAATCGGCTATAAACGTTCTCTTTACCTTAACCTTCACCTTTACCTGCGAATTGTGGCATGTGACAAGTGACTTTCTCTGTGCTGTATCCCCGAAAACCCTTGGCAACTTGCCGAATAGAAGTATAATGTAGTTTGACTGTCGAGAAACTAATTTCTTTAAGGAGGACATGGTATGAGCAAGATGATAAGTTTGCTGGCGGGGGTAGTGGTCACTCTTTTAGGCCTTGTTCTTCTCGTGGCCTGGTGGTACGAGGTCGTCTTCGTCCTGAGGGCGATAGTTCCCGGTATCCTCATATTCGCCGGAGTTATAGCGGTCATATCCGGATTGAGCGAGCTCAAGGACAAAATGAAGGCATCCCTCAAAAAGTGAAAGGTATGCGCCGATACACTGTGGCCTGCTTATACGAGCGAGGCAGGGTATTATTTAGGACCGCGGCGGCGGCCCTGGCGGTCTTTTTCGTCATCCAGGTGTCCGGATGCTCCCAGGATAACCGGGAAATAGAGAAAAGCATCCTGTCGCAGGACCAGTCCTTCCGGACCGTCATCAGGAAGAGGGACCTTCTTAACGCCGAGCTTGTTTCGTTGAAGGCGGCCTATATAAAGATAACCGAAACCATTGACTCGGAAATAACGGCGCTTCGGGATAAAAAGGCAAGGACAAGGAAGGAATACCTGGCCTCGGCGGAAAAGATACGTTTTCATTTCCAGCCCGAAGTTAGGAAGGTGGAGCGCGAGATCTCCGATATCCGGCGTCGTTACGACCAGAAGTCCGCGGAACTTAAACAGATAGAGAAGGACGCGAACGAAGTAGGCTCGCTCATCAAGAGAAAAGATAATCTCATACTTACCGATGAAGAGATGAAGACCTGGAATGACAGGCTTTCGGAACTTTCGGCCAGGAAGTCCGCGGTTCTGTCCGAAATAGAAAAGATGAAAAGGGAATTGGATCTGAACCGTCAGAAGCTTAAGGTCCTCAAATTGAAATAGAGCTATCCGGCACGGAGAAATGGGGGAATAAGTGAAGATAAAGCGCGCCTTGATAAGTGTTTCCGACAAGAAGGGCCTGGAATCCCTGGCAAAAGGGCTCGATGAGCTCGGATGGGAGATAATATCGACTGGCGGTACGGCTAAGGCCATAAGTTCTCTTGGGATAAAGGTGAGGGACATATCGTCTTTCACCGGTTTCCCGGAAATGATGGACGGAAGGGTCAAGACCCTGCATCCCAAAGTACACGGAGGGCTCCTGGCCTTAAGGGACAATGAGGAGCATTTAAGACAGGCCGAAGAATACGGTATCGAGTTCATAGACATGGTGGTGGTCGATCTTTATCCATTCGCTTCCACGGTCCGAAAACCCGGGGTCACTCTGGAGGAAGCCATCGAAAATATCGATATAGGGGGACCCTCAATGCTTCGGAGCGCCGCTAAGAACTACCGATCCGTAGCGGTGGTAAGCAGTCCCGACCAGTATGGGAAGGTTCTTGAAGAACTGGATAAGAACGGGGGCGAGATCTCCGTCGCCACAAAGCTTGAATTGGCCGTTGAAGCTTTTGGGCGTACCTCGGCTTACGACGGCATGATCTCTTCGTATCTCTCCGGGGCGGCGTCAAAAGAGACTAAAGGGTTCCCGGAAACCCTTACGTTCTCATATTCCAAAATAAAGGATCTAAGATACGGAGAGAACCCGCATCAGCGGGCCGCTTTCTACGCGGATGCGGATCGGAGCTTAAGCGGACTGGCATCGGCAAAGCAGCTCGGGGGGAAAGAGCTTTCCTTTAATAACCTCCTTGACCTTAACGCGGCCATCGGTCTGGTGAAAGAGTTTGCCGGGCCGGCGGCGGTAGTCGTGAAACATGGCAACCCATGCGGCGCGGCTGAAGCGGAAAGGCTCGAGCAGGCGTACATCGACGCGCTTGACTCGGACCGTTTGAGCGCGTTCGGCGGGATAATGGGTTTTAACAGGAATATCGGCGGGG
>JAQVSN010000083.1 GCA_028700515.1 Candidatus Omnitrophota bacterium
CTTTTCCGAAGCGGCAGGTTCAGGGGGTATGCCGTGGGGCGCCGTTATTTCGCACGGGCGAGCCGGAGGTTCGTCGGAAAAACCGGATACCGGAACAAGCATGAGTGTAAGTATTCCTGCGGCGATACTGCGTAGTTTATTCATTGTCTATTGTTCTTTGACTTTTCATTATGTGTCCCTTCGCAAGTATGTCCAGGGACTCTTTTTCCACGGCGCGCTCTATCTCGCCTTTGAGAATGGCGTCGACCTTCCAGTAGACGTCATGGAAAGCGTCCGTGGGGATTATCTTTTCAACGCTCCTGGGGTAGGGGAACGGCACCTCCACGATGTTCTTGATCCTTCCCGGGGAGGATGATACGACGACGATCTTACTGCCGAGAATAATCGCTTCCCGGATGTCATGCGTTACGAAGATGATGGTCCTCTTTTCCCTGTGATAAAGCTCCAGAAGAAGGTTCCGAAGCATATCCCTTGTTTGCGCGTCCTGATAGGCAAAAGGTTCATCCATCAGGATTATGTCAGGTTCCACGGCCAGGGCCCTTGCCAAAGCGGCCCGTTTTTCCATGCCGCCTGAAAGCTGGTGAGGGTAAAAGTCCGCGAATTTCAAAAGTCCTGTCATGGAAAGGTATTGTTCCGATCTTGCTCTTGCCTGTTCCGGAACGGTTTTCTTTAATCCGAGTTCGACATTTTCCCTTACGGTCATCCAGGGAAAGAGAAGAGATTGCTGGAAGACGAAAGAGAGTTGTTTTCTCGCTGCTCCGGGAGATGAGATCGAGATCTTTCCGGTATCGGGTTTTTCAAGCCCGGCAATAAGCCTGAGAAGAGTTGTTTTTCCGCATCCGGAAGGGCCTATGACGCAGAAAAACTCATTTTCTCTGATCTCTAAGGATATTTCCTCGAGAGCTTTGAGCAGGGAGCCGTTGGTCCGGTAAGACTTATTGAGATCGGAGACTGATATTTTAGGGTCTTTTTCCAAGTGAACGTCCTTTTAAAATTAGTATATCTAACTATTAAGGAATATCAAGGTTACGCCGGCTACGGTAACAAGCGCTCCCAGGAAAGACCTGATCGTGATCTTTTCACCGAAGGCCAGAGCCGCCATTGGGAGCACGAAAAGAGGGCTTGTGGAATTCAACGGAACGGCGATCGACGCGTCCGTGTATTTAAGGGCCACCACCGAAAAGAGAAGACCGACGCATACACTTACGAATACGGCCGAGGCCATTTTCGTAAAGAGAGACCGTTCTTTGAGCGGCGCGAGCCATTCGCCGGTCCGTTTGCCGGCAAGTCCCCACAAACCCAGAGCCAATGTCCCGCCCGCCAGCCTTATGGCGGTAGCCTGTACCGGAGAAGACTCCCTTACGCCTATCTTAGCGAGTATTATGCCCAGGGATGTAGCGGTCACCGAAAGAGCCGCGAATTTTATACCGCTTCCCCAATTTCCTTTGAGGGCCAGTCTCGGCGCTCTTTCCCAAATAACGATGTTCACCCCGCTCACGGTCAGGCATATTCCCGTCCAAGCGGGTATAGATGGCCTTTCTCCGAGGAGAATGACCGCGAGGACGACCGTTACTACAGGGCAGAGCGTTTCGAGAAGTACGGCCATGCGCGCTCCGAGCCGCATGAGCCCCATAAAAAAGAAAGTATCTCCTAATGCGATCCCAAGGATGCCGCTCAAACCGAGAAAAACGGTGTCCCTGAACGTAACGGGCTCAAAACCGGTCATTAACAGGATAATGACCAGATACCCCGTTCCTATTATCCCTTTGGATAGGTTGATGCCCAGAGGAGAGACCTTATCCCCGATCTTTCGGAAAAGTACCGGGCCCAGGGCCCAGGCGGCAGAAGATAAGAGTGCCGCGGCGGCGCCTAAAACACGATAGTCCATTCTAGCTCTCTTGGATGTTCATAGTTGATATCGCTGAAAAACCTTTGTTCGGGATGTTCACTGTAGAAAATCCCTGTCTTGGTACCGCCGGGAGCCTTTATTTCCTCGTGAGTTCGTAGAGGATGACGCTTTCCGTGGCCGGCGGGACCCTGTAGTTATTCCCCACCGGGATCTCTTTTTTTGGGTCGATGTCATCGCTCCATGATATCAGGACCCTGGCGTTAAACCCGTTTTCTTCGGCCAGAGAGAGCATTTTTTTCTTCACATCCGGATATCTGAGACATATCCATGCTCTTCCGTTATCGGTGAGATGACCGTCAAGGCCTTCGACAAGCGATGTTACGAAACCATGATCCGGGTCTGTGCTGAAAAAATCTTCTTTCATGACTATTGAAGATACTTTCGCGGAGGGGTGTCTCATCCCGCCCTGAGGAGGGTCACAGATAATGAGGTCAAAAGGCTCATCCTCTCCGATAACTGAAAAAACCTCAGGGCTTTTGAGGTTGACCTGTCTGACGTCGAACCGTTTCTCAAGGCCCAGCCTTTTAGCGTTGTATCTGGCGTTCTCGACAGCCAGAGGATCAAGGTCGGTGCCGACCGCTTTTTCGGCGCCGTAGGCCAGCGCGGTAAGCCCAAGGGCACCTGATCCGGTCCCTATATCGAGGACGCTCCGGGCCCAGGCGGCTCCATTCTCTTTTTCGAATGCCCACACAAAAAATTCAAGGTTCAACTTATCGAAGAGTATCGTTTGGAAGCACTTTATCGTATCCCCGATCTGTTTGACATATACTTCCAGCCTTACTACATGGCAGTCGGAAGGGTAGGGAATATCATAAGGACGTTTTTCCTCTCCTCCGGCGAGACAGGCGGAGATGATCTGCAGAGAAAAGAGAGCGATCAGCAATATCTTTTTACACATGTTTATTCCTCCTCTCGGATGTGATATGGTTATGATAACAGAAAATCTTTATGTAATCAAACCTTTCGGAGCTTTTAATGTTGTAATTCGGGGCATGTTTATATTATATTACACACGTGCATAACCGGGCGTAGGAGGACAGGAGTATGTTTCGATTTTTCGGCGGCGTGAAAAGGATGCTTGGCTCTCATTTCGATGAGTTCATCTCCCGGCAGACCGAGCTTACAAGGGCGAGGGTTAAGCTTCTTTGCGTGTTGTCCGTTGGAGCTTATTTCTTCGCGAGTCTCGCGACCTATCTTATCGAACCGGGCAGTATGATGCCGGAAGACGTGCTCATCGGTATATTGCTTGTAAGTGGAGCTTTGATCCTTTTCCGGATAAACAGTTCTTTAAGGAGTTTGCGTTCAATAAAAATAAATGCTTA
Organism: Candidatus Omnitrophota bacterium; assembly: GCA_028700515.1. Lineage (GTDB taxonomy): Bacteria > Omnitrophota > Gorgyraeia > Tantalellales > Tantalellaceae > JAQVSN01. The sequence goes on from JAQVSN010000083.1 coordinate 3,232, forward strand.
TGTCTTTACGGTTTTCCTCCTGGCCCTTCTTTTTAAACTCGCGGCGTTCTATGTGGTGGAACAGCCGAATGCTATGGATTCCGCCCTGGTATTCCTGCTTTTTCTGATAGCGATGACGATACCCTGGTTCCCGGAAGAGGTTTTTGTGATAGGGGCGATGGTCGGAGCGGCTTATACGGTGTTCTATCTATACGTCAGGTTTTCGATCGGCGGAGAGACCGCGGCGGCCTTCAGTCTTAGAGAATTTCTCGACGGCCTGATGTTCCTGTTACTGTCGTTCATACTCTGCGTGGTCGTGCGCCGCAACGAGAGTGAAGGAGATGCCCGTGATTTCATTCTCATGAAAAAGGTCGAGGAGAACAACGAAAAGATGAAACGCGAGCTGGAACTTGCCATGAGGATACATAAAACGCTCATTCCCGCCTCGGTGAACAATGATAACGCGGACATAGCGGTCAGCTACCTGCCGGTCAGCTATGTGGGCGGGGATTACGCTAAATTCCATTTTCTTGATAATGACAAACTGATCTTTATCATAAGCGACGTTACCGGACACGGAGTGCCCGCGGCGCTTCTGGTAAACAGGATACACGCCGAGTTCGAACGGCTGGCAAAGGAAGGCAAGGGGCCGGGGGAATTGATGGAGGAGCTCAACACTTTCATAAAACAGGATTTCGAGGGTACCGATATGTACCTTAGCGCGTTCTGCGGGCTTATGGATTTCAGAAAGATGATGATGAAGTATTCGAACCACGGGCATCCTCCACAATGTGTGTATCACTTGTCTGGATCATTTGTACAGGAACTTCCCGCCCAGACAGCCATGTTGGGCCTTCCGATGGAAGACGCGGAGGTGTACCAGGACGAAATAAAGCTTGGAGCGGGAGACAGGATACTTCTTTTCACCGACGGCGTAACGGAAGCGGCGTCGAAGTCGGGAGAAATGTACGGGGAGTCCAGGCTCGAAGGTTTTTTCAGGGACAACCACGCTCTTATACCGGAGGATTTCAACCAGAGGCTTCTCATGGACCTGGAGGCGTTTTCGGGCGCCGAAAATTTCAAGGATGACATTTTCATATTGAATATAGCCCTTAAAGCTCACCATGGGCTTTTCCATCTGGGAAGATGATCCTAAAAACGGTTGAAAACAACGGAAGATAGGGTATAATAGCAGCAAGTTGGCCCAAGGTCTCAGTCGCGGGGACACTGCTGTATCCGGGAGGCCGGGGGCCGCCAACTATGAACTAAATAAGGAGTTAAGAATGAAACGTAAACGCGCTTTCGGTACAAGGCCCAAGAAGACCGGGGCAAAGAAGAAATACCGCAGTAATGAGCATAAGAAAAAACTTATGGCGGCCGGATACGAAGCGGCCTTTTTGAAAAGGCTCAATGTCGGCGAAGTAAGGGAGCTTTTAAAGAGGCTCGCGAGAGGTAAAAAACCGATCGTGAAGCCCGCGGCCAAAAAAACCTCCGCCAAAACAAAGTAAACTTTCGGGGAGAACGGATCACTCAAGCTTGTTGTTGACGGGAGGGCTATGAGCCAGAATGGTAACGGTGATGAGAGGAAGATCGTAGAAGGGCTCAAAAGCTCCTTCATGCATAACCGCAGGTATTATCTTGCCAAGGATCTTTACACGGCGACCGATTATGACAACTACCAGTCCCTTGCCATAGCTATACGCGACCGGCTCATAGAAAAATGGATCCTTACCCAACAAAGGTATCATGACGAGAACTGTAAAAGGGTATATTATCTTTCCCTGGAATATCTTACCGGCAGGCTTCTATCCAGCAATATCCTGAACCTCGGCATACAAAAAGAGGTTGAAGAGGCCATGAAAGAGCTCGGTTTCGATCTGGAAGACCTTTCCGAACAGGAGGTGGACCAGGGGCTTGGCAATGGCGGACTCGGAAGGCTCGCGGCCTGTCTTCTGGATTCAATGGCGACATTAGGGATCCCCGCCACCGGTTACGGCATAAGGTACGATTACGGGATATTCAACCAGAAGATAGTGAATGGTTACCAGGTGGAATTCCCGGACGAGTGGCTGAGGCTCGGTAATCCCTGGGAGTTCGGCCGGCCGGAGTTCACATTGCGGGTAAGGTTCTATGGACGCACGGTGAAACGGATCGACAAAAGCGGTAAGCTTTGGGTGGATTGGGTGGATACCAGTGAAATATTGGCCATGGCCTACGATACCCCGATCCCCGGGTATAAGAACGGCGTGGTGAATAATCTGAGATTGTGGTCCGCCAAAAGCGACGAAGAGTTCGATCTTGATTATTTTCATGATGGGGACTATATAAAGGCCTGTGAGGACAAGATAGTGTCCGAGAATATTTCGCGGGTCCTTTATCCCAGCGACAATATCTACAAAGGGATGGAGCTAAGGCTGAAACAGGAGTATTTTTTCACATCGGCCTCAATGCAGGACATAATCCGACGTTTCAAGATGCACAACGCGGACTTCCGCATTTTTCCGGACAAAGTGGCTATACAGCTTAATGACACCCATCCGGCTATTTCGATAGTTGAGTTGATGCGGATATTGATAGACGAGGAAGGTCT
>JAQVSN010000011.1 GCA_028700515.1 Candidatus Omnitrophota bacterium
CTCGCTAGAAGCGCGTCGCATGCGAGATAACCGATTCGCCAACCTGTCATAGCGAAGCTTTTAGATGTCCCGTTGACGACGACTGTACGCGCCTTTACATCTTCTCCTAAAGAAGCTATGGAATAATGCTTTTTGCCGTCGAATATTATCTTTTCGTAGATCTCATCGCTGATAATGATCATATCATGCCGTAAGCATGCCGCCGCGATCCTCTCAAGGTCTTTCTTGTCATAAACTGCCCCCGCCGGATTTGAGGGGCTGTTCAGGATCAGCGCTCTAGTTCGAGGACCTATCTGCCGCTCTATTTGATCGGCCGAAACTTTGAATCCGTCAGCCGCATCCGTCTGGATGACCTTTGGCACACCTCCGGCGAGCTTGACCATTTCCGGGTAGCTAAGCCAATATGGATGTATGATCAGTATCTCATCGCCGGGATCGCATATCGCCTGAAAAATATTGTAAAGGGAGTGCTTGGCCCCATTGGAAACGATAATGTTCTCGGGCGAATATTTGAGGGCATTATCCGCGGAGAATTTTCCGCAAATAGCTTCTTTGAGCGAGATGGTCCCGCTAGTCGGCGTGTACTTGGTAAAACCATCTCTAATGGCTTTGCTCGCCGCTTCTTTTATAATATCCGGGGTATCAAAATCCGGCTCTCCTGCCGCCAGTACCACAACATCTTCCCCGCTCTGCTTCATTGCCTTGGCCTTTGAAGTTATCCCAAGCGTGGCGGAGGGTTCTATGGTTTGTATCTTCTGAGAAAAGTGTAACATCGACAGTCTCCCGCAAGATGGTTTTTAATATTAACAGGTGCAGTGAGAATAAAATAACACAATATTGAACATAAAACAAGGGGGCAAGGACTGTATGTTGGGGCGTTTTTTTACAACAAGAGCTGATCTGGTGTTTTTTATGCCTAACATTTATTCATCTAAAACTAACTGCACCGGATGAAAAAGGATCATCTGGGCAACTTTTCCATATCCTATAGTGCCAAACACTTTAACTTTTTCACCAACATAGGCCTCAGGCGCGTTCCATTCCTTTTCTGTGAAAAAATGGATATTGGATTTCCAGATGACCGCACTGAAGCGGGGACTGCCTTGCGCATTAAAATTCAAAAACACCGAATCCTTATGTTCTGCAACGCCGGATACCACCCCGCTGACTGACGCAAAAAACCCAATTAGCTCATGGGCTCCTTCAATATTTGTATCCTGTACAGTCTCCCATAATCCCACCTTTTCAGTCATGGCGTGTCTTTGCGCAAGCGCTAATCTATCAGTGTATTTAAAGTTTGGAGCATAAACCGTTAAACATCCTACCCCCTTACGCAGAAGCTCCTCGTTCACCATAAACCCGTCTACATACACGTATGCGAGATCCCTTCCATACTTATCCTTTCGTTGTGAATCATATTCGAGCTGTATCTCTTTGCCCATTACCAGACTCGAATTGATCGAACGGGCCTCGAGTGCATAAGGCATAGGAGCGTAGACCCATTTTTGGCCTTTTCTTCGGCGGATCTCAGGGGTATCAATACCAATGTACCTTATATGCCTCCCATCCTCCAGAATAATGGTGTCACCATCGATCACCGTTCTGACGACCTCGAGGTTGTCTGCATACGCGCAGGGGGAGACGGCTAAGAGGACAATAAAGAAAGTACAAACAGTAATGAATGTTACCGAACGCATGTTCATGGTATACTTGCCGCCCCTGCAGGACGCCCGCCGTATCCTGCCGACGGGCACATTGAACGGACCGGACAAGCGATGCAATATGGTTTTCGCGCTTTGCATAAAGTCCTTCCATGCTGTATGAGCGTGTCAGACAGCTCCCCCCATTCTTTCCTGTCGAAAATGGCCATTAGATCCCTTTCTATTTTTACGGGATCAGTATTCAGGGTGAGCCCCATCCGGTAACTTAGCCTTTTTACATGGGTATCAACTGCGATCCCATCAATAATGCCAAAAGAGTGGTAAAGCACTATGTTGGCGGTCTTTCGGGCCACACCAGGAAGTTCAACAAGCTTTTCCATGGATCGGGGCACCATACCCTTGTATTTTTCGGTTATGACCCTGGCGGCGTTTATGATGTTCGTTGCCTTATTATGGTAGAAACCTGTAGACCTTATTATTTTTTCAAGATCCGTCTTACGGGCGCGTGCGATATCCTCCGGAGCGGGGTATTTCCTGAAAAGCGAAGGAGTGACCTTATTGACCCTTGCGTCGGTGCACTGCGCGGAAAGAATAGTGGCGACCAGAAGTTCCCACGGACCCTTGTGCTCGAGAGCTGTGTGCGACCCTGGATAGGTCCGTTTAAGGATCGTATAGATCTTTCCGGCCTTTTCGCGGGTCATTGGTCCTCGAGGCGTCATATATCAATTCCTCCGGAACATCTTTTCCATATCCTCAACGCTTATTTCTATGACCGTAGGTCTTCCATGAGGGCACGTAAATGGCAAATCGCATTTTTTCAGCTGTTCAAGTATCGAATTCATCTCATGCTCACTTAATTCGTCGCCGGCTTTCACGGCCGCCCTACAGGCCATTATCTTTATCATCTCGTCGATGTGGTCTATCTTGCGTCCAACACGGGAGGAAAGGTCCCCTAGAGCGTCCATTATAACACTCTTGATGTCAGCGTCGTTCAGGATGGCGGGCACGGTCTGGACGACATAGGATCTGTCCCCAAAATGCTCGATCTTAAAACCAAGGGCACAAAAGGCCTCCGTCGCCGTTTCCATGACCTCGGCATCCCTTGCGGTAAGATCAAGTCTGACCGGGAAAAGAAGGTTCTGGGCTTCCTTGGACCCGGAGCGTACAGCATTGCTGAAGTATTCGTAAAAGATCCTTTCATGGGCCGCATGTTGATCGATTATCCCCAGACCATTATCCTTAATGCGGACGATAAAACACTTGCCGACCTGGAAAAGAGGTTCTCCTTCATGCGTAAACCCTCTTGGCGCTCCCTCCCACCCAACCTTCAGACCACCTCCCAAAAACGCGGTGCGTTCCGGCTCTACAGCGTATTCAAAAGAAGCTTGCGTTTGTAAGCGCTGTGATGGGGCCATCCCCCCCGGGAGACCAAGAGTGGAGCCAAAGGTGTTTTCCTCAAGGGTAGTATCTTGCCCCCCCGTCTCACGTTTTAAGACCGAAAAAGCATGTACTATGCTGTCATACACGTGCGTCTTTATCATTTTTTCCTCACTGAATTTCACAAGAAGCTTCGCGGGATGCACGTTAACATCGACTTCCGACGCCGGGACTTCGAGAAAAAGAGCCACGGCCGGATATCGCCCGCGCTCAAGCAAGCTGGAATACGCATCCATCACAGCGTCTGTTATGGACTTACTTCTAACGAACCTTTTGTTCACAAAAAGTACCTGACTGTAACGGTCCTTACGGGTAACAGAGGGTTTGCTTATGTATCCCGTCATGCTCAGTTTCCCCGAGCGGTAGGAGATCGGCATCATTCCCTCGGCTACATCCTGGCCCATAACAAGGCGTATCCTCCCTATCTGGTCAAGACCGCTGGCGGCATGGAGTATTACCCTCCCCCCGTGAGAAAGTTTGAATTCCGCTTCCGGGTAAGAAAGAGCGAAACGTCCGGTCACATTTATGATCTCTGAAAGTTCCGTAGAATCCGATTTGAGGAACTTTTTCCTCGCCGGTACGTTGAAAAAAAGGTTTCGCACCTCAACCGTCGTTCCGTGAGCTCTTGCGGCGGGTTTGACCTCCCTGACCTTGCCGCTCTCAACCTGTATACTCACACCGGAATCCGAATCCCGAGTCCTGGTCGTGAGCAGAAGGTGCGAAACCGAGGCGATACTTGAAAGGGCTTCCCCCCGAAATCCAAAAGTTGCCAAACTATCCAGATCTGTTATCGCTGATATTTTGCTGGTGGCATGGTGCTCACAAGCAAGCATGGCATCCTCTTCGGTCATACCCTGACCGTCATCTGAGACCCTTATGAGCCCCTGCCCTGCTGCCTCAAGATCGATCATCACACTTTTGGCCCCTGCGTCGAGTGAGTTCTCTACAAGTTCCTTAACGACAGACGCGGGCCTCTCCACAACTTCACCCGCGGCGATCTTTCCGATAACCTCGTCGCTAAGCACATGAACTTTTTTATTTTCCATTTTCCCCCAATTCCTTCCTGATATCGGCTATGAGATTAAGCGCCTCAACGGGTGTAAGGTCATCAACATTTATGCTCCGAAGCCTTTCGGCGGCTTTCCCGGCTTTATCATCTTCAGCGCCGAAAAGGCTAAGCTGCCTTTCGGGCAACGATGCCTGCGTTTCCGCAAAACGCTTTTCCAACGACCCGCGGAATGAATCTTTCCTGAGATTGCCAAGGATCTCTCGTGCGCGTTTGACCACCCCGGGAGGCATACCCGCCAGCCTGGCTACATGGATACCAAAACTCTCATCACAACTACCCTCTTTAACCTTGTACAGGAACACCACTTCCTCCCGCCACTGTTGTATGGCCAAATGATAGTTTTTGATCCCTCTCATCACGCGATTGAGTTCGGTGAGCTCGTGAAAATGCGTTGCGAAGAGCGCTTTAGCTCCTTTTAACGAATGGTGGATGAACTCCACTACCGCCCAGGCTATTGAAACCCCGTCAAAAGTACTTGTCCCACGTCCTATCTCATCGAGTATTATCAAGCTTTTGCCGGTGGCGTTGTTCAAAATATACGCTGTCTCAAGCATCTCTACCATAAAAGTGCTCATTCCCCGGTAAAGCCTGTCTGAAGCCCCCACGCGTGTAAAGACCCTGTCAACTACTCCTATCGTAGCTCCGTCAGCCGGCACAAAACTTCCGATCTGGGCCATGACCACGATTATCGCTATCTGCCTTATAAATGTGGACTTCCCGGCCATATTAGATCCCGTAATTATAAAAATACGGTTCTCCTCATCATCCATGCGGATATCATTCGGCACGAAATCCCGGCCCTTCAGCACCTTCTCAAGAACAGGGTGTCTTCCCCCGGTGATCAATATGCCGCTTTCTCGGGTCATTCGGGGTCTGACATACTTGTTTTTTTCAGCAACCTCAGCCAGCGATGCCAGCACATCTATATCCGCGGCCGCTTCGGATGCCTTCTTTAGCTCCCCTATGCGGGTTGCCACCTCGAGCCTTAGATCCGTAAATATCTCCATCTCAAGTTCTTTTATCTTTTCTTCGGCTCCCAGGATCTTAGCCTCATGTTCTTTTAATTCCTGGGTTATGAACCTCTCAGCGTTAACAAGCGTCTGCTTACGTATATAATTCTGAGGGACCGCATCGATCTTTGCGTTAGAAACCTCGATATAGTATCCGAAAACCTGGTTATATCCGACCTTCAACGAGCTTATTCCTGTCCTCTCTATCTCACTCTTCTGAAGACTGGCCAGCCAGTCCTTGCTTCCGCCTATCAGAGACCTCAATTCATCAACTCTCTGGTCATACCCGTCCCGTATTATTCCCCCGTCCTTTGAGGATACCGGAGGGAGATCGACCATGCAGAAGTTTATGCGGGCGGTAAGCGCTGAAAAATCACTGATATCCGTTAATGCCGCTTTTAAAAGCCCCGGTATATCACCTGATATCGCCGTCGTCTTCAGATCATGCAGTTTTGCGAGGGAAAAGGAAAGAGAGGCCAGATCTCTCGGTCCCGCGGTCCCGAGCATGACTTTATTCGACAGCCGCTCAATGTCATAGGTCTCCGCCAAGAGTGCGCGCACCTTTCTTCTTGAATCCCGTTCATCATGAAAGAACTGAACCGCGTCATGTCTCTCTGTTATTCTCGTGACCTCTACCAACGGATTCAGGAGCCAGACCTTGAGCCTTCTCTTTCCCATCGGTGTCAAGGCCTCATCCATGACCTCCACCAGAGTTCCCCGGGTTCCCATATCTTCCATATTGTGTATGATCTCAAGATTACGGTGCGAATTACGGTCCATGACCATGAACTCGCCGATGCTATAAACGCTGACCTTATCAAAATTTACCAGATCGTTCTTCTGGGTATCTTTGAGGTATCTTAGCAGCGCTCCTGCCGCACCCACGGCCAAAGGCATTTGATCGCAGCCGTATCCTTCCAGGGTCCTGACACCAAAATGCGTCGACATTTCTTTCATTCCGAAGCCGGGGTCGAACATCCAATCGTCCCGAATGGTCAGCGCGCCCAGGGTCAAGTCCGATATTTGGCGGAATGAGGGGTCCTTGGAATACCCTTCAGGAAGAAGACATTCCGAGGGCGATATCTTATATAGCTCCGCCAGAAGATCCTCCTTCTCGGAAATTTCGGCAACGCGGAACTCCCCTGTAGAAAGATCAGCGTATGCCAGGCCAAAGATACCGTCGCGCGGAGCAAGGGAAAGGATGTAATTATTTATGGTAGAGTCGAGGATCTCATCGGCGATGAAAGTTCCGGGGGTTATTATCCTGGTTATCTCGCGCCGCACCAGCTTTTTTCCTGGAGAGGGCTCCTCCATTTGTTCGCATATTGCTACCTTTTTACCGTGTTTGACAAGTCGAGCAATATAATTATCGGCGGCGTGGAAAGGAATACCGCACATAGGGACTTTATTCCCTTTTCCGGCCTCACGGGCCGTAAGTGTGATATGAAGTATCCTGGTGGCTTCTTTCGCGTCATCGAAGAACATCTCGTAGAAATCCCCAAGACGAAAGAACAGGATCGCGTCCTTGTTTTCCCGTTTGATATCGAGGTACTGCCTCATCATGGGTGTTAGGTCCGAACCCATTCCTAATACCTCCACTGTAATGGGGAGAATCGAGCGGTGCTTGCGGCGTAATGCCTATGGGGAAAATAAACAGGGCAGTTCCCCCCGGACGGGGAAAACTGCCCTCTGGAACTATATTGACTTTCTGCGGAACCTTTTGAAAAGGCCATGCTGAGTTATCTTCTTCTTTTCAGTTTTAGCTCTTTCTTTTTTTATGTCCTCGACCGTGCGTTCTTCCTGCTTGTCTTTAGGGACATCAGGAGCCACATGATGGGCCTTGTTGGCCTCATCCATGCTACCGGCTTCTTTCTTTTTTTCCGCAGCCGCTTTTCCCTTAGCGGTTTTTTTGGTTTTTTTAGGAGTTTTTTCTTTTGTCTCCGCAACTCCTAAAAGATCGTCATCGGAGATCGTTCTCTTTGTCAGCTCTATTATCGCGAGTTCGGCTCCGTCGCCACGCCTGTACCCCATGGTCATTATCCTGCTGTACCCTCCCGGAACATCTTTAAAAAGAGGGGCCAGATCGTTAAAAAGGACCGTAACGGCCTTCCTGTCGCAAAGTTCGGCAAAAACACGCCTTCTGGCCAGAACAGATCCCGGGTCCTTTTTGGCTATGGTAATGATGGGTTCAACATATCTCCGTAACGCCTTCGCCTTGGCGAGAGTTGTCCTTATCCTCTGAAATACCAAAAGGTCATTCGCCATGGCCTTCAGAGTTGCCTTTCTCCAACTTGTCCTCCTGTTGAGGCGTCCTCGTATCTTGCGGTGTCTCATCTATCGTCCTCTCTTAATACTTTTTAAGGGTGTCAAACTATTCCTTTTCGCCTGAAACCTCATCGAGATCCATTCCCAGGCTAAGCCCCATGGAACCAAGTATATTGTTTATCTCATTAAGGGACTTCTTCCCGAAATTTTTATACTTAAGCATCTCCGTTTCTTTTTTGCCTACCAGATCGCCTATGGTCCGGATATTCGCCTCTGCAAGACAATTTGAACTTCTTACTGAAAGTTCCAGCTCTGATATCGGTTTCACCAACTTCCGCTTCAGCTCGGATTTCTCCCTTGAATCTTCCTGGTCATCTTCTATCTCTTCGGGAAGCTTGCCTACGGTCAGGAAAAGGTCCAAATGCCTCTGCATTATGTTGGATGCATAGAGGAGCGTATCCTTAGGCTCCATGCTACCATTGGTCCATATGTCCAGTATCAGCTTGTCATAGTCGGTTATATGCCCTACCCTTGTGTTCTCAACCTCGATATTAACCCTCTTTACGGGTGAAAATAAGGCGTCAACCGCTATCGAACCGACCGGATCATCTGCGCTCTTATTCCTTTCTGCGGTCACGTAACCCCTTCCGCGTTCAACCTTCATTTCTATCTCAAGCTTTACGTCCTCTGTAAGAGTGGCAATATGATGGTCCGGATTAATGATCTCAACCGTCTCATCTGTCTTGATGTCCTTGGCCTTCACCGGACCTTTTTTGCTGACGCTCAAATACATCGGTTTTGGGGCCTTAAAATGGGACTTCAGGACAAGTCCCTTAATGTTCAGCAATATCTGGGGAACGTCCTCGTAAACACCCGGGATAGCCGCAAATTCGTGCAGTATCCCGTCAATCTTGACCTGTGTTACCGCCGCTCCTTCTATCGATGAAAGCAACACCCTCCTGAGAGAATTACCAATAGTTACTCCATATCCCTTCTCGAATGGCTCGGCTATCACTCTTCCGTATGTTGTATTGTACGAAGCGTCGTCGAATAATATTTTTTTCGGAAGCTCAAAACCCTTTAGTCTCATCCCCATCTTGTATTTCCTCCTCTTTTATCGTCAGCAGACGCTTTGCCGGCCCCTGCGCGATGTTGACCCAAGCGCGTTACTTCGAATAAAGCTCAACAATAAGGCTGGTCTGGATAGCCTCCCCAATGTCCTTGCGTTCAGGAAGTCTCTTGATTTTTACCGTAAGGTTTTCAGCTGAAACCTCGAGCCATTCAGGAGCAGTCCTGTCCTCGAGTATTTTCGTGGTCTCTTTGTAAGATTTCAGCTGGCTTTCAGAGCCGGAAAGAGTAATCTCATCACCGGGAACGACCTGATATGAGGGGACGTTCAACTTTCTTCCGTTCACCTTTACATGTCTGTGAAGAACCATCTGTCTGGCTTTCGCCCGAGACTCTGCAAAACATGCCTTATATACAACGTTATCAAGTCTGGTCTCAAGACTCCTGAGAAGAACGTCACCTGTTGCGCCTTTCTGTGCGGACGCCTTCTTGAAATAATTTTTGAACTGACGCTCCAGGATGCCGTATATCCTCTTCGCCTTCTGCTTCTCTCTTAACTGTATGAGGTAGTTGGACCCCTTTCTCTGCATACGCTGTCCATGCTGACCAGGAGGGGTCTCCCTTCGGGCTACCGCGCATTTGTCCGTGGTACACTTGGTCCCCTTGAGAAAAAGTTTTTCCTTTTCCCTTCTGCAAAGCCTGCACGATGCTGCGATCATTCTCGCCATTTTAATTACTCTCCTTGTGTTCTTTAATATCAGCGCCCTTACCGCTAAACTCTTCTCTTCTTCCTTGGACGGCAACCATTGTGCGGGGTAGGAGTAATATCCTTTATGTTCAGGATATTCACACCTTCGGTCTTTATGCTCCTTACCGCGCTTTCCTTGCCGGCTCCCGGCCCGTTGACCACTATATCCACGTCTTTAATACCATGGGTTTTGGCTTTCTTTACGGCCTCTTTCGCGGCAACACTTGCCGCGTAAGGCGTCGATTTTCGCGACCCCTTGAAACCTACATTGCCGGAAGAGCTCCAACAAAGAACTTCCCCCTTCAGGTCGGTAATGGTAATTATTGTGTTATTGAACGTCGCATGCACGAAGATCTTTCCATGTGTAAGCTTTTTGAAAGTCTTCTTATGTTTTTTTACCGTTGTTTTCTTCTCAGCCATTCATATCTCCCTTATTTTCTTGTTACACGTAAGCTCTTGACCGACCAACTGATCATGCGGCTTTAGGAGCAGCGGCAGCCGGGGCTGTCCCTTTGCCTTTGGCCGCGCCAATGGTCTTTCGGGGCCCTTTTCTCGTCCGGGAATTGGTCCTTGTCCTTTGACCGCGCACCGGAAGATTCTTTTTATGCCTGATCCCTCTCCACGTGCCTATGGTCATAAGCCTTTTTATGTTCGCGGCCTGCTGTCTGCGAAGATCACCTTCAACCTGGTAATGCGACTGCATTATCTTGGTAATAAGACTTATTTCCTGGTCGGAAAGATCCTTCGCCTTCTTGTCCGGCGATATCCCCGCTTCGGCCAGTATCTCATTAGACCTCGCCCGTCCTACTCCAAAAATGTACGTAAGCGCGATCTCGATCTTTTTTTCTTTAGGTATGTCGATACCCACTATTCTCGGCATACTATCTCCTTGTCTTAAAATATGATATTAGTAACCGTTAAGGAAGGGTCTATCCCTGCCTTTGTTTATGCTTCGGCTCCTTGCAGATCACACGCACAACGCCTTTTCGTCGTATAACCTTACAATTCGCGCATATCCTTCTAACACTTGGTTTTACCTTCATCTTATTTCTCTCTCTTGATTATTCGTCCTCTTCCCAGATCGTACGGAGACAACTCAACCGTTACTATGTCACCTGGGACTATACGTATGAAGTACATCCTCATTTTTCCCGACACATGGGCCAGCACCAGATGGCCATTCTCAAGCTTAACCCTGAACATTGCGTTAGGCAGCGTTTCCAGTATCTCTCCGGTAACTATGATCGGTTCTTCTTTAGGGCTCATGTAATGATCTCCGCCTCATCCCGTGCGATTATGATCGTTTCCTCAAAATGCGCCGAAAGCTCCCCGTCCGCCGTCACTGCTGTCCAGCCGTCCTCAAGAACGCGAACATCTCTTGTTCCGGCGTTAACCATAGGCTCAACGGCCAGAACCAAGCCGCTTTTAAGTATCGGGCCTCGTCCCTTTACTCCCCAATTCGGGACTTCCGGCGGCTCGTGCAGCTGCCTGCCTATCCCATGCCCTACGAACGCCCTAACCTCCTTGAATCCATTCCTGTTCACATAGGTCTGTATAGCGCTCGATATGTCAAAAAGCCTGTTACCTTCTATAGCCTGCAGTATGCCTTTTTTCAGACTTTCTCTTGTGACCTCCATCAGCCTGAACGCCGTCTCGCTTACTTTTCCTACTGCAAATGTTCGAGCCGCGTCTGCGTAAAACCCTTCTTTTCGGGCGCCGACATCCACGCCAACAATGTCGCCTTCGGCCAACACCCTTTTCCGCGTCGGTATTCCATGGACTACAACATCATTCACCGAAGCGCATATGGTCGCCGGATAGCCCTTATATCCTTTGAACGCCGGTTCACCTCCGAGGCTTCTTATCGCCTTTTCCGCGGCAGCGTCCAGTTCGGCTGTGGTTACCCCCGGCTTCACCTTACTCTCTACAAGCGCCAAGGTCTCTCGAACTACTTTGCCGGCCTTACGAATGCTGTTGAAGTCCTCATCGACCCGAAGGATCGTCATTTCACTATGCCTTCTCGTCTGAATATCGCGGCAATGTCATCAAAGAGCTGTGCTGCTGAAAGATCGCCATTGACTTCTATGAGGTTGCCTGCCTTACGGTAATACGCGATCAGGTCTTTTGTCTTGTCGTTATAAACCGTAAGGCGATTCTTGACGGTTTCGATCTTGTCATCATCTCGCTGGATAAGCGGAACGGCACATTTGTCACAAACATCTTTTACTTGCGGCGGCATATTCGTTACATGATAATTGTAGCCGCATTTCGGGCATACTCTCCTTCCCGTAAGTCTCTGTATAGCCACTTCTTCTGAGGTCCTGAAGAACAGAACACCGTCGATCTTTTTAGACTGCTTCCCAAGCGAAGCGTCGAGGGATTCCGCCTGGGCTAAAGTCCGCGGATATCCGTCAAGAATAACACCCTTCGCCGCGTCAGGCTTCGCGATCCGATCAATAACAAGTTCCGTAACCACACCGTCCGGGACTAACTCGCCCTTATCCATAAATCCTTTAGCGGCTTTTCCCGTCTCGGAACCGTCCTTTATGGCTTCACGCAGCATGTCTCCCGTGGATACATGCAATAACCCATACTTCTCCTTGAGGATTCCGGCCTGAGTTCCTTTGCCCGCCCCCGGAGCGCCCAGAAGCACAAGTATGGACTGTCCTCTTCCCGCTATCATCCTAAACGCCCCTTTACCCGTCCCTTTTTCATGAAACCTTCGTAGTGCCTCATGAGCATATGAGATTCTATCTGGCGCATCGTGTCCAGCATAACACCCACTACGATGAGTAGCCCTGTACCTCCAAAGAAGCTTGCGACAAGATAAGGGATATTCATCCTCGAATTTATGATACCAGGCAGTATAGCTATGACTGTCAGAAAAACAGCTCCGGGAAGAGTGATCCTGGTCATTACAAAGTCCAAATATTCGGCAGTTTGTCGGCCCGGGCGTATCCCCGGCACAAACCCTCCGAACCTTTTCATGTTATTGGCCATCTCTATCGGATTAAAAGTTATAGCTGCGTAGAAGTAACAGAAGAAAATGATAAGGAACGAATACATAACATAATAAAGAGGCCTGCCCATCATCAGCGCGCTTGCTACTCCCTGAAGCGCCCGATGTGGCACAAAACCTGCTATCGTAGCGGGAAAAAGCAGTATGGACTGCGCGAATATTATAGGGATGACCCCTCCTTGATTGACCCTCAAAGGGATATAGGTGCTTTGTCCTCCATATACCCTCCTGCCTACGACCCTTTTGGCATACTGCACAGGGATCTTTCTCTGCCCTTGGGTAAGGATAACGACCGCAACTATGACAAAGACGAACATCGCCGCAAGGAACACGAGCTTAAATGGATCGATCTGCGAATCCCCTTTTGCTCCAGGGATGACAAGTGATATCAGCTGGAACAACGCGGTTGGCATCCTGGACACTATACCTGCGGTGATTATGAGGGACATACCGTTCCCTATCCCTTTTTCCTGGATCTGCTCTCCAAGCCACATGATAAAAGCGGTTCCGGTGGTAAGTGTAAGCACGGTTAGCATCCTAAAACCCCACCCGGGGTATTGGACTATCTGCATCCCCTGGAACCACGCGGGATTCTCCAACCACATCGCTATAAAGAATGACTGTATCACTGAAAGCACCACAGTCCCGTACCTAGTGTACTGGATAATGGCTTTCCGTCCTTCTTCACCCTGCTGGGCTTTCCGTTCAAGTGCTGGTATTACAGTCGTGAGGAGCTGAAGGATGATCGATGCCGAGATGTACGGCATGATACCCAATGCGAAGATCGTAAGCCTTTCCATGGCTCCGCCGGAAAACATATTAAGTATCCCAAAAAGCGTCCCGCCTTGAGTCTGTGCCATATTGGCGAAGAACTGTGCAAGTCTTGCTCCGTCTATCCCGGGAGTGGGTATGAAAGACCCAATGCGATATACCGCTATTATCCCAAGGGTGACAAGGATCTTCTTTTTTAGGTCCGGTATCCTAAAGAGATTTGTGAACGACTCGAACACTTCTTACTCCTTAACAATTTCCCATTTTCCACCGGCTGCCTCTATGGCCTTCTTTGCGCTCACAGAGAACGCGACCGCCTTTATGGTAAGAGCTTTTTTCAATGTTCCTTTTGATAATACTTTGAGGGGGAATTTGGTCTTGGACAGTATCCCCGCCTGGCACAGAGACTTCGTATCGACTGTGTCCCCATCGGATATCCTGGGGTTTTTTTCCAGGACCCCCAAATTGACTATATTCCATTCTTTTTTGAAAATGTTCGTGAACCCTCTCTTGGGCACTCGGCGGATAAGAGTCATCTGTCCGCCTTCAAAACCCGGCAAAAGCCCTCCCCGTCCGGTTCTCGAAAGAGCGCCTTTATGCCCCTTCCCGCTTGTCTTTCCCCTTCCGGAACCGATGCCCCTGCCGAGCCTTTTCGAACGCTTTTTTATGCCTATGGGCCTCTTAAGATCGCATATTCTTAAAACCATCTTAACCTCTTCTGGTTGTTCTTAATTGTCCGAATCCATTCAGTGTAGCCATGAGAATATTGAGCGGGGTCCTTGAACCAAGACACTTGGTCAGTATGTTCTTGATCCCGGCCGCGTCACAAAGCGCTCTTACGGATGCCCCGGCTATTACTCCCGTACCTGCACCGGCAGGTTTTAAAAAAACATTTGACGCCTTGAATTTTCCGATAACCTCATGCGGGATAGTATTGTTGACCACCATCACGCGGACATAATTTTTCTTGGCCCTTGATGCACCTTTTATGATGGCATCCGAAACCTCATTGGCTTTCCCTATCCCTACACCCACATTCCCCTTGCCATCGCCGCATACGACAACAGCATTGAAAGAAAAGTTCTTACCGCCTTTCGTCACCTTTGACACTCTGTTAAGCTGGATCACCCGTTCTATCGAGCCGTCATCTTTTTTTGCGTCAGGCCTTTGACGGGGCCTTCCGCCCTTGCCCTGCCTTTGAGGGCCTGAAGGGCGTCTTGCATCCGCCGTCTGGGCGGCAGGGTTAGGCGTATCACCGCTTCCGGAAGCTGCGGCAGGATCCTTTTTCTCTTCGCTAAGCATCTGTCCTCCCTCAATTCTCTCATTCCCACGGCCGGAATGCCGGGGTTTTCTTATTTTTTGCTCTCCAGGACCCTCACAACGTGGCAATTCAAATGAAGACCTGTCAAAACTTTAGACCGCTTTTTCTGGCTGCTTCAGCAAAAGCCTTTATCACACCGTGATACCTGTACCCTGAACGGTCAAAAACTACTTCAGCAACGCCCTTTTCAAGAGCGATCCTGCCCATTTCATCGCCCAAAAGTGTTGCGGCTTTCAGCCCGGACCGGGAACCTCCTGTCAGTTTACCTGACAGTTTTCCTGATAGGGTCGATATCGAACAAACCGTCTTACCGGCCGTATCGTCCACTAGCTGGGCATTAAGGTTCTTGCTGCCCCGGTATATACAGAGCCTCGGCCTCTCTCCGCTACCTGATATTTTTTTCCTTATGGACGTTTTCCGTCGCTTTAGTCTTACTATCTTGTCCATTTTATCGCCTTCCGCTTATGCTACGCTCTTGCCCTGTTTCTGCCGGACATACTCTCCCTGGTAACGTATGCCCTTACCTTTATAGGGTTCAGGCGGGTATTTCCCCCTGATCTCTGCCGCTGCCTCCCCCACCTTCTGCTTATCCGCTCCCTTAATTATCACTTCGGTCGGGGCGGGAGTCTCTATGGTAACTCCCTCGGGGGGATTGTAGTTGACGCTGTGGGAAAATCCAATATCGAGAACCAGTGTTTTTCCTTTCATCTGTGCTTTATATCCAACACCCCGAATTTCCAGCTTTTTCTGGAAGCCCTGCGTAAGTCCGATCACCATATTCCCGATCAGGTTCCTCGCCGTGCCATGCAGCGCCTTATGTTCCCGGGAATCTGACGGCCGGACAATGTTCAACTTATTCTCTTTGACCTCCAGCTTAAACCCTGCCGGAAGCGTGTATACAAGATTTTTTCCCTTAGCCTCGACCTTTACTGTATTGCCTTTCACGTCTATCTTAACACCCGCTGGCACATCAATTGTTTTATTCCCAACTCTAGACATCCTGTCCCCTCCGGTTTTTCTACATCAACACGAAGCTATCTTCACCAAATGCGACACACCAACTCTCCGCCTATCTTCTGCTCAATCGCTTCTTTTTCCGTAAGAAGCCCCCTGTTCGTAGAATAGATCGCTAATCCGATACCGCCGCGGACAATAGACACTTTGGAAGCAGGCACATACTGCCTCCTGCCCGGGGTGGAAACCCTCTCAATATGAGCAAGAACGGGAGTGCCATCCTCTTCATATTTAAGGTATAGTTTTAAAAGCCCCTGCTTCTTATCCTCAATAGCCTTATAATTCGAGATAAACCCTTCTCTTTTTGCTATACCGGCTATGCCTTCAAGCATTTTGGAGCGTTTTATCGTAACTGTCTTTTTCCCCGCCCGCACGGCATTACGGACCACTGTAAGCTGGTCAGCTATTAGATCGGAAACACTCATACTTTTACTCCTTCGATCGTTCTTAAATTGCTTATCGGACCGTGATCACCAACTCGCTTTTTTCACGCCCGGGATCTCCCCCTTCGAAGCCAACTCCCTGAAGCATATTCTGCAAAGTTTGAACCGCCTAAGGTATCCTTTTTTCCTGCCGCATATCTGACACCGGGTTATAACCCTGGTGCTGAATTTCGGTTTATCCTGCGATTTCAATACAAGACATTTCTTAGCCATGTTTTTCCTTTATCCTATTGTTACTTCTTAGAGAAGGGCATGCCGAACCCTTCGAGAAGGCTCATGGCCTCCTCTTTTGTCTTAGCCGTTGTAACGATACATATGTCCAACCCGTGAGGACGAGGCATCTTATCGAGATCAAGCTCCGGGAAAATTGCCTGCTCCTTTATACCCATAGAATAATTGCCGTTCTGGTCAAAAGAGCTCCGGGAAACACCGCGAAAATCCCTGATCCTGGGCATCACGAAATTGATAAGCCTATCAAGGAACTCATACATGCGATCCTTCCTCAAAGTCACATGATACCCCACAGGAACGCCTTCCCTTATCTTGAACGTCGATATCGACTTTCTAGCCCGCGCTAAAGCCGGCCTCTGACCGGTTATTGCGGATATCTCGTCCCGCACCGGTTCCACCAGGTCCTTCTCGTGGGCCATCTCCCCCATCCCGACGTTAACAACTATCTTGGAAAGCTTCGGGACCTGCATACGATTCGTATAGCCGAACTTGCCCATAAGCTCAGGTACAATCTTCGTATCATACTGTTCCTTAAGTCTTGCCGCCATCGTCAATTTCTCCTAATGCTTTTTATAAACTTACTCACAGAACTTCTTTGCACTTTTTACAAAAACGGCTTTTACTTCCGTCGCTAAGCGCCTCAAAACCAACTCTCGTCGTCCGTCCGCAACCCTTGCACACTACCGCCAGATTTGAAACGCTTATTGCGGCTTCCCTGTGCATGATCCCGCCTTCCTGATCCTGCCTTTTTTTCCGTAGATGCCTGGTAGCAAAATTTATTCCCTGAACAATGGCCTTCCTGGCTGAAGGATCCAGTTTAAGGACCTTTCCTGTCTTGCCTTTGTCCTTTCCAGTTATGACCTTTACGGTGTCATTTTTTTTCAAGTGAAGCATCTATGATCCTCCTAAATTACCTCAGGTGCGAGTGATATTATCTTCATGAAATTCTTCTTGCGCAATTCGCGTGCTACGGGGCCGAATACGCGGGTCCCGCGGGGATTATTATCCTTGTCTATAACTACTACTGCGTTATGGTCGAATTTGAGCACTGTTCCGTCTTCGCGGAATATCGGATGCGCTGTCCGCACAATGACGCCTTTTACTACTTCGCCCTTCTTGACGTCCGCGGTCGGGGTCGATTCCTTGATGTTGCACGTTATGATGTCCCCGACCTCGGCGAACGCTCTTCCAGCCCGCCCTATTACCCCTATCATCGAAGCCTTTTTAGCGCCGGTATTATCCGCAACATCCAATATAGTTCTCATTACGATCATGGCTTTATCCCCTTTGTGCTTTCTCTATTATCTCTACAACCTTCCAGCACTTTTCCCTGGATAGAGGGCGGATCTCTTTTATCGTCACCATATCGCCCATTGCCGCCTCGTTCTTCTCGTCATGCGCCTTGAATTTTTTGTGCGACCGAACGAATTTCTTGTATATTGGGTGCATTTTCCGAGTTTCCACCTGAACGGTCACGGTCTTTTCCATCTTGTCGCTAACGACCTTCCCGGTCAAAGTCTTTTTTGTAGGATTACTTCTTTGCACTTTCTTTCTCCTTCAATATAGTTAGACACCTGGCTATGTCTTTTTTTATAAGGCCGAACCTGTGAGGCCTTTCCGGTTGTCCGGACTGGACTTCAGAGTTCAGCTTGAAAAGCTGCTCCTTCAAAGACAACAAAGTCTGCTCGATCTCCGCTTCTGTCATGTTCTTTATTTCACTAGCCTTCAAGCTGCCCCTCCTCGTGATATGAACTTGGTCTTCATGGGAAGTTTATGTGAAGACAGCCTCATCGCGTTACGCGCCATGTCATAGGGCACACCTTCCATCTCGAAAAGTATCCTCCCCTTTTTGACCACGGCTACCCAACCCACCGGAGACCCTTTTCCCTTTCCCATCCTTGTTTCCGCGGCGATCTTGGTTATAGGCTTATCTGGAAATATTCTGATCCAAAGTTTGCCAGCCCTTCCGGTCTTCCTCTGTATCGCCACCCTGGCTGCTTCTATCTGCTTGTCGCTCACCCAAGCCGTCTCTATAGCCTTGAGGCCATACTCACCGTAAGTAAGTGTACTCGCCGCCAGGCTCATGCCTTTTCGGCGGCCTCTCTGTTGTTTTCTGAACTTTACTCGTTTGGGCATTAAAGCCATTGTTTACTGCTCCTCTTTTGACCTTTTTTCAGTCTCTTCCTGATCATGGGCGGCGGCATCGGTTTTTTTCGCCCGTTTATTCTGGATGAGCTTTTCGTATTTCTCACCCTTGTATATCCAAACCTTTATTCCTACCACTCCATAAGTGGTCTTAGCCTCGGAGATCCCATAGTCGATGTCGGCTCGTATTGTCTGTAAAGGAACTTTGCCCCACTTGTACCCTTCTGTTCGGGCTATCTCCGCTCCGCCCAATCGGCCTGAACACCTGACCTTTATTCCCTCACCGCCGGCATCTTTAAGAGATTGAAGAGCCTTCTTCATTGCCCTCCTGAACGAGATCCTTTTCTCGATCTGGTAGGCTATGCTGTCGGCTACTATCTTGGCGTCAAGGGCCGGGTTCCCCACCTCTTTAATGTCGATAAACAACTTTATTTCGTCGCCCACAATGTTCTGTATCTCTTCTTTTATCTTTTCGATCTGGGCCCCTTTTCTGCCTATAATGAGACCGGGCCGTCCGGAAAAAACCAGCACCCTTATCTTCTTGGGGGTCCTTTCGATCTCAACATGAGATATTGAAGCAGAGGTAAGCTCTTTCTCGATCAGCTTCCTTATTTTTGAGTCCTGAAGAAGCTTTTTAGCGAACTCTTCCTTGGTGGCATACCATCTGCTACCCCAATCCCGCGTAACACCGATACGGAAACTTATAGGATTCACTTTCTGACCCATATCACCTACTCCCTGACTTTGCCTTTTTGGGCTTAGAAGTCTTGACTTTATCCGTTCCGGCCGTTTTTGCAACTGCGGCCTTTTGTTTTACTTCAGGAGCCGCTTCCGCAACGGCAGCCTTTTTTCCCTTGTGCCCCCCGGAGGATACCTTTCCATCGAGTTCAACATAAATGTGGGTTGTCCTGTGTTTTATAGGCGTCGCCCTACCCATACTGGCAGACCGGTATCTTTTAAGCATGGGACCGCCTTCGGCCCTTAACTCGGATATGACCACGTCTTTGGCAAGCAACTTGTCCGTTCGGTTGCAGTTAAGGTTGGAGAACGCCGAATTGATGGTCTTCTTGATCGGCTCCTTCGCACCCTTGTTGACGCTATCAAGAATGGCTCCGGCCTCTTCCAGATTCTTCCCCTTCACTAACTCAATTACCAGCCTTACCTTTCTGGCTGACATCCTTATATATTTCGTGTAAGCTTTGGCAAGCATATCTTCCCTCTTCTATGCGTTATGTCTTGTCCATGGAGATCTTGGTGGCCGCCCCGTGCGCCCTAAAAGTTCTAGTGGGAGCGAATTCTCCAAGTTTGTGGCCTACCATATTCTCCGTCACAAAGACGGGGTGGAAGGCCTTTCCGTTGTGCACCGATATCGTGAAGCCTACAAAATCCGGAAGCACCGTCGATCTTCGCGACCAGGTTTTTATAGGTTTTTTCTGGCCCGTCTGTATCATCTGAGTTATCTTCTTAGTAAGGTGTTCGTCTACGAACGGCCCTTTTTTTGTGGATCTTGACATCTTTTACTTCCTCCGTTTGATTATAAGGCTTCCGGACGGCTTCTTTTTCCTGCGTGTCTTCAGTCCTTTGGCTATCTGCCCCCAGGCCGAACATGGATTACGGCCACCGCTGGATTTACCTTCGCCGCCGCCCATAGGATGGTCTACCGGATTTTTCACGACGGCTCTAGACTTAGGCCTGCGTCCTTTGTATCTATTCTTTCCGGCCTTACCGAGTGAAACGTTCTCATGCTCGGCATTGCCTACCTTTCCGAGGGTTGCGTAACATTCTTCCTTTATAAGCCGGACCTCTCCGCTTGGCATCTTAAGGTGTACGAACCCGGCATCCTTGGCTTCAACCATTGCCGCTATCCCCGCGGACCGGGCTATCTTTGCTCCCCGCCCCGGTTCCATTTCAACGCAGTAAACCTCAGATCCAAGAGGCACATTCTTAAGGGGCATGGAATTTCCCGTCTCGATCTTAGCTGATGGTCCTGATTGGATGGAAGTCCCAGGAACTATCCCGCCCGGAGCCACAAAATAGGTCTTTTCTCCATCGTCCCAGCGTATCAGGGCGATCCTGCCAGAACGGTTTGGATCATATTCAATGGTCTCAACCGTGCCGTTAAGCCCTTTTTTTGAATATCCGAAATCTATTATCCTGTAACATCTCTTGTGGCCGCCGCCGCGAGCCGCTACAGTGATCCGTCCATAATTATTCCGCCCACCTCTTTTAGGGAGAGAGGTCATTAAGGATTTTTCAGGTTTGATCTTGGTAAGTCCCTCGAACGTCATAAGTTCGGCGAACCGTGTTCCAGGCGTTATAGGTCTGAATTTTTTAATTCCCATTTCAAGTTACCTCTATTTTGCTCTCTGGTTTGAGTGTTACTATCGCTTTTTTCCAGGATGACGTCATCCCCTCCCGGAATCTTACTCTTCGCAGTTTCCCTTTTACATTAACAACGTGGACCGCGTCGACCTTGACCTTGTAAAGTTCTTCCACTGCCTTCTTGATCTCGATTTTATTAGCCGTTCCACTTACTTCAAAAACATATTTGTTCTGAGGAAGCATGGAATGCCCTTTTTCGGTCCTTAGCATGGTTTTCACAACATCAAATGCCGTTTTCATTTCAACCTCTCAGCAAGTTTTTCAAATGCATTCTTTTCGATGACCATCCAATCCTTAAGAAGTACATCTCTTGCATTGAGATTCCTTCCCTCAAGGACCTTCAGGTCCTTGATATTCCCGGTGGATCTGCTGACCTCGGGCGTGATCTTATCCAACACGACCAGTACCGGTCCTTCCACTTTCAATTTATTCAGGAGGGTCTGGAACTCTCGTGTCTTGGGGGCTTTTAGTTGTATCTCGACTACTGGCTTTATGGCTTTTTCCATAAGACGGGCGTTAAGGCTGGACACCAACGCCGCCTTGATGGCTTTTTTGGGCATGGAATAACTGAGGTCGCGCGGCTTGGGGGCAAAGGTTACGCCTCCGTGTTTCCATAGAGGGTTTCTGGAAGACCCTACCCTGGCGCGTCCTGTCCCCTTCTGTCTCCAGGGTCTGCGCCCACCTCCTGAAACTTCTCCTCGGGTCTTGGCGGATGCCGTTCCCTGACGGCTGTTGGCGAGATACATCTTATTGACTTCATATAATAGGACCTTATTTACACGTCCGTCAAAGATCTTCTCATCCAGTTGCATATGTTCTACGATCTTTCCGTCAAGATCATATACCGGTAATTTTGTATTTAGGACTTCTGTCTTCACTTTTGGTTTTCCTTTGATCATTTGGTTTCCTGTGCCGCGCTCTCCGGGGACTTCCGGGGAGCAACAGGTTTTTTCTTGGCGAGTCTGATGACCACGTATGATCCGTTGGCGCCCGGGACAGCCCCACGCACCGCTATCGTGTTATTCCCGGCGTCGACGTCCACTACCAGAAGATTCTGCACTGTGGTCCTAACATTACCCATATGAGAAGGCATCCCGTGACCTTTCATTACCCTTGAGGGGAATGAACTTGCCCCGATCGAACCCGGCGCCCTATGGAACATTGAGCCATGGGAACCGGTCCCTCCTCTCCATCCATACTTTTTCATTCCTCCCTGGAAGCCCTTTCCTTTGGAGGTCCCGATAACATCAAGGTGATCCCCTACCTGGAAATTGGAGTTCTTTATCTCATCGCCAACTTTGAGTTCCGGTTCAACGGCACAGCGTATTTCACGGACAAATTTTTTCGGCTTAAGGCTCTTGGTCTTGAGATATTCTCGCTGGGGCTTCTTGACCCTCTTGTCTTTTGTATCATCGTAACCGAGCTGGACAGCCCAGTAGCCTTCCTTCTTGTCGGTCCTGATATACTGGACCTGACAAGGTCCGGCTTCAATGACCGTTACGGGAATACGCACCCCGTCCTCATTGAAGATCTGTGTCATCCCTATCTTTTTAGCAAGCATACCCTGTAACATTTTTCCCTCTCTGCCGAATGTGCTTTTTCCGCACGTTTAGATCAAAATAAAGCGCCAAAACAGTGACCTTATCCTACTTGATCTCCACATCCACACCCGCCGGAAGCTCGAGTTTTTTGAGTGCGTCTATCGTCTTCGAAGTCGGATCCACGATATCCAGCATTCTTTTGTGTGTTTTCAAGAAGAACTGCTCTCTCGATTTCTTGTCGACATGTGGAGACCTGAGAACCGTGTAGTTTTCGGTCTTCGTCGGAAGAGGCACGGGGCCTGTTATCGACGCGCCCGTCTTTTTGACCGTTTCCACTATCTCTTCCATCGACACATCAAGGAGCTTGCTGTCAAATGATTTGAGCTTTAATCTAATTCTTTGAGACTGTTTCGACTTCTTAGCCATCGTTTATATCCTGCGCTTCCCTGTTTATTCGGTTATTTCTATAATAACTCCGGCGCCTACCGTGTGGCCGCCCTCTCTTATCGCGAACCTCAACTCTTTCTCCAAAGCAACGGGCG
>JAQVSN010000084.1 GCA_028700515.1 Candidatus Omnitrophota bacterium
TTCAAGGTCCCTCATGGCTATCTTGAATCCCGATCCAAGAGCTTCATATTTCCTTATGACGGCAAGCCTTTCCTGCACGTCACTTGTAAGAGTTGAGAGCTCATCAACCACAAGGTATGCATACGCTTGTCTATCGAACCTTCCTATCCTCCCCTTGAGTTGGTAGAGATCAGCCAACCCGAACTTATCGGCGTCATCAACTATCATCGTGTTAGCGTTAGGGACGTCTATCCCCGATTGTATTATGGTAGTAGCCACCAGGATATCTACATCGCCTCTCATGAACTTCAGCATCGTCTTCTCAAGGGCTTTAGAGCTCATTTGACCATGCCCGACCATTATCCTGGCCCCTGGGACCAGTTTAGCTACTTCTCTGGCAACTTTGTCGATGCTATCCACCCTATTATGCACATAGTAGACCTGTCCTCCCCTGTTAAGCTCTTTTTCTATCGCATCTTTTATGAGGGCTCCGTTATACTTTATTACCTCCGCATGGACCGGCATCCTCTCCAGAGGCGGGGTCTCGATAACCGATATATCCTTGCCTCCCATAAGCGCCAGATAGAGGGTCCTCGGTATTGGGGTAGCCGTCAAGGTCAGGATATCCACATTCACACGCAGACGCTTGATCCTGTCCTTATGTCTCACCCCGAAACGCTGCTCCTCATCAATTATCAAAAGCCCCAGATCTTTGAACGCGACATCGTCAGAAAGAAGCCGGTGAGTCCCTATCACTATGTCGACCGAGCCTCCCTCCAGTCCCTTGAGTATCCTTTCCTGCTCGGCCTCTGTCCTGAACCTGTTGAGCATGGAGATATTTACAGGCCGGTCATTGAGGCGTTTAGTGAAAGTGTTGAAATGCTGTTCGGCAAGGATCGTTGTCGGGACAAGAAAGGCTACCTGTTTCCCATCCATTACCGCCTTGAACGCCGCTCTCAGCGCGACTTCGGTCTTTCCGTAACCAACATCACCGCACAGAAGACGGTCCATGGGTTTCTTTTTTTCCATGTCCTTTTTAACATCGGCCGTGGCCTTAAGCTGGTCAGGCGTCTCTTTGTATGGAAATGCTTCTTCTACCTCTTTTTGCCAATCCGTATCAGGGCTGAAAGAGTAACCCAGGGCACTTTCTCTCTTGGCCTGGAGCTTCAGAAGATCCTTCGCTACTTTAGCCGCTCCCTTGACCGCCTGTTCTTTGGAAAACTCCCACCGTTTTCCCTTAAGGCTGCTGATCTCGGGGGCACGTCGATGAAATGAGACATAACGCTGGATCTTATGGAGATCCTTATTCTCTATGTACAGTTTGTCTCCATCTCTGTACTCGAGCACAAAATAGTCTTTTGTACTACCCCCTGAGCGCATGCGCTGTACGCCGAGATATTTCCCGATACCGTAATCCAGGTGCACTATGATGTCCCCGGGCTCAATGTCCACGAACGAATCAATGGGCTGCTCTCCCATCTCTATGCCGTGTTTACGCAATCCCGTCCGCCTGATAATGCTAAGAGGAAGGATAATCACGCCTTTGTGGTCTTCAATACTTCTCGCGGAAAAAAGATCGATGCTTTTTATCGAACGTATCGTTCCGTCCTGTATATCTATCCTGACCGGACATTCAAATGTGGCGGGGTAAACGGTGAGGGTCTCTCCAATGAGGCTTATATCCCCTTCGATCGAAACCTTTCTACAACGTGTATAGCCATACTCCCCGAGCGTTTTGAGCACGGCTTCGATATCGGCATTTTCGTTCAAATACAGCTTGAGGGATCTGAACATCTTTGCGGACCTTAGAAACAGGTTGACCAAGAAGACAGAATTTCGACCATGAGGATCTACATCTTTTCGGGCATCGTCACGTTCAAGAGCCCAAGCCCATTGGTAAGAACAATACGGACCAGATCCACCAGGAACAGTCTGGCTTTTGTGAGTCTGGGGTCATCCGACACCACCCTGCAATCCGTATAAAAAGAGTGGAATTCCCCGGCAAGTTCGTTGAGATACACCACCAACCTGTTGGGTTCCAAAGCTTCCTGGGCGGACTCTACAACAAAAGGGAACTCGGCTATACGACGCATGAGCTTCCTTTCTCGCGCTTCAGCAAGAAGGTCGAGTTTTATAGGAGTAAAAAGAAGCGCAAAGCGTTTTTTTCTACTGTACTTCATAATGCTGCATATCCGGGCGTGAGCGTACTGGACGTAATAAACGGGGTTATCCATGGACTCTTTTTTAGCCACCTCGATATCAAAATCAAGGTGGCTATCCAGTCTTCGGCTGAGAAAACAATATCGGGAAACATCTTTCCCGAGCTCATCCAATATTTCGCGAAGGCTTATGAACTCGGCCTTACGGGTAGACATCCTTACCTGCTCACCGCCCCTGAAAAGGCTCACAAGCTGCACTATCAGGATATCAAGGCTTTTTGCGTCGTGCCCAAGGGCCTGAACGGCGGCTTTCATCCTGTTGATATATCCGTGATGATCCGGTCCCAGGAGGTCTATCAGACGGTCAAAACCGCGAAGATATTTATCCCTATGGTAAGCGATGTCCGGGGCCAGGTAAGTGTAAGCCCCGTCGCTCTTACGTACAACCCTGTCCTTATCGTCACCTAGCCTCGAAGAAGCGAACCATTTAGCCCCTTCACTGTCGTATATGAACCCCTTCCGGGTAAGTTCCAGAAGAGCGTTCTCGACCTCATGACGTGCTTCAATAGCCCCCTGGCTCGTCCAAACATCGAACTTCACGCCAAAATCCTCAAGGTCTTTTGTGATATCGGCCATCTGTTGTGAAACCGAGAATTTCCTAAAAAAACCCTCGGCCTCCGGACCGCCTTTCAGGAACCTTTCTCCATGCCGCTTTCTGACCTCCTTCGCCATATCCACGATATATTCCCCCCGGTAACCATCTTCCGGCATTGATTCTTCTATGCCAAAAAGGTTCCGATACCTGACCTCAACCGACTTTCCCAGAAGGTTTATCTGTCTGCCGCAATCATTAAGATAGTATTCGCAAGTGACCTCGTATCCGGAATAACGCAATATTCGGGCAAGCGCGTCCCCGATGGCAGCCTGTCGGGCATGGGCAATAGTGAGAGGCCCCGTAGGGTTCGCGCTGACAAATTCTATGTTCACCTTTTTTCCTGATCCGGAAGTACTCCTTCCATAATCCCGGCCGGATCTTTTTACCATGATCATCAAGTCCCGGAAATAGGCATCCGAAAAACGGACATTGAGGAACCCCCCCTTGAACTCCGTCTCTTTCACGTATGAAATAAGGCCTGATCTTTCCACATACGTTCTGAAGATCGGGATAAGTGCTTTTGCTATATCCTGGGGTGGGCGTTTTGCGGAAGAGGCAAGTCTCATAGCGGTGTTGGAGGAAAGATCTCCATGGCGTTCGTCCCTGGCTACACAGAAACCCAGGTCCGCGGTCTCGGGGAACGGGAGCCCTGCGAGATCCTTGATGAAATATTCCCGACAAGCCGCGTCAAGCGCGTTGTTCAGCTTTTTTATTATCTCTTTGGCGTGCATTTTATTCGAACCGTTCTATAGGAGCGTCTGCCCAAAGCCGCTCAAGTCCGTAAAAATCCCTGATATCTTCATGGAAGATGTGGACCACGACATCGCCGTAATCCAGGAGGGTCCAGTAGGGGTTGTTCCTTCCTTCGACATGGAGGGGGCGTTCCTTTTCCTTGCTCATTCCCTCCCGTATTGCGTCCGCTATAGCCCTTATCCTTCGGGAGGATGTGGCGCTTATTATTACTATCCAGTCACTGACTGACGAAACGCCCTTTATCCTCAGGAGGACTATGCTATCACCCTTGGTGTCTGCTGCAAGGGCCGCTATTCGTCTAGCTTTCTCTCGCGACTTGGACTCTATCACTATCTTTTTGACCGGGACCATCCTGCCCGACGGTTTTCGGGATACCTGATCGTGAGGACATCCCAACATAACAGCTGACACGGCCGGTTTCACCCGGCCGCCGCCCATGATCACTTGCTCATGATCCGATACATACCCGTCCCGCAATCGGGACAACAACCCTTAACGGCCTTCCTGCCGTTCTTCATCGTAACTTCCTTGGCATCCTTCATCTCTTTTTTTCCCTTGCACTTCACGCAATAGCCTTCAGCCATGATATGTACCTCCCTTTCTTGAAAAAATTCGCAATGCGTCAAGTTTATCATATTGATAGTAAATGTCAAGCATATCGGTCTTTCCCTATACTCTATAAAATCCTTTGTCCCTTATGTAAGCAACCACCGGAGCAGGAACTAAAAAATCTATAGGGGCCTTTTCCTCTATCCTTTTGCGTATTAAGCTCGATGAGATGTCAAGCGACGGCATCTGTATCCGCTTTATTTTTCCTCCATGATCATCCACGCATCGATGTCCTGGCCTTGAGACTACTACCAAGGTCGCTATCTTAAGGACCTCATCTGGTTCCCGCCATGTGGATAACCCCCCGGCGGCATCAGCTCCGGCTATGAAAAAAAGATCCGTTTGAGCCCCGTAAACCTTGTGAAAGTGTCTGAGCGTATCTACCGTGTACGAGATACCGCCTTTATCCAGTTCATAGGTGGATATCTCGAACCGGGGATCGTGTCCAAGAGCCATTTTCACCATGCTCAGACGGTCGGCAGCCGACACTCCCCCCTCCACCTCTTTGTGAGGCGGAAGAGAAGCCGGAACGAACAGGACTTTTTCAAGCCCGAGCGCATACCAGCACTCCTGCGCTAAAACCAGGTGTCCGGTATGTATCGGGTTAAAAGTCCCTCCGAGTATGCCTATCTTCATTTGTTTTAAGATAATGGGGAAGGTGGCGGGGGTATCGATGTTTTTCCCTGCATCCTCTCTCCCGGATCCGTTAAGCCCTGACCTGCCCGTTCCCGCGGACAACGTACTTATATGAGGTGAGTTCCTCCAGCCCCATAGGTCCCCGGGCATGGATCTTGTCGGTAGATATACCTATTTCAGCGCCTTTGCCGAACTCTCCGCCATCCGTAAACCTGGTCGAAGCGTTGATATAAACAGCTGCCGAATCCACTTTCCTGACAAAATCTTCGCCTTTTTCCCTGTCACGGGTGACAATGGCGTCCGAATGCGCTGAACCGTACTTTGAGATATGGTCGACCGCTTCATCAAGAGAGCCTACGACCTTCACATTCAATACAAGGTCGGACCACTCCGTATAATAGTCTTCTTCCGTGGCTTTCTCGCAGCCTTTCCCGAGTATTTTCACGGTCTCGAGACACCCTTTTATCTTCACTCCTGACACCGCAAGTTCGGCCGCGATCGCCGGCAGAAAAACGGCCGCCACGTCCCTATGGACGAGCATCGTTTCCATGGCGTTGCATACCCCCGGACGCTGGACCTTTGCGTTCATGCAGATCCTCTCGGCCATTTCGAGATCCGCGCGCGAATCCACATACACATGACAGACACCTTTGTAGTGTTTTATCACGGGAACACGGCTTTTGGCAGCGACCTCCCGGATAAGACGTTCGCCTCCGCGGGGCATGATGAGGTCTATATCGCCTGAGGCTTCAAGCATAGCATCCACGAGTTCTCTGGACGTATCCTCCATCAGGATAAACGAACCGGAGGCGATCCCCGCAGAGAGGGCACCTTTTGCCATTGCCTTATAGATGGCCTTGTTAGACATTATCGCGTCACTTCCTCCGCGAAGTATTACCGCGCTGCCGGCTTTGAGACACAAAGCCGCGCAATCAGCCGTAACATTAGGTCTGGATTCGTAAATGACCCCTATCACCCCGATCGGCAC
>JAQVSN010000085.1 GCA_028700515.1 Candidatus Omnitrophota bacterium
GAAGAAGGCTCGAAATGACGCTGTTAAGACATACTGTTTTCCCCGACCCGGTGGTTCCGGCTATCAAAAGATGCGGCATTTTCGAAAGGTCCGCGATGAGGGGCTCTCCGGATATCCCTTTGCCTAAAGCGAATTTAAGAGGCGATTCCTCTTCGGTGTATTCCCTTGTCTCAAGTATGTCCCTGATGAGGACCACTTCCCTCTTATCATTCGGGATCTCTATGCCTATTGTCCCTTTTCCCGGAAGCGGCGCGATGATGCGGATATTCGATGATCTCATAGCCAGCGATATTTCATCCTCGAGTGAAGTTATACGTCCGACTTTTGTGCCGAGAGAGGGCTCAAGCTCATAGAGGGTTATGATGGGCCCCCTGTTTATCTTCACTACTTTGGCTTCGACGTCGAACGTAAGGAGGGTCTTCTCGAGTATCTCCGCTTTAAGTTTCAGGTCCTCTTCCCTTTCCTGGTCCTTGTCCTTATCCTTTAAAGGAGTGTGCAGCATATCCGTACCCGGTATTTTGTAATCGATCTTTTGCCCTCCGGCGTTCACCGCGGTTATCCTTTCCGCTCCGGCGGCGGACTTCTTCGCGGGAGGAGCGCTGACTATCTTCGGTTCGGTCCTTCCCGCGGGTCTTTTCTCGGCCGTATGGGGGCTCCGCTCCTCCTTATCCTCTCCGGCCCTCCGGCTGAAGGAAGTCCTTCGGGTCTCATCGACCTGTTTTTTCATCTCAGCGAGTTTACGTGCTACTTCTTCACGGGCCTTCAGGGCCTTGACTTTGTCGACCTTTTTGTTCCTGCCTGTGATCGCGGGCGCTTCAATTTTCTCGGGCAGAGACTCTTTGATCTCTGTCACTGTCCGTCTCGCCAGCTTAAAGGCGCTCAATATAAGAGGAAGCAGCATGAACTCGGTAGCTACCAGCATTGAAAGGATCATTGTCGCGGCCACGAATACGGCCGCTCCCACAGGACCAAGATACCCCAGGAGAAAATCAGCTGATACGGAACCCAGAAGCCCCCCGTTCGAGAACGACAGGACCCGGCCGGCCCCGGATACCATGCTGAGACTTGCGCTGACGGCGGACACCAGGACCACCGTCCCGAAAAGCTTGAAGAAGATCTTGTGCTCCTGCATCTGGAGAAGCCTCATCACACCCCAGACCATAAGCAGGCATGGGATGACGTACGAAGCCTTCCCCATGAAGAAGAGCAAGAGCGCTCCGAGATAGGAACCTATTATACCGGTACCGTTATGCGGGACCGCGTTCGGGCTTGAGGTGTAAAAAGAAATGTCCTGTTCCCTAAAAGTAAAGATGCTGAGGAACATAAAAAGGCTGACGGCGAACAAAACTACCGCGATTATCTCATTCTTTCTTCTTTGGTCCATTTTTTTCCTATGATATTGGGCATTCGACAAAAGTCTTGCCAGAGCTTTATTCTCGACGTTCGCTATAAGTATAATATACCGACTGTACCGGCCAAAATGCAATACACCGCGAAAATATACAGTTTCCCGGACGCTACAACGCGCCTGAGTACCGCCAGGCTGGCCATCCCGACAACGAACGCCGTAAATGCCCCGGCCGCGTAGTTAAGACCCACGCTCGGATCGGCCGCGGCCGTACCCGCTTTTAAAAGTTTATACACCAACGCCGCTGAGACCGCCGGAACGGAAAGGAGAAAAGAAAAGCTGAAAGCCTCATCCCGTTCAAGGCCGAATGCAAGTCCGGCGCTTATAGTCGCTCCGCTTCTCGATATTCCCGGGACAAGCGCCATCGCCTGGGCTGCTCCCACTCCGAGGGCGGATACGGCGGTCAGTCCGTTCATGCGCCGGACCCTTTTATAAAGATATTCCCCGGCCAAAAGGAGAAAAGCGGTACCATAAAGCATCATAGATACGATCCCGGGCGAAGCGAAGAGCGCCTCGATACGGTCCTCAAAAAGAAGTCCGGCCGCTACAACGGGCACTGTCCCCGCGCCAAGAAGGGCTATCGTCCTGTAGTCACGGCGCGTTACGATGCCCAAAAGGTCTTTCCGGAAATAAAAAAGCACGGCGGCCAGAGTGCCGGCGTGCAGACATACGTCGAAGAACATCATAGGCTCCGACAATCCGAAGAATCTGTGAAGCAGGACCAAATGTCCTGAGCTGGACACGGGAAGGAATTCGGTAAGGCCCTGTACTATGCCCGATATAAGTGATTCGGTTAAGGTCATTTATCCCCGCTCGTTGCAGGCGCGGTCAGGAACCGCTTACAAAAAGGCCTCACCCATGAGACTTATACACCGGTATGGCCAAACCCTCCATGCGCTCTTTGCGTCTCGTCGAGTTCCTCAACTTCCACAAAGTCCGCCCTTGTTATTTCCTGGAACACCATCTGAGCCAGCCTCTGGCCGCGTTTTACGGTGAACGTTTCTTTCCCGTGATTTATTACGATGATGTTCACCAGACCGCGGTAATCGCTGTCGATGGTCCCGGGGGTGTTCACGAGGGATATACCGTGTTTGATGGCGAGTCCGCTCCGCGGGCGTACCACGGCCTCATACCCATCGGGGATCTCGATGTAGATCCCTACGGAAACGAGCCGTATCTCACCGGGAGCTATTACCTCCTCCTTGTCCACATCCGCGTAAAGGTCAACCCCGCTGGAACCGGAGGTCGCATACGACGGGACAGGAAGGTCTTTAGCCGTTCCCTTGCGCTTTATCCGTATTTTTATCTTTTTCAACTTGCTTTATGCTCAGGTTCACCCTGCCCTGCGAATCGATCTCGATGACCTTCACCCTGACCGACTGGCCTTCCTTAAGCTCGCTGTTCACGTCCTTGACGAATTTATCGGCTATCTCCGAGACGCGTACAAGCCCCTCGCATCCGGGCATGATCCGGCAAAAAGCGCCGAAGGTCATTATCTTGGTCACCGTACCGTCATATATCTTCCCCAATTCGGGCTCGGCGACTATCTCATTTATCATGGCCAGAGCCTTATCCAGTGACTCTTTGTTCGATGAGGCCACCTGGCAGGACCCGTCGTCCTCTATGTTTATATCGGCTCCGGTCTCCGCTATGATCTTCTTTATCATCTTACCGCCCGGCCCGATAACTTCTCTTATCTTCTCCGCCCTTACCTTGACGGTAACGATGCGGGGGGCGTAGGAGGACATCTCTTTTTTCGGTTCCGTTATTGTCTTGTTCATTATATCCAGTATCGCAAGACGCGCTGCCTTGGATCTGGCGAACGCGTCTTCAAGCATCTTATGGCTTATACCTTTCACCTTGAGGTCCATTTGCACGGCCGTAATGCCGTCCTTCGTGCCGGCGACCTTGAAATCCATATCACCGTAATGATCCTCTATGCCCGCTATGTCGGTGAGGATCTTGTAATTGTCCCCGTCGGTCACAAGACCGAGCGCTACCCCGCCTACCGCGCCTTCAATGGGCACGCCGCTGGCCATAAGGGACAGCGAACCGGCGCATACCGTAGCCATCGAGCTCGAACCGTTGGACTCAAGTATCTCGGAAACAAGCCGTACGGTGTAGGGGAAACCGTCTTTTGGCGGCATGACCGCCCTTAACGCTTTTTCCGCGAGCGCGCCGTGCCCTATTTCTCTCCTGCCGGGTCCCCTCATGGGCTTAGCTTCCCCGACGCTGAAAGGCGGAAAATCGTAATGGAGCATGAAGTTCTTGTAGCTTTCGCCCGCTAAAGCGTCGATTATCTGCTCGTCGGAACTCGTCCCGAGCGTAGTCACGGCCAAAGCCTGGGTTTCACCGCGGGTAAAAAGACCTGACCCGTGGGTCCTGGGCAGGACATCGATCTCGGCGGTTATCTTCCTTATCTCGTCGAACTTCCTCCCGTCAACACGCCTGTTCTCCTTGAGAACGACGTCGCGGAAATATTCTTCCTCAAGCGCTCCGAGTGAATTTTTCACGGTGGATTCCACCTTCTTGGGGTCGGCGGACGCACCGGCGGACTCTATCTCTTTTGCGACAATATCCTTCTTGAGGATGTCCATTTCGTCCATCCTCTTATGCTTGTCGGTGATCTTGTAGATATCCTTGAAAGCCTCAATGGCTTTTTTACGGATCCTTCCCGTGACCTCATCGTCTATCTTGGTCATGGTTATGTCCTGCCTCTTCGTCTTACCGATCTCTTTCCTCAGCTGCTCCTGGATATCGATCAGAGGCTTGATGGCATC
The DNA here is from genome assembly GCA_028700515.1 of Candidatus Omnitrophota bacterium. Lineage (GTDB taxonomy): Bacteria > Omnitrophota > Gorgyraeia > Tantalellales > Tantalellaceae > JAQVSN01. Next base: position 4,189 of record JAQVSN010000085.1, read on the forward strand.
ATGCCCCGCCTTTATAGCGCGAATGACGTCTTCCTCGCTCAATCTCGCGGCTCCGGCCTCGAGCATAACGACGCTATCCCGGTTCGCGGCCACGATAAGTTCGAGTTCGCTCTCCTCAAGCTGCATGAAGGTGGGATTGATCACAGGCTCACCGTCTATCAGAGCCACCCTTACGCCGGCAAGCGGACCGTCGAAAGGGATATTTGATATGTGCAGCGCGGCTGAAGCGCCTATCATCGCGAGGACGTCTGAGTCGTTCTTCCCGTCGTAAGAGAGCACAGTAGCTATGACCTGCACCTCGTTCAGCATTCCATACGGAAAAAGCGGCCTGATAGGACGATCGATCATCCTCGAAGTGAGGACCTCTTTTTCCGAGGGCTTGCCTTCTCTCTTAAAAAACCCTCCGGGGATCTTACCCGCGGCAAAATTCTTTTCCTGATATTCCACCGTAAGGGGGAAAAACCCAAGATCCTCTTTTGCCTGCCTCGCGCACACGCACGTGACCAGTACCATCGTACCTCCGCATGTCACCGTAACCGATCCGTCGGCTTGTTTGGCCAGTTTTCCGGTCTCGATTACGATATCCTCGGAGCCCACCTTAGTCTTTACTATTGCCATCTTTCTTCCTACTTCCTTATCTTTAGTTGCGTTCTTGATTTTGGCCGGGCAGGTTACTTCCTGAGGCCAAGCTTCTTGATGAGGTCCTGGTATCTTTTATTATCCACGGACTTCACGTAGGCGAGAAGGTTCCTTCTCTTGTTAACGAGCATCAGAAGCCCTCTGCGGGAATGGAAATCCTTCTTATGCTTCTTGAAGTGCTCCGTAAGATTATTGATCCTTTCGCTCAGGATCGCGACCTGGACTTCCGGCGAACCGGTATCCGTATCGTGCTTTTTATGAGCGTTGATCACTTCCAGCTTTTTTTCCTTTACAATAGACATGTCCACACCTCCTTTCCCGGACATAAAGACACACAAATTTGACGCCTTTAGACACTTTTCTGGGTCAATGAAAAGCTATATTAACATAATAATCATAGAATGTAAACAGCAACATTGACCGGGAGCGAGAAAAAGCCAGACAGCGCATGGTTCAGGCCCTCTTCCCTCCGCGGTAACGGCATATCCGGTGGATCTGCCTTTTGCCGCTTGAGAATATGGCCCCGGCCGCGATCATGTCCTTTTTTATCCGGGCCGCAAGTTCGGCTGAGGACCTGAAATACTTTTCTCCCCTAATGCGCTTTATAAAGAATATCTCCACCTGCCGCCCATATATCTCCCCGCCTCCGAATCCCATTAGATGGACCTCCATGAGGGGTTCCTCTCTCTTCTTTGAACTCCTGCCGTAGAAAGTGGGTCTGTACCCTACGTTAAGCACGCCTTCGTAGAGCCGGCCGTCAATATCCGTCACGACCGCGTACACCCCGGGTGGAGGTATGACTTCCTGGTGCGGATCGATGTTAGCGGTAGGGGTACCGAGCCGCCTGCCTCTTTCGTCGCCTCTTATGACCGTACCGTACACCGATACAGGACGGCGCAGGAGCTTCTCGGCTTTAGC
>JAQVSN010000086.1 GCA_028700515.1 Candidatus Omnitrophota bacterium
AACCCGCTTGACCTGGCGGATAAGTATGGAGTGGATCCCGTAAGATATTTTCTCCTTAAAGCTGTGAATCTCGGTATGGACGGGTCGTTCAGCGAAGAAGCTCTTGTGCTCATGTACAACAGCGACCTCGCAAATGACCTCGGGAACCTCCTGAACAGGACGCTTACAATGGTCGAAAAATATTTCGGAGGGATAGCGCCTTTTTCGCCGGACGACCTTAAGGACCCGGCTCAATCGGCTCGAAGCGCCGAACTTCTTTCGGCGATCAGCGAAGCCCGCAAAGGGTCTGATGCCCTGATGCTCGGAAAGGAACTGAGGATCAAGGAAGCGATCGAGGCCATAATGTCGGTGGTGTGCAGGGCGAACAAGTATATCGAAGTTTCAGCTCCATGGAAATACGCTAAAGAAGAAGACGGAATGGAGGCAATAAAGCTTATTATGGCTGACCTTCTCGAAGTCCTCATGACCGCGTGTCTGGGGCTTTCATGTGTTATGCCGTCGACGTCGAAAAAAATGTGGGCACAGTTGGGGCTTGAAGGGGATCTGTCAGCGCACTTAAAAAAGATGTTATTAGGCCAGATGGCTCCACAAGAGAGAATGTACCCGGCCGGGACAAGGGTGGCTAAGGGTGAGCCTCTTTTTCCGAGAATACAATAGAAGGATCATGCGACATGGGGCAAGGAAAGTGGTTCGTGATTCGTGGTTCGGGGAGCCAGAACGGGAGTCGGCAGGTAGATATTAAGGTACAGGTGAAGGTAAAGGTAAAGTGCTTTTAACCCAAAGTCGGCTATAAACATTCTCTTTACCTATACCTTTACCTGTGACCTTGTGACTTCGTTCAAGCTCTCTCTGGTCAGGGGGTCAAGAGGCATGGGTAAAGGGTCATGGGAAAGCAAGATAAAAGAAAACCCGGAGTTGACGGCGTTTCAGAAGAAGGTGCTGCTCGCGGTGATGGAGATACCCAGGGGCAAGACCAGGAGTTACGCATGGACGGCCGCTAAAGCCGGTCGTTCCGGGGCCGCCAGGGCGGCCGGGAACGCGCTTAACAAAAACCCTTATGCCCCTTATGTTCCCTGCCACAGAGTTATAGCGTCCGACGGTTCTATAGGAGGATACGCACACGGAACGGAAAAGAAGAAAAGGCTGCTTAAAAAAGAAGGCGTGCGCTTTAAGGATAAAAAAGGGACGGTGAAGGGGGAAAGCCGGGATAAAAGGAGCGGGAAATGAAACTTGTTGACACGCATTGCCATCTTGACCTTCCGGATTATAACGGGGATCTTTCGGAGGTCCTCGTTCGAGCCGGGAACGCGGGAGTAGAGCGGATAGTGGTCCCCGGGATAGATCTCAATAGCAGCAGGAAGGCGGTCAGGCTCGCGGCCCGGGAACCGATGCTTTTTTCCGCGATAGGTATACATCCCCATGAGGCCGACAAAGCCAAAGATGAGGATATAGCTTCCTTGAGAGAACTGGCTGTCAGCGAAGACAAGATAGTCGCGGTCGGAGAGATCGGGATCGACCTTTATAAGGGGTATTCCGATCCGGCGGCGCAGAAAAAGCTTCTTGTAAAGCTTATTGAAATGGCCCTGGAACTCGATCTCCCGATGATATTCCATTCAAGAGAGGCGGCCGGGGAGCTTCTTGAGATCATTGAAAGGTATGACCATTACGCTACACGCGCCGTGCTTCATTGTTTCGCGGGCGAACAAAAACATCTTGAGGGATTCCTTGCAAAGGGGTTCTACGTGTCGTTCGCGGGGAATATAACATATGCGAAGGCTTCAGCGATCAGGGACCTCGCGAAAAAAGTGCCCATCGAGCAGCTGCTTCTTGAGACCGATTCTCCGTATCTTTCTCCGTCGGAGGTGAGGGGAAAGAGGAATGAACCGGCGAACGTAAGATCCCTTCCGGCGGTTCTTGCAGGAACGCACGGCCTTTCTCCGGAGGATGTAGGCAGGATAACGTCGCATAACGCTAACAGCCTCTTCAAGCTTGGGCTTGAGAGAGCGAATATCTATTCGTATCCTATAAGAGATTCGCTTTATCTCAATGTGACCAGCCGTTGTACCAACAGGTGCAGTTTTTGTACCCGGGACATTTCGGATTACGTAAAGGGCCACAACCTCAGGCTCGATAAGGAACCTACCGCGGAAGAAGTGATAAACTCGATGGGCGATATAGACAGATACAAGGATGTCGTTTTTTGCGGGTTCGGGGAGCCTACTCTCAGGCTTGGGTTAGTTAAAAAGACGGCCGCGTTCGCGAGATCAAGAGGGAAAAAGGTGAGGCTCGTGACCAACGGCGAAGGGGATCTGATAGCCTCAAGGCCCATAGCGAAGGAACTCGCCAGCCTGGTAGATCTGGTTTCAGTGAGCCTTAACTCCCCGGATGAGGCGGGATATGACCATATCTGCAGATCGGTCTTCGGGGAAAGAGCCTATCCCGGAATATTGGCTTTTCTTGAGTCCTGCCGTGATAACGGGATAAAGACCGAAGTTACATGCCTTGATCTTATTGGGCAGGAGGCGGTAAAGGCGGTCAAAGAGAAGGCTGTTTCCCTTGGAGCGACTTTTCGTGAGAGGCACACGGATGTGGTCGGATAACAAAAAGTATGATCCCGCTTGGGTCCGGACCGAAAGCCGGATGCAAATCCCTTAAATATCATGAGAAAACTGATAGATCTTCTTTTTAAGAATAAGATATATCTCGCGATGGTGTTGTTCATCATCGCCCTTAACGCGCTCATATACGTCGACAAACGGGATCACCGGAGTGAGGTCTCTTCTGAAGAGTCCCATTCCGGGGAAAAGACCAAAGACTCCGAAGAGGCTTTCCGGGAGGAAGAAAGCCCGGCGAGTTCTTTGTTCCCCGACGAACAGGAGATAAAGCTCAGGCAGGAAAAACTACTGGCCCTGGCGTCCGAAAACCCGAAATTGTATTTTTTCCTCGGAATATTCAATATGATGATGTTGTACGTGATATTCGGAGGGGTGATCCTGAACGTGATCCTTATGATCCGGGCCGTTCGGAGGCAGCCTATCTCTATATCAGGGGGGCCTCCGGCCGAGGCGAAATGGACTTTAGGGGACGTGATCCGGGTGGTGCTGATATTCCTTACCTCAGGGTATGCTTTTATCATAGTTCAGGCTCTGGCGGCGCCAAGCGTGCCTATCCTGTACAACGATAATTTCAGGATGGTATTCAACACCGCAGTGATAAACATTGTAGGGATAAGCGTCATACTTTACTTTGTCAGGCGTTCGGGGCAGGGCCCCGAGGCTTTAGGCATCACACGTGAGAATACGGGAAGGAACATAGGGTACGCCGCGCTCGGTTATTTGGCGCTGATCCCGGTGCTTCTTGTAATAATGCTTCTGACATATCAGGTGACCAGGATCTTTCATTACGAACCCCCGGTACAGCCGATAGTAGAGGTTTTCATGAAGGAAAAAGAGACCTCGGTGCTGGTCCTCTCCACCATTTTTGCGGCGGTATTCGGTCCTGTGGCAGAAGAGATATTCTTCAGGGGATTCATGTACCCGGCGGTAAGGAAGAGTACCGGCAGGATACCGGCCATGGTGATAACATCGGCGGTGTTCGCTTTCCTTCACGCACATCTTGTGGGTTTTTTGCCGATATTCGTTCTTGGGATGCTTCTGGTATACCTTTTTGAGAGGACCGCATCGATCGTGCCTTCGGTCCTGGTGCACATATTCCATAATGTGGCCATGGTAGCGTTTGTTTTTGTTATGAGGGCCGCTGGTATACAGTAGCGATGAGGATCGCCCGGAACATAGATAAGGTTTGTGTTCCGGGTGTCAGGTATAAATTAAAAACAGGACGATCCGCTGATATGAAGATAGTCCCAATAAGATTCGCGAACAGCGAGCTTGTTCTCCTGGACCAGAGATTTTTACCGGCGAGGGAGCGTTATGTCCGATGCCGTTCTGCGGAGGACACGGCCCGTGCGATAAAGAGCCTGGTCGTACGGGGAGCTCCGGCGATAGGGATAGCCGCCGCGTATGGCGCATATCTGGGGATAGCTGGCGCGGAACGCGTTTCCGGGGCCTCTGTGTGCGCCGAATTGAGACGGGTCAACGCCCTTTTATCTGCGGCCCGGCCCACCGCGGTGAACCTTTTTTGGGCGCTTGAGAGGATAGAAAAAGCGGCAGCTTACACCGCGATAAAAGGTCCGGCAGAACAGAAGAAGGCCGTTCTTCTGGAGGCCAGGAAGATACATGCCGATGACAAAAGAGCGTGCAGCGCTATTTCGAGATATGGAGCGCGGTTATTCCCGAAAGGCTCGAGGGTCATTACCCACTGCAACGCGGGGATGCTTGCCACGGGAGGAACAGGGACGGCTTTGGGCGTTATTTACGCCGCCGGAAAAAAGATCGAGATGGTCTATGCGGATGAGACCCGACCCGTTCTTCAGGGATCGCGTCTCACGGCGTGGGAACTTGCGAGGAACAGGATCCCTGTCACGCTCATTTGTGATAACATGGCCGGAGCCGTCATGTCCAGGGGGAAAGCTGATGCCGTTATCGTCGGAGCTGACCGTATCGCCTCTAACGGCGATACGGCAAATAAGATAGGTACATATGGGCTCGCGGTACTGGCCCGCCATCATGGTTTGCCGTTCTATGTGGCTGCCCCGGCTTCTACGTTCGATCTTTCCCTTAAGAGGGGAGAGCAGATAATCATCGAGGAGAGGCCGTCTGATGAGATCAAGAACATCTCCGGAAAGATCATAGCTCCCCCCGGAGTACACGTATGGAACCCGGCTTTTGATATAACTCCGGCAAAACTGATAACCGCGATAATTACTGACCGGGGAGTGATAAAGGCTCCGGACAGGGACAGGATTGCGGAAATCCTGAGCCGTAAACCTTCCTGCGGAAAATCCGGGAAGAAAGGCGAGTAGAAGGCGCGGGAAGATCAGTTATTTGTAATTGGTAATTGGTTATTGGTTATTGGTGGATGGACGTGGAACTTAAAAGAGCGTCAAAGGTACGTTATTGCGTTGTTGGGTTCTTGCGTTATTGCGTAAAAGGCGTGAAGTTGGAATTCCGGGAACTCAGGAGTGCTTCCCGGGATCGGACTATTAAAATAAGTTCTCCGCTTAACTTCGATGCCTGTTATCCCGGCGATGGAAAGCGGCAACAGGGGAACAGGGGATGGACATGAAAGAGATACAACTTATAGATTGGATCAAGAAGAATGCCGGAGATCCCCCAAAAGGCGTGCTTGTCGGTGTCGGCGACGACTGTGCGGTGATCGAGAGGTCTCATATGTACTATTCCCTCTGGGCGGCCGATATGCTGGTGGAGGGGACACATTTTGATCTCAAACGCGACCGGCTGGAAAAGGTAGGGCGGAAAGCCGTGGCTGTGAACATAAGCGATATAGCCGCGATGGGTGGTATACCGGAATACATTACCGTCAGCCTTGGAGTTCCCCGGGGAATGTCCATGTCATCGGTCCGCAAGATATACAAGGGGATCTTCGATATATGCAGCGAGTTCGGTATAAGTGTAGTTGGAGGAGACACCAACGGTTCACGGCGGCTTGTCATAGACGTTTCGATAATAGGACGTGTCGAAAAGAGGAGGCTTCTCCTGAGATCTAAGGCACGTCCGGGCGATATTATCCTTATTACTGGGCCGGTCAGGGACGGAAAAAAGAGCCACACCGATTTTGT
>JAQVSN010000012.1 GCA_028700515.1 Candidatus Omnitrophota bacterium
CATGCTTCGAAGACGAGTGGAGCGGTGAAACGGATTTTCTCGGCGGGGACTCAGTGCGGAGCACCGTGGCTGATGACGGATACTGTTGTTTCCATTCGCCATCGGGGAAAGGGTGCGTGCTCTACCAACTCGTTTTTGAAAAGGCGCTTCCTAAAAGGCTGGTGCCTTCGGTATGCCGCCTGTACCCCCTTACATGGGCGGACGGCGTACTTACGGTTTACGATGAGGACGGCGAGGACAACATCGAACCCGATTGCGCCTGCGTCGATCCCAAATACCCCGCCCAAAGTAATATCCTTGCCACCCAGTTCTCTGAGATCCTGGACATTTTCGAAATATGTCCGTCCAAAACAAAAACTTTTGATCTGCCGCGCTGATCACCCCGCATGTCTTTCTCTTTAGGATCATAACCCGATGTTTTTGTCTTAGCCTGGGCTGTACACTCTCCTTTGTGCTTCATCCTTCCGGTCTTCTGTAATATAATGTCTTTATCATTACGAACTTTACGCGAGGGCATTAATGGATAGAAGATACGATCTTGTTGTTATTGGTTCGGGTCCGGCGGGTCATACTGCTGCCGTCAGGGCAGCCCAATTGGGGCTAAAGACCGCTGTCGTCGAGAGGAATATGGAAATGCTCGGGGGGGTGTGCCTCAACGAGGGGTGTATACCCGCGAAGTCGCTTTACCGAAGCGCCAAGATATTTGATCTCATGAGGGCCAACGGCGGTCTTTTTATGCCTCAGGCCTGTTTCGGGAGCCCCAATTTACCGGATATGGTCCGGACAAGCCGAACGCATGCCGCTAACCTGAAAAAAGGGTTAGAGTTCCTTTTCCGGAAAAATGGTATAGACATTATAGAAGGTTCTGCCGCTTTTTTAGACCCGACCACCGTTAATATAACCTCATCCTTTGGTGAAAAGGACCTAAAGGCCGGGAAAATACTCGTTGCGGCCGGGTCGTACCCGAAACCTCTTCCGGGAACCCCCTTTGACGGGCGAATTATTTTGGATAGTTCCGGCGCGATAAGGCTTGAGAAGGTCCCGGAAGATCTTTTGATCGTCGGAGGGGGAGCGATCGGTACGGAATTCGCTTCTTTCTTTGCCATACTCGGGGCAAGGGTAACCCTTGTGGAGGCCGAGGAGACCCTTCTTCCGGCGGAAGACAGGGAGATCGGACGGCGCCTCGGAGCGATCCTATCCAAGCGCGGGGTCAATGTGGTCCTGTCCGCTGGATCTATAGCCATTAAGATCAAGAACGGCCGGGCCGAAGTAGACATATCGTCCCCCTCGGGCGGGGTGACCGGGGTTTTCGATAAAGTGATAGTGTCGATCGGCAGGATCCCATCCACCGCCGCGCTTGGGCTAGAAAATGCCGGCATAGAAGCGGATGACAGGGCTTTTATCCCGGTCGACGAAGAAATGCGCGCCAGGGGAGGTATTTACGCGGCCGGGGACGTTGTCCGCTCGCCGCTTCTGGCTCACATGGCCTCCGCGGAAGGTGAAGTTGCCGCGATATCCGCCGCAGGCGAGAAACCCGCGGTCATAGACTACACATCGATACCGTCTGCCATGTATGGCGAGGTTCAGACTTCGAGCGTTGGGATCACGGAGGAAGAAGCGGTAACTAAAGGGATCGATCATCGTATAGGCAAACAGTTCTTCAAGGCCAATGGGAGAGCCGCGGTCAATCTCCAAACGGAGGGTTTTGTTAAGGTCATAGCTGATGCATCGACACGAAAGATATTAGGGGCACACATCATCGGATATGAAGCGGCTGAGCTTATACATGAATTCGCCCTGGCGAAAAGAGCGGGGCTTACGATAGATGATATCGTAAATACCGTGCACGCGCATCCCACATTTTCGGAAACTGCTGTGGATGCCTGCCGGGCGGTATTTGGGAAGGCGATCCATGGGTGAGAACACGCGGAGTTCGGATATTATCCCGCATGTATCCGTTGAGGAGATCAAGTGAAGAAGATAGCATCCCTCTGGGGAGAGGACGGTAACGGCAAAGTCAGATGCTCGCTTTGCGAGCACCGATGCATTATATCCGAAGGTAAGTACGGTTACTGCGGCATGCGAAGGAACGAGGGCGGCGAACTTTACACCTATGCCTACGGACGGGTGGTAGCCTCGAACGTGGATCCTATCGAGAAGAAACCATTCTACCATTTTCTTCCCGGGAGCCGGTCGTATTCTGTGGCTACCGCCGGATGCAATTTTAAATGTGCTTTTTGCCAGAACTGGACGATCTCACAGACGTCAGCCCGGGACGGCTCCGACCCGGGGCGGGACGTTTCTCCCGAGGGCATTGTCGGGGAAGCCATCGGGAAAGGGTGCCGCAGCATATCTTACACATACACCGAGCCCACGATCTTTCTTGAATTTGCCAGAGATATAGGGATCAAGGCAAAGGCGGAAGGGCTAAAGAACAATATCGTGACCAACGGATATATGACCCCTGAAGCTCTTCACTGGTTCAGGCCGGTACTGGACGCGGCCAATATTGACCTCAAATCTTTCAGGGATGACACTTACAGGCGTGTCTGCGGGGGCAGCCTGAACCCGGTACTCGCGTCGATCGATAATATGAAAATGTCCGGAGTTTGGGTGGAGGTCACGACCCTTGTGGTCCCGGGATTGAATGATTCAGCCAAGGAACTTAAAGATATTGCGCTTTTCCTGGCTTCCGTCGGCAGCGACATTCCCTGGCATATAAGCCGTTTCCACCCGGACCATCTATATACGGAAGCAAGCCCCACGCCTATGGAGACCATGCGTATAGCGTTCGATATAGGCAGGGAGGCGGGGCTTAAGTATGTCTACCTCGGTAACGCGAATGAAGGTTCGGATACGCGATGCCCTGAGTGCGGTACCCTCCTGATAGAACGCGGAGACGGTTTTACCTCCGAGCCGACCGGCGATCTCAGGCTCGGAAGGTGTGTGAACTGCGGTTTTAGAGTTGACGGTGTTTGGTGAAAAAGGGAGTTTAATGAAGAAGATACTTGTTTCGCTCTTAGCGATCCTTATATTTGTCCTGGCCATTGCGTATGTTTTCAGGTTCGAGATAATCGGCCGTTCCGGGGAATCCCTGATAATGAGGAATCTCCCGCCGTATGTTTCGGTGGAGAGCGTGATCTTCGACGTTGAAAACGGTTTTCTGGAACTCAAAGGGTTCGCTGTCAGGAACGCGCCGGGCTATACGGAAAAGCATCTTGTCCACGCCGACAGCTTGAATTGCAGTTTCGGTCTCGAGGGAGGGAACATCACGGAAGGGATAAAGGTTACCCAGATCAATGCCGAGGGGGTGAAAATATACATAGAAAAGAATACTTTCGGCAGGATGAACGTGAACGAGATGTCCGGCGTACTTGGTCAAGAAGAGGGCACGTCCGAGGGGAAGGAAGGGACACGGTCGACTCCAGGTGATCGAACTGCTATAACGGATAAGGCCGCCGACTTCTTTTCCATAACCGATACGGTCTGGATAAAGCGAGGGCAGATCACTTTTTTGGATAGGACCTTACCGGGCGGCTACCGGATAACTTTCGACGACATGGAAGGCAAGATAAAAATGGACCTTACCGAGCATTACACCAAAGTGCTTTCTCTGGCGTCCTCAGGCAGCGGCGTGGTGGGCGGCGATCCCGAACAGAGGATCTTCTGGGATATGACCCTTTTCCCTTTAAGCCGGGATCTTACGATGTCCAATCGGTTCCGCGCGGAGAATGTCCAGATAAGACAATTCCAGCCATACTATGATCCGTATTCCCCTGTGGATATATTATCCGGGGACTTTTCCGGTGACCTTGTTCTCGATTTTGATAACGGGAACATAGGGTCGATGAATACGGTTAAATTGAGGGATTTCAGGTTCAAAGCGAAACAAGACAGTTCTTCGGCGGGTTTCTGGGACGTCACGGTCCCTGACCTTTTAAAATATCTTTCGTCGTCCCCGGGAGAGATAGTTTTTGATTTCAAGATCAAGGGGAACATGTCAAAGCCCGAATTTTATCCCGGGCCTATCGTTAGAAGAGCCATGCAGAACATGGCGGTAGATACGATCACACAGGTCATATCCGGAGTGACCCAGGACGGCCAGTCGGCCGGGGCCGCACAAACCTCTGGAACAGCTCAGGAGCAGGCGGCTCAGCAGGTTATTGAGAGCATCAAGTCTTTGTTGCGTAAATAAGGTTCCCCTTTATGTTTTCCGGGCAGCTCGGGCGAAAGGGGAGGAAGGAAAAGGGATCATGGGATATTTAAAGACCTGTAAGGCAGTTATAGCCGGTATCGTTCTTGTTTTTGCGTCCTTCGGCACGGCGTTCTCTCTTGAGCTTCGGAGTCCGGCGTTCGAGGAGGGTGGTAAGATACCGGATAAACATACCTGCGTCGGCGAGAATGTTTCGCCGCAGCTCTTCTGGGACGATGTCCCGGAGGGAACAAAGAGTTTCGTGGTCTTAATGGACGATCCCGACGCGCCGATGGGGAATTGGGTCCACTGGGTGGTCTTTGATATCCCAGGATCGGCCAAGGGAATAGTTGAGAACGTCTTGCCTGAAGCCGCTCTTCCGGACGGGGCAAAACAGGGTATGAACAGTTTTAGATGGCCGGGATATGGCGGACCGTGTCCTCCGCCCGGATCCCGGCACAGGTATGTGTTCACCCTTTTTGCGCTTGATTCTCTTCTGGACGGTGTTCCGGCCCTTGCCTCGAGAAGCACGGTCATAAGGGCAATGCAGGGACATATCCTCGGCACAGCCGAGCTTACCGGCACATATGGGCGGGAGTGAAGAATATGAAACTGTACGGAAAAAATCCTGTGATAGAACGACTTAGGTCGGATCCCGCTTCTGTTCGCAAACTCTACCTGCAAAGGAAAACGGACCTTTCAGAGGTGGTCCGCGCGGCCAAATCGGCGGGAGTGGATTTCGAGTCGGTAGATAAAGCGTGGTTCGAACGCTCGGGAGGAACGGTCCACACCCAGGGTGTAATGGCCGAAGTGGACGATTTTGTCTACACCCCGTTCCAGGAGGTACTGGAGGATTGTTCGAAGGCAAGGACCACACTGGTCTTTCTTGACGGGATAACCGATCCGCAGAATATGGGAGGTATCTTCAGGTCGCTTGCCTGTATCGGAGGTTTTTCCGTGGTCATCCCGGAGTTCGATTCCGCGGAGGTGAATGAAACGGTAATGAGAGTGGCGTGCGGGGGAGAGAACTACCTGAAGATCGCCCGTGTGCCGAATCTGGTCAAGGCCGCGGGAAGATGCCGGGACAAGGGAATAACCATTTACGGCACGGTGGTAGACGGCGGCGAGGAAATAGGGAAGGTGAAGATCAAACGGCCTCTGGTGATCATTATAGGCTCCGAGGGGAAGGGTATACGCCCGGGGCTTCTAAAATGTATCGACAAAGGGCTTTTTCTGCCGATGAAAGGGGCTCCTCTTTCCTTTAACGCCTCGGTAGCGGCGGCGCTTGTAGCCTATGAGATCAGCAAGGTTGGATGAGGTGTTAACGCAGTCGGTTGGTCAGTTAACGGTCAGCGATCTACGGAAGAAAGGACATTATGGGCGATACTAAGACGACTTTGGATTTTTTCGCGGAACTGGGTATGCTTAAGCGCGTCAAGCGCAGCGGATGGTGGATGTTGGGTATCCCGGAGGAAGAGAGCGTGGCCGAGCACTCATTCAGGTGCGCGGCCATTGGCTATGTACTGGCCAAAATGGAAAAAGCTGACCCTTACAAGGTGGTCATGATGTCGCTTTTCAACGATATCCATGAGGCCCGGATCAACGACCTTCATAAGGTCGCTCACAGGTACCTGAACGTCAGGGAGGCCGAGAAAGAGGCTTTTGCCGGCCAGATAGACGGCCTTGATACTATGTTGAAAAATGACCTGAAAACTTTCCGTTCGGAGCACGACGCCCAGAGAACAAAGGAAAGTCTGGTCGCCAGGGACGCCGATATTCTTGAATGCCTCGTGCAGGCGAAGGAGTACGCGGATCTGGGGTATAAAAGCGCGAAGAAATTCTTCAGGAAAGCGCCGTCGCATCTTAAGACGAAAAGCGCTAAAAAACTTTGGAATGATACCTCCTCCTGGGACTCCAGTACATGGTGGGAAAAACTCAGCAAGTTCGAGAGATGACGAAAGGATGAACCGATAATGGACATAGCACCTGTTCCGATATTGAGAGAGGCGCAGCTCCTGCTTAAGGAAAAAAAAGAGAGGGACAGGACGAAGCTTTTCGCCGCGGAAGGGTTCAAGGTCATAAAGGACATGACCTTCCGGGGGCATCTTCCCAAATACGTGGTCCTGGCGGACAGGACGGCGAAAGACCCTCAAAAGAAAGAGTTGTTGGACCGTTTTGAAGCCTCCCGTGTCCCGGTATACGTGACCTCTAACAAGGATTTTGAACTACTTTCGGAAATGAAGACCTCACAAGGGATACTTGCCGTTATCCCTAAAAGTGAAAAAGCAGTGGATGTTGTTCGGAGTGCCGGGAAAAGTATCGCCGTACTTTGCGACGGCATACAAGACCCCGGTAACTTCGGCGCGATGATAAGGACATCCGCGGCTTTCGGGGCCGATATCGTGCTTAGATGCGGGGATACAGCCGATAAATACAATCCCAAGGTCATACGGGGGTCGAGCGGGACCATGCTGGACATTGCCGTCCTGGATTATAATGACGAGCTCGCCTCGTGTCTGAAGGACGCCGGATATAAATTACTCGCGGCGTCGGCAGCCGGAGAACAGGCTTCCGACCTGAGAAAAATAAGAATTATCCCCGAGAAGGTGATAATTGCCTTCGGCAGTGAGGGCCGGGGCATCTCTGAACGGGTGCTCGCGATGGCTGACGGCCATTTCCATATTCCGATCGATCCGGTGGTCGAATCGCTTAACGTTACCGCGGCCGCGGCTATAACGCTTTTCACCTTCACTTCCATGGAACAGAGATAAGAACTTCCGTAAGGCGGCATGTATGAATGAACTCTCTATGGTATACATAACGGTTCCCGATCTCGCGGAAGCCGAGAGGATAGCGGGATACCTCGTGGAGAGGCGCCTTGCCGCCTGTGTGAATATTTTTGATAATGTTAAGTCCGTTTACAGGTGGAAAGGCAACGTGGAGAGATCTACCGAGGCGGTCCTTATTGCCAAGACCCGCGAAGGACTTTCCGAACAGCTTCTCGAGACGGTGAAGAGTATACACAGCTATGCATGCCCCTGTATAGAAGTGATCAAAGTTACGAACGCTCATAAGGGGTATCTTGAGTGGGTAATGTCCGAAACTATTTAGTCTTTGCCCCCGATCGTCATCCAAAATGAGGTTTTTAGATGAAAAACCACAGGGAAGAGCTTTGGTTCAATACCCCCGAGAGGAGGGGGTACATCAATATAACCTCGAAGATAGAACATGCCGTACTGAAAAGCGGCGTAGCGGAAGGCCTATGCCTGGTGAACGCCATGCACATCACAGCCAGTGTGTTCATTAACGACGATGAAGCGGGTCTTATTAAGGATTTTGATGATTGGCTCGAAGGACTTGCGCCGCATGAACCTGTAAGCTCTTACCGCCATAACACCTCGGAAGACAACGGCGACGCACATCTAAAACGGCAGATAATGGGAAGGGAAGTCGTTGTCGCGATCACTGACAGAAAACTTGACCTTGGCCCCTGGGAGCAGATATTTTACGGAGAATTTGACGGCCGCCGGCGTAAAAGGGTCCTTGTGAAGATCATAGGGGAGTGATCCAGGCGCGTTGAAGCGTTCATGTGTTTACCCGGAATTCTTTACCCCATCGACTCTTTACCCCTTCAACCCCTTGAACTGGTCTTTTTCATTCCATGTGGTATACTTTTTTTTCGTGGGAAAAGACGGATCACAACGGAGAAAAAACATGGACACACATGGGATGGACAGTCTGGAAATAGTAAAAGAAGAGCTTGAGGAGCACGGCATAGACGCCGATGATATTGAAATAGACGTCGAGGAGGACGGATCTCGGGTTGTCATAAGAGGCCGTGTTTCGTCCCGAAGGGAAAAGGATATCGTTGTCGAAGCCGTCGAGGAGGCTATCGGCGCCGATGAGATAATTAATTCGATAGTTGTCGCCAGGCACGCGGACGAGACCGGAGGGGATGAGGACGAAGGAGAGGATGAGGAGCTTCTTGACGATGATGACGAAGAAATAGGTACAGACGATATGGGCCGGTCGGTCGAGAACGGGATACCTTATATCCCGCCGGAGAGGCTGGTTTTCAGGGAGGAATCTACAAAAAAGCCTGTACGAAGACGTGGGGGGAAGTGATTTGGGGGAAAGCCGCGGGAACAATACCTCCGCCTGCTGGTATCACGAGCCTTGGGTGGTGTTCATGGCTTTAGTCCTTTTGGGGCCTATCGCGCTTCCTCTTGTCTGGGGGCGTCCCGGGATCCCGTTATTCGTCAAGGCGTTCATAACGGTAACTGTTACCATACTTATGTTGGGGGCGCTTATTGGAAGCGCGAAGTATATCGGCGTTATACTGGAGCAGTATCGTGAACTGACAGAAGCGATGAAGTGAAATGACCCCAAAGCCCCGGACCTTATTATGCAATTGTCCGGATAAAGAAGTATCAAAGGAGTACGCATGTTAGGATTAGGGTTGCCTGAGATATTACTTATACTTGTGATCGCGCTCCTTATTTTCGGAGCGGCGAAGCTTCCCGAGATCGGCCATTCCCTGGGAAAAGCCCTGAGTGAGTTCAAGAAAGGGATGCAGGGCGGCCCTGATAACGAAAAGGACAGGGAAAAACGCGGCTGATGAACGCTGTCTATCCTGAAGAATCCAAGAAAATAGATTTCATAGCCCACCTGGAAGAACTGCGTAAGCGTATACTGATCTCTCTGGCGGTCATTGTCGTTTGCTCTGTTGCCGTATTCACCAAGTGTGGTCTCATAATGTCGGTTATTACTTCCCCGGTCAGGGAATATACCGGGAAGCTTGTTTTCATAAGTCCCACCGAGGCCTTTTCCGCTTATATCAAAGTGTCGATCCTTGCCAGCATTGTCCTCGTCTTTCCTCTGATCATTTATGAGGTATGGGCCTTTCTCGGCCCTGCTTTTAAAAAGGACTTCAGGAAACGCCTGATGGTGTGGCTCATCGCGGCGGCGGGTCTGTTCTATATCGGCGTGATCTTCTCATATCTTGTGGCCATTCCGGCGGCGCTTTCTTTTCTCCTGACATTCGCGGTGAACGTAGCCGAGCCCGCTATAACCATAGGAAAATACATATCATTTTTTTGCGCGCTTGAAATAACCGGAGGGATCATTTTTATTCTTCCGGTTTGTCTAGGACTGCTTGCGGACGCCGAGCTAGTGAGTTCTGCTTTTTTGAGGACAAAGAGGCCTCTTGCTGTTATAGCGATAATGGTCTTCGCGGCGATCATCACCCCAACGCAGGACATTGTTAACATGCTTATCTTTGCTATCCCAATGATCCTGCTTTTCGAAGCCGGGGTTCTTCTGGCAAGATGTATCGAGCGGAGAAAGCGCAGTTCCTCTTCACATTTGATCACGCATTAAGACCTTTTATTTCCTGCCCAAAATTTATATCCAAGTCATTCCGGGATCCCGGTTAACTTTATCCTCCCAAAAGTTGCCATGCGGATCTTTTTAATATAATATTTAAGCGAGGAGAAAGGCAGATATTTTTTGCCTTTATTGTTATGGGAACAAAATCCAATCTAATATTTAGGTGTTGTGTGTACGCGATCGTGGCTATGGCTGTATTTTCATTCACAGTCGTGGGAACCGAGTTGGACGCGTCATTCGCATATCTCGAAGGACAGGCCTCATGGTACGCGGAATTTTCACCGGGAATAAAAGCTACTACCGCCAATATGGAAAAATTCGATCACGATGAGCTTACATGCGCCACATGGGGGTTGCCGTTCAATACGCTCCTTGAAGTCACTAATGTCCGCAATGGTAAGAAGGTCATAGTACGCGTCAACGACCGAGGCCCCTCAAGAAGGCTTTTCAGGGAGGGGAGGGTCGTTGATCTCACCATGGGAGCTTTCAGACGGATAGAGGACCTTACGAGAGGTCTTGCCGACGTTCGCGTCAAAGTGATCAGGCCCGCCCGTTAAAACCATGAAAAAATGTTGTCTTTTACACTGCCCGTCATTATACTTATAATAAAATTGTCGCTGTACAGGCCTGTAAGGTAATTATTTTATAGTGTGAACAGGAGGAGCAAGTTTTGATCCGATATTGGTATTTTGGATATTCGAGATTGCTGGCGATAGTGTTCTTAGCCGTCGTGCTTAGCTCCTGCGCTACCACAAAAGCCCCAAAACCCGGTGGCGTCCAGACCGTGACCTATGATTCTCCCGCCATCCCTGGCCCGCATCCCCGGGAAGTTTACCATACCGTGGCTCCGGGAGAGACCTTATGGCGGATCGCCCAGATGTATAATGTAGACATGGAGAAGATCAAGAAGGCGAACCGGGTTAACAATGTCCAGGATATTGATATCGGAAGCAAGCTTTACATCCCGGGAGCTTCCCCCAGGAAGAACGTAGTGACCCTGTATCCGAACACCAAATGGAAATACATAATTGTCCATCATAGCGCGACCGATATGGGTAGTTCGCAGCAGTTCCATTACGCCCACAAGAAAAAAGGGTGGGAAGCCATCGGATACCATTTTGTTATAGACAACGGTTCGGCAGGCAAGGACAAGGGGCAGATAGAAACTTCTCCCCGCTGGATCAAACAGCAGAACGGAGCTCATTGCAGGGCGGGAGGCATGAACGAGAATGGGATAGGCATATGCCTTGTTGGGAATTTCTCTAACGATAAGGTCTCTCCCCAGCAGATGGATTCACTTGTCCGTCTCGTAAAGGAGCTCAAAAGATACTACAAGATACCTTCCAGTAACATAATGGGGCACGGTCAAGTCCCCGGAGCTGCCACCGAGTGCCCGGGGAAAAAATTCCCATGGTCTGAATTTTGGGCAAAAGTAGGACGATAGCTTTTTACTCCAGACTTTCACCGGTCATTCTCCCCTAGAGACAAGTCATACTCCCCGCTTTTTATCGGACTTCCAGGTATCGATATGGTTTGCGGGAAGGGAGACCGGGCAAAACGATCACAATACGATTTCTTGACTTTTTCTTCTATAGAACTGATATAATGTCTGGTATTAACTTGATTAAGTTAAGGGATCGGTGAATATACGAGGTCGCAGATGTTCCCCGAAAAGAGCCTGAACAGCCAGAGACCGCGTATGTGATCTCCCGAAAAACATAGAAAGAAGGCGTAAAATGAGCATTCAGGTTAAATTTGAAAAGGATATGGCTATTCTGTGTCTTGAGGGGAATTTCGATGAGACTTCCAGCCGTTCGGTCGAAGAAAAGATGATGGAATGCCTCTCAAAAGATGTTAAGAACATCCGTTTTGATATGTCAAAAGTGAAGTATGTCTCAAGCGCCGGCATCCGCGTCCTCATAATCGCTTACAAAAAAGCGCTCAAAACCGGGAAGAAGATCTCACTTGCCGCTATGTCTCCGAAAGTGGAGGAAACAATACGTACGGTGGGGATACTTCCAATGTTCGTATAGGGAGAGGCGATGATGAACATGCCCACGCCAGAGATGTACATGAAAAGGGCTACACTGGCCAGCCTTTACATAAACATAGTTCTTGTCCTCATTAAAATGTCCGCTCTTGTTTTCGTGAACTCCCTCGCGATCGCCATAGATCTTGGAATATCTTTTGCCGGGCTAATGGTATCCTTCATCCTGTATTATTCGATCCGTTTAGCCTCGAGACCGGCCGACATGGCGCACAATTACGGGTATGGCAAGGTTGAGCATGTTTGCGAGGCGCTTGAAGGGATCGTTCTTATCGGTATAGCGGTGGCGATGTCCTTGCAGTCGTTCGTGAAACTTTTACATCCCGATGAAGTGAAGTTGCCTTTGGTAGGTATGTTGGTCTCTATGTCCTGTTCCGGGCTCAACTTCGCCGGGGCTTATTATATATTTAAGATGTCGGTGAAGAGCGGGTCTCCCGCGATCAAGGCCGAAGCCTTGCATTGGAGGATGGAAGGGTTCATATCGGCCTCCATTTCCGCGGCGTTCATCGTGTCAATGGAGCTTACTTATTTGTCCTTCTCGGATCTGGCCCATTATGTCGACCCGCTTGCGGCGCTCGTCGTGAGCGTTCTCATAGTATTCCCATCCTTCAAATTGGCGAAAGAAGCCTTTTTCAAGCTTCTGGATTCTTCCGTGGAAGAGGAAAGCCAGATGGAGATTCTTCGACATCTAGGCAGGCATATTCATTCCTACTGCGAGTTCGGGAACATACGCACCCGCGTCGCCGGAAGGAAGAAATTCGTCGAGATAAGCGTTATTATGCCTCATGACATGTCCCTCAGGCAAAGTCATCGCATGCTCTTAAGACTTAAAAACGATCTGGAGCGCGCCGTCGAGAACAGCGATGTCACGATCCATATGGTGCCTTGCGGAAAAGATTGTGATTTTTCCGCAAGGGGAGAGATGTGTCCTTACATGAGGTTGCCCGATAGCTTATTTTAACGGCAATGAAAGGTGTCAAATGGAACGGAAAGCCGCGTTAACAGGGTCAATTATTGTATCGATCATGTTCTCATTCGTGCTTTGGGCTGTACCAGCCTATGGGTACACTGCTAATTATAAACAGCACGTGGAGACGAATGATGGTTTTGTAGTAGCCTATGATGTCTGGATAGACGAAGAGAACATCAAAATGGACGCGGCGATGATAAGCGGAGAGAGAAGGGTGCTTTTAGTAAATAAAGACGGGGTTTTGGCCTATATGCCCTCCTCCGATACGTACATTAAGATGAATTCGTCGCCGAATTGGCCTGTTGGTACACGGAATCCCATTGAATTTGTCCGATGGCTGAAAACCCGGGATAAGGAGACATTGCCCGAAGAAACAATAGACGGATATCCCTGTCTTGGGTATAGGTTCATGGACACCGAAAGCGGTTCTATTGTGACCGTTTGGGTGTGGAAAGATAAGGATTTTCCGGTCAAGATAGTCCTTGCCGGAGGGCTTATCGAAAGCGTTACACGGTTCAGCGACATAAAAGTCGATATCCCCGTCCCGGAAGGGACGTTCAGCCTTCCTGATACCGCAAGGGAATATGATCCAAACTCCTTAAGAGCGATGTTCGATGATATGGGGTCGGATGATAAAGACCTATCCATGACAGATTTCTAACGCCGGTGAAAGTCCACGCATAGATAGTTATAAAGACGAGCCGTAGAGGCTCTTTTTTAGATTATGACAACGTCCGATAATGTATGTTATGTTAACGTTTTAAGGCGGAAAAGCTTTTTAGACGGCATTTTGTTGTGGTTTTCTGAGAGTATCCTTATTGGAGTTCCCTGAAGGCCTTCTTCTGTTCTGTTGTCAGTATCATTTTGAGCTGATTGAACGAACTGATCACGGCGGCGTTCCGTTTTTCGGTCAGGGAGTGTTTCTCGGCGGCGATCAGGTTGATCCCCTCGACATTAAACGGGTCTTCCCACATCAAGGTGTTGGCGCTTACAGTGACCGTCTCAATGTCCTCATCGATCTCTATCAACCTAAGGCGTAATTCACCGCTCAAGTTACGGACCTTCATTGCCTGATCCCCGGTAAGCGCGATCCTGTTCTTTTGATCAAGAACCCGGTTAACGACCTTGAAAAACTTGATCTCTAAGGGATCTTTAAGGTTGCCTACAAAATCTCTTTTGCTGCTTTTCGGCCAGGTATATGTTTGCCCGGCGTAGGCGTGGCCTCCCGCAGCACTCAATATTACTAAAAGGGAGATCAATGAAAAAATGGAGGATATTTTAACCGATATTCTAATTTTTTGTGGATCTGAGGTTCCCGTCATAAAGATCCTTTCTTGGATGATCGTGCTCGCGGGTCAAAAGTGTACATAAGTGCATTATAAAGGGTTAAGTATCTTCGGGTCAAGCATGGATGCTGTGCGATAACTGCATGTCGGGATCACGCCGCTACCAGCATCCTCTTAAGCGCCGCGTATTTTTGAATAAGCTCGGAAATTTCCATGGGCTTTGCGTCCGGAAGAAGCTTGAAGACAAGAACGCCGTTATCACGTGTTACTGAATCGATATTTATGTTCTTAAGCAGGAGGTCCTTGCCGCCGGTCTCAAGACTGTGGATGGTCTCCCCTTCAGGGATGAGCGTATCGAAATATTGGGCAAATGCGATGACTATGACCTCAGCGAGTGGATAATAAGCGTCAAGGGGGAAATCTCTTTCATCGATACAGTTCGCGCGGGTCCTTGACTCAAGACCGGATAGACGCTGCCTCTCGCTCTCCCTGAAAAAAATGAAGATCTCCGTATCATTTCGGCCGAGGTGTGTATCAAGTTCGAACGGAAGTCTTTCGGCGGGAGCGATCAGGATCTCTACCCTTGAAAGGATCCTTCGATAAACCGGGTCGTCCTTGAGCCGTTCAAGTGCATTTATGACGCTTTTAGGGTTTCCTCCCTGCAGGGATGCGAGGCCGCTGTCGAAGGCCAAAACTATTTTTTTATTAAAGGAAGCCGAAAGCATGGACTCAGCAAGATTCTTTGCGGTCTGGTCTATATTCGCTATATCCCGGAGGGTGCGGTCCTCCCTTTTCCCGGGGTATTCCTGATCCTCACTCTTCGCGGCTATCGGACCCGGGATCTCTATTCCGGATGTGGAGTTGTCAGCTGACGCGGAGAAATGGTCGAGAGCGCTTATGGCCGCTTTATCTGTCGTCCCATCCGTGTACAGCGTCAAGGCAAGTGTGGAGTCCTTGGGGGTTATGATATATCGTTCATCACGCACAGTAGAAGCCGCGGCGGTCCCCTCTTCGCCCATACCCTCGGGGAACGCGTCCATGATGCGTCCACGGGGAGAAACTTCTTCGACCCAAAAATGTACCGCGTGGGGCGATATAGCGCGTCTTTTAATGACAACGTTCACGCCGCGTTCTAAGAGCAGTTTGGTCAGGGTCAATGAATGTTCTTTGCAGGTGCCGTAACCAACACATATTTTCCGGGACAGAAGCACCAATTCCAGCATATCTTCGTTTGAAAGATATCTGCCGTAGACCGCGGGCGTTGAGAACCCGGGAATATCTTCCCCGGAAAAAGCGTATTCCGAGATCACCCTCAGGACCTCCGCGACGCTCCAGGCCTGTGACCGTGTTCCGCCGGGAGAGTGGACGCTGTCGCCGTCGAACACTTCGGGCAGAGTACAGTGATCGCTGCCGAGCAGGTGAACAAGAAGCGGTGTTATGGTCTTCCTGATCTCCTCCCGTATCTCAGACCCGGACTTTCCTTCCTGGTGTCTAACGCGCGCGAGCGCGTCCACATAAGGGCCTATTAACCATGGCCAGACCGTACCTTGATGGTATGCCAGGTCTTTTTCGACCGGGGGTTTCCAGGTCTCATATTTTCCTTTATAATTTGAATCTCTGGGGGAAAGTGTGCGAAGACCATATGGGGTCAGAAGGTCTTTTGCAGCGGCTTCCAACACTCCCTTCTGCCGTTCGGGAGAAAGAAGGTTATCCGATAGGCTTACTGCCAGGATCATGTTCGGCCTGATGGCCCCCTTATGCGGATCTCCATCTATAACGTCATACAAGGCGTTCTCCCGCGCGTTCCAGAACTTTTCATTGAAAGATCTTTTGACCAGGTCCATCATCTTGAGGTATTGACCGGCGTTCGACGGATCGCCTATCTTGTTCTCCAGAGAATGCATGAACTCAAGCGCAGAATACCAAAGCGCGTTTATCTCCACAGCTTTCCCGTTCCGGGGGGTCACCGGTCTATCCTGGCCGCCGGGATCGGCGTCCATCCAGGTGGCCTGAGAAGGACTCACGATAAGTCCGTCGGTGTCCATGTATATGCGATTGAACCTTCCATATCTCTGGTATCCCGTACCGTTCATGTATGCCGATATTATCGTACGCATGGCCGGCAATACCGACCTTACAAACTCTTTCTCTCCGGTATACTCCATGTATTTTTTCACCGACTGTATGAACCACAGTGAAGCGTCGACCGTGTTATACTCTATGGAGGAAGGATCCCGAGTGTCCCGGATGCGGTTTGGGATCAATCCGTTCTCAATTAGACCTGAAAAATCGATAATGCTCCTTTTCGCGTCCTCGTACCTGCCTGTTGCTAAGAAGATCCCGGGTAAAGATATGAACGTATCCCTGCCCCATGCCTCCTGGAACCAGTCCATGGAGGATGCCAGTATCTCGATCCTCCCGTCCCGTTCCCTGACGAATGAGGATGCTGTATTTTTTATTACAGAATAGATCTCTTCGGGATGTTCCCATATCCTTTCACGATCACGAAACAGCTTCTGCGCCGCGAGAAAATCCATGGCGCTGAACCTTGAGCGTCGATGCCAGTCCCCGTCAGACGGAAGCGGCATCCGATATCTGAAAAAACACTCGTTGCCTTCTTTGGCTTTCACAGGAAAAGGTTCCCCCCACTCATCCCCGAACGTAAAACTCGCAAAACGGGCAGAGGTTCGGGAAGAGCTGATGGTCGGGTCAAGGGCCTTCCTGAAAGCGTCGATAAAACTCTCTCTGTCTGTCATCCCGAATTGTCTTGGATCATCATGATAACTGATGGTTTTCCAATTGTCATTTGAGACCTCTATACCGAAAGAATGGATCTCCTGGTCCTTGCCCTCGTAGGCCTCGGCAAGAGGAAAGGCATCACGTTCCTTGAAAACCTCAGCAACCGCACGTACGTAATCTGCCCCCGGCTCATCCCCGCTGGACAATTGTCCGTTCCCGAAGTTGTAGGCAAAATGGAGCGCGTCCATGCGCGTCCCGTCAAACCCGATATCAAGCCAGTGTTTTATCGGGGCAAGCATGAATTCATAGTTTTCATCCCGGAGCGCCTGCCAGTTCCACAATTTCAGGTCCACCCAGTTCTCGTTCAGTCCCGGTCTTACGATCCCCGGGTTCCCGTCCGGCTTGAAATATCCAGGATACTTCCACGCGTCCAGACTGTCTTTCCCCCTGAACATCGGAAGGTCAAAAAGGACTCTGCCGCCGTTCTCGTGTATGGCCGCGATCGCGCCTTTGAGTTGCGTGTATCCGTTCCATTGAGCGTATTTATGGGCGTTCACGTGTTCGGTATAGTTCGGGTCTTTCCGCGCCCTCTCCATCTCCTCCCCGGTCCATTGGGAAGAAGGTTTGTCAATTATGCGGTGCAACGCCATGTACTCGGCGTAGTCTTCAAGCCAGTGTGAGTTCTCCGACAAGAACCGCGTGAAGCTTTCTGCCCGGGGGGTATTTTTCATGAGCTCGTTCTTACTGAAGATCCGCCAGGCGGCGGCCGCTATCTTGTGTTCGCGGACTTCTATGGACTTATAATCGACGGCTATCCCCAGGTCCGGCGGTGAAACGGATGATCCGGCAAGTTCCTCGTCCTCTCTTACCTCCTTGACCTGCGCCCAGTCAATAAAAAGCTCATTCACGGCAAAAAGGCTTACAGGGGCGTAAGGGCTTTCATCGCGGGACGCCTGGATGGCAAAATGCGGGAGGAGAAGCGCTATGTCTATCCCCTCCCGTGAAAGAACGTTACGGTAATACTTGCCGAGATCGGAGAACTTACCTATGCCGGGATCTTTTTCTTCGCGCCTCAATGCGTAAATCGGGAGGCTCATGGCGACATATGTCCTTTTTGTATCACTCCACCAGGGGATAGAGGGAGTTTCGAGTTTGGCTGTATCGGAAGGCGCGGGAGAGGAAAGGATCCCTGGCCCAATAGCTGAAGCTTCGGGGGGGGCAGGAGCCGCTGAAATGGCCTTTTTGATGATAGCGGCCTCACCATTCGAAATTGGCATGGGGATAGCACGGGAAATACGCTCCGAAGGAGTATCCGGCATGAGCTCTAACATCTTGGCGATATTAAGTTCCGCGTCAAAACGCTGATCAAAATATTTGA
Organism: Candidatus Omnitrophota bacterium; assembly: GCA_028700515.1. Taxonomy (GTDB): domain Bacteria; phylum Omnitrophota; class Gorgyraeia; order Tantalellales; family Tantalellaceae; genus JAQVSN01. The sequence continues at coordinate 18,001 of JAQVSN010000012.1, forward strand.
GGATCGCTTCGGACAAGTAGTCGTCTTCATCCGAATCGTTCCTGACCCTGGCCTCAAGGAAGACCCTGTCCGCGACAACCCGGGAACTGATATCTCTGGCCAGATATTCCCGGTAGTAGAGCTCCAGCGAGCGTGCGTCCGGAGCGGCCTCCTTAAGTTCTTTTTCAGTGAGCGGGATGAACCGCGTAGAGTCAGTATCCCACTGCACAACGGTTCCATTGTCACTAACCCCGATATCGTATATGGCCAGATCCGGGTCATGAAGGCCCCTACGCCAAAGTTCCTGAATAAACCCGATGTAGCCGTCAATGAGACGCTTTGCCTTCGTGATCGCCTCGTCAGCCAGCGCGTTCCCGTCCGGGGGCTGCGCCCCCTTTTCTTTAAATGACATTCTAGCCCCGGAGAATTCTTTATCGATCATGTCAAGGAATGGACTAAGTCGTTCCTGCGCCATGATGGTTTTCTTATGCGCGACTTTTCCGTCAACAAGAATATCGATATCGCTAAAGAGGTATGTTCTCGCGAAAAGGCCGCCCCCATGCCGCTGCGCGATTTCAAGGCCCCGAATATCTCTGGGGGAAAACCCGTCTTCTGACGAAGGAAGTTTAACGACCCATCCGAAACCCGGGGTGGTTATGTCTGCCAGTACCTTCCTGACGCTAAGCCTTGCCGGCATTACCTGAAAGCTTATAGTTTTCACCGAAGAGGATGTCTTATCTTCCGCGTTGGAGGGCAGTTGTCCGACCGGGTTACTTCGGTCGTCGGTCTCCTTCTGACTATCGGAGGTACGAAGTGGATCATCCTTTAGGATGTTCGATATAGCCTTTCGGGCGTTGTCTTTCCGGTGCTTTGAAGGCCTTGTACCGAGGGTATCCAGTATGGGTTCAACTTTCGACCATTGTTCGGGGGTAAGGTTTCGCGGAGTGTAGAGCTCTTTTGTCCCCGCCCGGGTCTTTCTTGCAAGATCCAGAGAACAAAGTGTTCCGAGGTCACGCCTCACCGTCTCGGATGAAAGATGGCCATCCGCATGGCGGCCTTTAGTGCTTTGTCTGATCGTTTCAAGCTCAACTCCCTCTTTGGATGCGATACGGCGGAGTAAAAGCGCCATGGAGCCGGGGGAACCGTCAGGGTTTGCAGAAACCTCCGGAGCCGCGCCCGCGAAAGACCATCCGCGTTCGGTGAAAGCGTTTATGAAAGCGATGTTGATGTCAGTATATACCGGACCGAACTGGTAGATCTTCTCCTCGACAGCCCCGGCGAGATATTCAGGAGAGTAAGTAAAGTTCACCCCGATCGGCTCGATCCCGGAGGACGTTATCATATCGACTATCTCGGATACTCTGCGGTTGATATCGGACTCGGAGACTGTCCCTTTGCTCAAGGGAGTTCTCCGGGGGGCGATATAGTCATAATCGATCGATATGATGGCTTTTCCCGAAAATCTATTTTTAAGGGCTTCAAAAGAAGTTAATAGGTTTTTACCGTAACATTCGGCCTCTTCTTTGTCGGAGGATCTCAGTAAGTGGTTAGTAATATCCCTCTTCATCCAGACCCGCTCTCCTGTGCTGATCCCCCTGTCCTTGGCCCATCGTACCCAGGAAGCCTCATTGAGATACCCATCATTGGATGCGTCGGGATGAAGGTCGCAATTTATCAGGATGTCGCTTGGAGACGATAGGCCTTGCCTTTGCAACTCCATCATCCATTCAACAACAGCATGATGTTCCTCTGATACCATTACAGGGATAGCTTTAGTGCCGCGTACAAGCCACCGTGCCTCATCAAATTTGCCGGCGGATGTTATCTTTTTCCCCACTTTTACTGTCTTGGGAGTTTCCGTGAAAATGCCTTCGGCCGAACGAGAGGAAGTATCCTCAATATCCGGCAAAGCAGGGATGTTCCGATGCTCCGCAGTTTCTCCTATCGCCATTGACACCGACAGGTCTTCCGTGCTTATCGACGCTTCGTATCTCCGCCCATCGACAAAACACGGAATGATAGATCTGCCTGGCAGGTTCTCTTTAAGGTCAAAATAAAGATCGACCCTTTTTCCGCGTATGCTGGGGTAGAGGTGATAGTTTATATCATTGAGGGGTATGCCAAGTGCTCGTATGTATGAGGAGATACCCGCCTCTATCCGGTCTGTGTCAGTGGCTGCCCAACTTAGGATTGGCGGCTGAAGAAGAAGGCCTTTTTCAGCCCAGACAAGGTGGTTTATCGCGAAAAGGCATACAAGCACCCCGGACATGACTTTGAGCCATATAGGGCGTTTATAGCGTTTTAAAGAGGTATTTTTATCGGAGTATCGCATAAGTATTATTTTATCATCTTCTGGGTATTTATTATAATAACAAAAAACAGTTATTAAGGCTATGTAAAGTTTGTTACTTTTTGATCCTTAACTTGATCGGGAATAAAAGTCAGCAAAAATGCATACTTCCATAAGCTTCGGCGATTTTGTAAATGATCTAGACTGAATAAAAGAGATAGGTCGTAGAGAGGCTTGGCAGGCTCAGATATTATAATCTGGAGAGGATCTTTGTCCAAAAAAGAACGACAATATCTTCTTAAGGAAACGGAACATGACTCGGAGGAACCATATTGAGAAAACAATGAATGATATGACGAGTATCGACGCGATGACGGGATGGCGGACTATAAGCCAGAGAGCGGCAAAGACCAGAGCATCTTCCGACACGCTGGCTGCGATATTAGTGAAAGGCTCGGGGGATGTATTTATCGCTGCGCGGGCAGTGGCTTTAGTAAGATGAGCGTCGAGTGCCACAGAACCGCAAAGCAGTGCGGCGCCCATTTGCATCTCCCCTCCCGCGTTCGTGGTAGCGAGATACCCCATTAGGCCGGCCCCGAAAGGCCTTATAAAAGTGTGGAACGAATCCCAGACGCTATCAACCAGAGGGATCTTGTCAGCGAAGAACTCGATCGCGTATATAAGAACCGCCATCGTTATTAAAATGGGGTTCTCAAGGACGCTCAATCCTCCGGGCAGTTCTAAGATACCAAGCCTTCCGGCTATGCCGAGCCCGGCTATAGTAAGATATAGATTGATGCCAGAGGCCCATGAACCTCCGAGTATAAGGCCGAGTGTGCTGAAAGTGTTCATTTTATACTGTTGTAGAGGATCAGTTTAGGGAGCCGGGATTAAAAGATCAGTCATCCAGCATTTCTTTGACCCGCTCGGTCATAACAGCTAGCGCAGCTGTGTCCGGTACATACTGATGTTTGACGCTTTCAAAGGTGTTCATTCCGCAGCTTTTAAGCTGTTCCTCGATCAGCCCCAGGCTTTGCCCTCCCCATCCGTAGGACCCGAACGCAAGCCCTCTTCTGTTTTTAGGGGCCAGTCCTTTCATGTATGAAAGAAAACCCGCAACGGTCGGGAGCATGCCGTTATTGAGCGTTGGGGAACCGACACAAATGAACTCTGCCTCAAGAACCTCGGCCATCACGTCAGAAATGTGGACGGTCTTAAGGTCCATCGGTTTGGCCGGGATACCTTTTAGATCGAATGCCTCGACTATCGCCCCGGCCATAGCGGCCGTCGACCCCCACATACTGTCATATACGACAACGGATCTGCGGGTAGTGGCATTATTCGCCCATTTTCGATACAAAGCCAGGAGTTCCTTGATGTTCGACCGCCATATGATGCCGTGACTCGGCGCGATCATGTCTATCTTGAGAGTCGAAAGAACGTCCAGTGCCTTATTGACCTGTTGCCCGTATGGGAGAACTATGTTGGCGTAATATTTGGCTGCCTCCTCTTTAGCTATATCCCATCCCAGTTCATCTTCGAACTTTTGGGTAGAGGCTACATGCTGTCCGAACGCATCGTTCGAGAGAAGCAGCTCTTTTTCGGGAATGTATGTTACCATCGAATCCGGCCAATGGACCATCTGGGTATGGACAAAGGTGGGCGTATGCCCCCCCAGGCTTATCTGGTCACCGCTATTGACCGCGCGAATATTCCATCCTGTGGTGTCGTAATGCTTTTTAAGGCCTTTTTCCCCATTGACCGAAGTAATGATCTGGGCTTTTGGGCATATCTTGAGGATCTTTGGCAATGAACCCGAATGATCCATCTCGACATGGTTCGATATGATGACGTCTATTCGCGACGGATCCACAATGGACCTGATCCTCTCCAGCATCTCAGGAAAAAGATAGTGTTTCACTGTATCCACCAGCGCGATCTTTTCATCGACGATAAGGTAGGCGTTGTAAGTGGATCCTCTTTCCGTGGAATATCCATGAAAATTCCGGAGGCCCCAGTCCACTGCCCCTACCCAGTATACGCCTTTCTTGATCTCCATTGGCTGCATGATATATCCTATCTGTTAGCGTTCAG
>JAQVSN010000087.1 GCA_028700515.1 Candidatus Omnitrophota bacterium
CCTACCACGAACACGCCTCTGGCGGAGGAGTCTTCCAGACGGGCTTTGTATCCGCTGTCATTCTTATCCTTCTTATATCCAATACCCTGTTCCGTTGTTCCGAAGCTTCTAAATAGAGTTCTTATGCTCCGGTATATCTCCGTATCGATAATGGAAGATCATATTGTAATTTTTTAGCGGCTTTTTACGCGTGGATGGAGTAGTGTATAATATACTGTGTGAGGTCCGGTTTGGGAGTGTTGTGGATCAAGTGCCCGGGTATGGAGGGGGCCGTCCACCCTGATACTGTCAAAGGAAAATATTCCGTGGACACATGAGATCATATATCGGAGGTAGAAAATGCCTTTTACGGGGAACATGACCAATTATAAGCTGGCCAGGAAGATAGGCCTTACGGCTATGGGTATCATTTTACTGAGCGGTATTTTGTGGACCGGGCTCCTTGTAAAGCAGGGGATAGACAATACAAAGAGTAAAGCCGATGGGAAAGCGGCTATTATGGCTGAACATATCGGTACCGAACTTACGGTGCTTGAAAACGCGGCAGAGACGATGGCAGGGTCTCCCTGGATATACCCGGCTGTCCTTCGGCCGTCACCGGAAAGTATTGCCCATGCGAATTCAGTTCTCGACAGGTATAACGCAGGGATGGGTGGATCTGTTTCCTATCTTATGGACGTTACGGGGGTGGTCGTCGCCTCGTCCAATCGTGATAAAGAAGATAGTTTCGTAGGTGGTTCTTACGCCTTTAGGCCTTATTTCAAGGAAGCCATAGAAGGGAGACATAACCGTTTCTTCGCTCTTGGCGTGACGAGCGGTCTCAGGGGGTTTTTTACGGCAAGTCCCGTGAAAGATCCCCAGACAGGTAAGATAGCAGGGGTAATAGCTATCAAAAAGGACTTTGACGAAATCGAAGGTTTCCTGGTCCGGAGCGGGAACTCATATTTTGTAAGTCCTGAAGGTGTGATTTTTCTTTCCAGCGATCCCAGGTATGTTCTGAAAAGCCTCTTTCCGATACCGCCTGAAGTACAGTCAAAGCTGCTTGCCTCAAGGCAGTTCGGTGACGAGCCCTTCAAGCCCGTCATGCGGAATGCCCCGTCGGATGGTGCTTTGGTGAATTTCATGGGCAAGTTGTTCATCGTTTCGATCATAACCGCCAACACTGACGGATGGATCGGTCTTACACTGGAACCGATCACCGATGTGTTAATGCTCGCAGCTCTTGGTATGCTCGGCACGCTGATCATGCTGCTTCTGGTGTTATCTTACCTTTCATATCTTCGGTCCGCGGAGAGAACCGTAAAACTTGTGGAAAGAAGCGAAGAACGGTTCCGGGTGCTTTCCAACGCCACAAGCGAGGGAGTGGTCGTACATTCAGAAGGAGAGATAATCGAGTGTAACAGGCGTTTTGCGGAGATGTTCGGCTACAACAATGATGAGATCCCCAGGATGAACATAATGGATTTTATTCCTATAGACGACAGGGAGGAGGCTGCGGATTATCTCAAGGAGGGAAAGGATGGGACTGTACTGCTCAAAGGTCTCAAAAAAGATGGAGGGGTGATCGATATCGATGTTTCGGGAAGACCGACGGCCGCTGGAGGCAGGCCCGCGGGAATATTGACCTTCAGGGACGTGACGTCTTTTAGGGAGATGCAGGGGGCGCTTGAGAGCGTAGCACAGGAATGGGTAACTACTTTTAACTCGATACCCGACCTTATATCGATACACGACCATCGTTTCAGGATAATGCGGGCGAATAAAGCTTTCGCAGATTTTTTTGGAATGCGGATAGACGAGGTTATTGGAAAGAATTGTTACGAATTGATGCATAAAGGTTCCGGTCCCATGCGCTTGTGTCCGTTCACGGAGACTATGATCACAAAACAGAAAAAGACCGTTGAGTTCTTTGAGCCGGCCTATGGGGTTTACCTTGAGGCCACGACGGTGCCGCTTTACGATAATAACGGGGAGGTTACAGGCGTTATACACGTGGCTAAAGATGTTACCGGGAGGAAGAAAGCCGAACTTGCCATCAATAAGGCTTATTCACAGATCTCACAGATATTTCAGGGTATAGGCGACGGCATGTGTGTTGTTGGGAACGAGAACAGGTTCCTCCAGAGCAATAAGGCTCTCAGTGCGCTTTTTGGACTTGAAGAATACGAGATAGACGGCAAAAGGCTGGATGAGGTTTTTTCCACGGATATAGTGGAAATATTCAGGGAAGGGATATCCAGAATACTTAGCGGAGAGAACAGGGTGGAACAGAATGTAACTATTGAAAGACGCGATGAGGTGAAGATCCCCTGTATAATGACGATAACACCCTTCTATGATGTCCAGGAAAAGATGGTCGGGGTGATCGTCTCATTTAAAGATATTAGCGGCCAAAAAGACAGAAAATAGAGGAGAGATTATAAGGCCGTTCTCCATTTTTCCGATAGTACTTTCTGTCAGATATCGTCTGATGGCTGCCTGACGCTTGCTGACGACCTTTTCCGCGTCCCAATACACGTTGTATTCCTTTACTCTAATATGTTAGAATACCTCCGCCTGAACAATGTCCGGCCTTTTGCTTTCTAATGACAATATACATTAACAAACGGAGGAACCCATGAGCGGGGTTTTTGGGGTGGTTTCTCGTTCCGACTGTGCGGAGACACTTCTTTACGGTGTGGATTACCATACCCATCTCGGGACCCAGTATGGCGGCATGGCAGTCCTCGGAGAGGATTTCACCAGGCAGATCCACAATATCTCCAACAGCCAGTTCAAATCTAAATTCTATAGCGATACCCGCAAGATGTCCGGGAATAAAGGGATAGGGGTCATAAGTGATTCCGACGAACAGCCTGTTTACCTTAATTCAAGGCTGGGATCTTTCTGTATAGTGACGTCAGGATTCATAGAGAACGCCGAAAGTCTCGCCGCTAAAATGCTGGAAGAAGGGATATCTTTCAGCGAAGTTTCCCGCGGACGTGTTAATTCCACGGAGCTTGTGGCTAAGATCATAAGCCACGGTAAGGATATAGCAGACGGTATTGAAAATATGTTCCGCCAGATAGAGGGATCTTGCTCTCTTCTTATACTTCACAAAGACGGCATATACGCGGCCAGGGACAGAAGAGGATATACTCCGCTTGTTATAGGAAGGAAAGAGGGGGCATGGGCGGTCACTTCCGAAACCACGGCCTTTCCGAATAACCATTTCAAGGTAGTAAAATATCTGGCTCCAGGGGAGATAGTCCTTGTAGGGGAGAATGGTCCCGTTGTGCGGAGAAAAGGTGCGTCTGAAACTCAGGTCTGCGCTTTTCTTTGGATATACACAGGTTTTCCCGCCTCGGATTATGAGGGGATAAATACCGAAATAGTCAGGGAACGCTGCGGACGAGCGCTCGCGAAAAGGGATAAGGATATTGATGTAGACCTGGTTTCGGGGATACCTGACTCCGGTCTTGCCCATGCCATAGGCTACGCGATGGAATCGAAGAAGCCTTTCAGAAGACCCATTGTAAAATACACCCCAGGATATGGACGCAGCTACATGCCCCCGGACCAGTCAATGAGGGACCTCGTCGCCACCATGAAGCTTATCCCTATAAGGGAGCTGATAGAAGGGAACCGGATAGTGGTCCTTGAGGACTCAATAGTGAGAGGAACCCAGCTCAAGAATTACACGATAAATAAACTTTGGGAATGCGGAGCTGAAGAGATACATGTGCGGCCCGCCTGTCCACCGCTCATGTACCCCTGTAAGTTCTGTCTCTCCACAAGAAGCGTGAGCGAATTATCGGCGCGTAAGGCGATAAAAAGCATAGAGGGACGGGATATCGAGGACGTTTCGGAATATATCGACCATAGCACTCAAAAATATCAGAAGATGGTTGACTGGATAAAACGCGATATAGATGTTACAACCCTTCGGTATCAGAAAATAGAGGATATGGTGGAGGCCATAGGGCTTCCAAGGGAGAAACTTTGCCTCTACTGTTGGACGGGGGAATGCCCCTCGGGGAGAAAAATGCCTGAGGCAAAGCCGGTATCGAAAAAAAAGCGTTCCCGGTTAAAAAGAAGAGAAAAAGACCGGTAAAGAGGTAAAATATGTCTGGACTTTACGATGAGACCCCTGCCAACATAGGGCAACCCCCTGGTACGCCTGTTCCTGAAGAAGCATCCGTCGGGGAGAAGGTCAGGATCACCGTCATCGACTATGATGAAGGACAATTCCAGGAGAGGGAAACAACTTCTCCTGAAGAGTGTTTTCCTTTCAGGGAAAAAGCCACAGTTACCTGGATAAATGTGGACGGCGTGCATGATGTTTCCATAGTCGAGAAGATCTGTTCGCATTACGGTATCCACCCGCTGGTCATTGAAGACATAGTCGACACTAAACAGCGCCCGAAGATGGAGGATTTTGACGAGTATATGTACGTTGTCCTGAAGATGCTCATGTTCGATAAAGAGTCAGATAGCGTCACGGCTGAACAGGTGAGCATGATACTCGGGCAGGGAGTGCTGATAACCTTTCAGGAAACAGTGGGCGATGTTTTTGAGGCGATACGCTCCAGGATAAGGAACAACAAGGGTCGAATTAGGAAGATGGGGCCGGATTACCTCGCGTACGCTTTAATGGACTCTATTGTGGATAACTATTTTGTTGTCCTTGAGAATATGGGAAGTATGATGGCTTTTATCGAAGAGGAGATAATCGCTGATCCGAGCCGTGATGTGATGCATTTTCTGCACGACATCAAAAGGGATGTACTTTTCCTCAGGAAAAGCGTGTGGCCCCTGAGGGAAGTCATAAACGCTCTTATAAAATCGGATTCATTGTTGATCAAAGCGACGACGGATATTTACCTCAGGGATGTATATACCCACGCCATACAGGTCATGGATACCGCCGAGATCTTCAGGGAAATGCTCTCGAGCATGCTGGAGATATACATATCCAGCCTGTCCAATAAACTCAACGAGGTCATGAAAGTTCTCACCATCATAGCCACGATATTCATACCGCTCACATTTGTTACCGGGGTTTACGGGATGAACTTCCGGAATATGCCTGAACTCAACTGGCAGCTTGGTTACTGGTGGGCCCTTGGCATCATGGCCGCCGTCGCCGGTGGAATGATATTTTACTTTAGGCGAAAAAAATGGATGTAGTATGGAGCAGGTCATAATCCCCCTCTTAATTTTCCTGGCCAGGGTCGTTGACGTCAGTATGGGGACGTTAAGGATAATGTTCGTTTCGCGAGGCATTAAATTGTTTGCCGCCATACTGGGGTTTTTCGAGGTCCTTATCTGGCTCACGGCCATAGGCCAGATAATGAAGAACCTGACAAGTCCCTGGCATTACATCGCGTATGCCGGAGGGTTCGCTTTCGGGAACTATATAGGCATGACCATAGAGCAGGGGCTTTCGATGGGGATGCTTGTCCTCAGAATAATTTCCAGGGAAGACTCAGGAGATCTTGTTTCCGGACTTATATTCAAAGGTTACGGCGTGACCGTTATAGATGGAGAGGGAGCTACGGGGCCGGTAAAGCTTATCTTTACGGTTTTGAGGCGTAAGGACCTCGCCGAGGCTTTTGGGATATTGGAAAGACACGCCCCGGGAGCTTTCTATACGGTAGAGGATGTCAGGGCGTCCGCCGACAGAGGTTTTCTTAA
>JAQVSN010000088.1 GCA_028700515.1 Candidatus Omnitrophota bacterium
GAACTTCTCGACGCTGTAGTAGACACTTTCACCCACCACATAAGCGTATCCTTTATTTATAAGGCTGGAGATGAACTCTATCATCTGTGGGATGTTCTGTGTGGCTTTAGGTTCCGATACCGGTGGGATTATCCCCAGCATATCAAGCTGCCGGTGATATTCATTAAGATACCTCACGGCTACATCGCCCACCCTATCCCTTAACCGGGAAGATGACGGGTTCTCTCCGATATCTTTAAGCTCATCCGCGGCCTTCTTAATGATCTTGTCGTCTATATCCGTGACGTTACGTATGAAATTCACGTCATAACCTGAATATTCCATATAACGGCGGATATAGTCAAAAACATACGCGCTCCTCGCGTGTCCGATATGAGGCACGTCATACACCGTAGGACCGCAAACGTACATCCTGATCTTCCCCTCTTCCATAGGAGCAAAGACCTGCTTTTGCCGTGTCAGCGTGTTGTATAAACGTATCATACCTGAAAACCCCTCTGATCTTTCCGTTACTTCCCCTCGTTAAAATCCTTTATCTCATTCTCAATATGGTCTATCTCGTGCTGCAGCCTCTCAAGGGCCTGCTGGAGAGGATCCGGCAAAGAACTATGGTCCAGATTGACCCCGGCCGGAAGGCGGCTTCCCTTGCGCTTCGCTATGCGGCCCGGTACGCCGACCACTGTAGAATCATCGGGCACGTCCCTGAGGACAACGGCGTTAGCGCCTACCATTACGTTATTCCCTACGGTGATGTTCCCTAACACCTTGGCTCCGGCTCCGACAACGACGTTGTCGCCGATATTCGGATGTCTCTTCCCTTTTTCTTTTCCGGTGCCTCCAAGAGTTACCCCCTGGAATAATGTAACGTTATTCCCGACGACCGCCGTCTCTCCTATAACGACACCCATTCCGTGATCAATAAAAAACCCCTTCCCTATTGTCGCGCCCGGATGTATCTCGATCCCTGTCATCCATTTCGCGAGTTGTGAAATAAGCCTGGGGAAAAAAGGCAAACCGGACTTTCTCATAGCGTTGGCTACCCTGTAAGAAATAAGCGCGTGCAGCCCGGAATAGGTAAAAATGACCTCGGCGTAGCTTGACGCCGCCGGATCTCTCTCGAAAATGGCCTTTATATCATCCGAAAACAATACGCGTACGGCAAAATAATACATGAGCGCGAGAACCGATATAATTACGATCGCATTCACAATGCACATCATACGTCCTCCCCATCTTCGCGGGCAGAGTTGTTCATCTTTGATAATAAGACCGCCGCGTGAGCCTCTATGGCCCTGCCTTCTCCGGCTGGCCCCATACCCTCAGCGGTCTTACCCTTGACATTGATCCGGTCAGGCGATATCTTAAGCATCTTTGCCAATGAGCTTATGATATCAGCCCTATGCGGGGCTATTCTCGGGCCCTCGGCTATTACCACAGCGTCAAGATTGGATACTCCCATAGATCTTTCTTCCATGATCTCAACGACTTTGGAAAGAAGCGTCCTGCTTGATATACCTTTATATCCGGGATCACTATCGGGGAAAAAGGTCCCTATGTCCCCTGTACCAAGCGCCCCGAGTATGGCGTCACACACGGCATGCAAAAGAGGATCCCCGTCAGAATGGCCCAAAGTCCCTTTGAAGTATGGAACCTCTATCCCGCCTATCATCATAGGTCTTCCTTCTACAAGCCTGTGTATATCGTATCCTATCCCTATCCTCATCATTGCCCCCCGGCCGTCTCCTGTCTCATTTTAAGTATCGCTTCCGCGATCATGAGATCCTCCGGGACTGTGACCTTTATATTCGTCCTGTCCCCCGGGACCATGATCACCGCCTGCCCCAGCCTTTCGACAAGAACAGAATCATCTGTAGCGTTCTCGGCGGCAAAACTGTCATAAGCTTCCTTAAGTATGCCGTACCTGAAGGCCTGGGGTGTCTGCGCCTCCCAAAGGTACTTTCTGTCCGGGGTCTTCTGGATGCTCCTTGTATCCGTCACTTCTTTTATCGTAGCAGTGCACGGCACCCCCACCACGGCGGCTCCCGAAAGTCTGGCCGTATTCGCCGCATTATCCACCATAGCTCCCGTCAAAAAAGGCCTGGCCCCGTCGTGGATAAGGACTATGTCATCGTCCAGGGCTTTGATAGATGCCAGCCCGTTCCTGACGGAAGCCGTCCTCGTGTCTCCTCCCGCCACTATTGGCGCCACCTTTGAAAGTCCATATTCATCAACAATGCATCTGGCCCTCTCCATGTGGCTGGCCTTCACGACCAGTATCACCTGGTCCACCAGAGGCGCGTCGCACATGGTCTTAAGGGCGTAAAATACCAGCGGACGGCCCGCGAGCGTAAGGAACGCTTTATTCTCACCCGCCGAAAGCATCCTCGAACCGGAACCTGCCGCTACTACAAGGGCAAACACCCTCATGCGGCCTCTTCTCTTGGTGTTTCGGTTCCCTCGTTCCCCTTTGCCGGCGCCGTCTCCTCATTCTGAGCGTTTTTCCTGGTATCGTCCGCGGGCGTCTCGGGCTCGGTCCTTAGTTCAATGCTTTCCTGGGGAGCAGAAGTCTCTGCCGGTCTTTCTTCATTCATCTCCCTTGCGGGAGGTTGTGAAGCTCCCTCGTTCTTTTCCGTAACATCCTTCTTTTGCTCACCCTGCGGATGTGGACGCTCCTGCCCCCGGTCGTACCTATCACGTCTATCATAGCGGTGATGCCTGTCGCGTCTGCCGGAACGTTCCTGCCTCTCGGGTCTTTCCGGAGAAGATCCGTCACGTTCTCCTCTATTGTCCGTGCCGTTATGATGCCTATCCTGTCCATCGCCCCTGTCCTGGGACTCCCCGCGGTCATATCGGTCATTCCTGGACTGTTGTCTGTCCTGGGACCTTTCCTGGTTATCACCCCGGTCATAACGATCCCCTCCCCGGTCGAGAGGACGGTCGTTCCTTCCGGACCGGGATTGTTGTGGGGTCTGCCCTTCGACCCTGTCATTACGCTCGCCTCCCCGATCCGGACGATCGGTCCTTGAGGGCCTGTCCTGCGGTCTTTCTATCCTTTCAGGTCTTTCGATGAGCTCAGCGAAGATCATCCGTCCGGATGAGGTCTGCAGCACGCTGGTTATGGAAATGTTAACACTCTTGCCTATCATCTTCCGAGCGTTATCAATAACTATCATGGTCCCGTCGTCCAGAAAAGCGACCCCCTGGTTCTTTTCCTTTCCTTCCTTCCTTACATATATGTTCATCTGTTCCCCGGGAAAGACCACCGGTTTCAGGGCGTCGGCCAGGTCATTGATATTAAGCACTGTGACTCCCTCTATCTTTGCGACCTTATTCAGGTTGAAGTCGTTCGTAAGAACGCTGCACCCGAGTATTTTTCCCATCTTAATAAGTTTCGCGTCGACAGCCTTCACATCTGTCATGCTTTCATCGTGTATTATTACCTCCACGTTCTGTGTCTTTTTGAGCCGGTTAAGCATGTCAAGCCCCCTGCGCCCGCGGTTCCTTTTGGCGTCGTCCGAGCTGTCCGCGACCTGCTGGAGCTCATGCAGAACGAAACGCGGCACGACCAACTTACCGGTAATGAACCCCGTCTCGCATATCCCGGATATCCTGCCGTCGATTATCACGCTGGTATCAAGAAGATAAAGCTGCTCTTTCCTGTCCTCCCTGGAGAACCTTACGTAAGGGATCACCAGATTGAACTCGTCCTTACCCTTTATCGCGATTATCATGCCGAGGTAGCAGAACACCAGGGTAAAGATTATCTGTACGGCGTCGTACACGAACTCGTCCATGGGTATGAGCTTGAATATCAGCGTGATCATCCACGCCATGAAAAAACCGAAGATCAGCCCGAAGGCGCCGGCAGAAAGGTTCCTAAGGGATATATGCTGCAGTTTGATCTCCAAAAGCATCAGCGCCGCCGCCGCTATAAATCCTATCCCGGCGCCGATAGCCCCGCCATTCGCGGAAAGCCCCGTAAGCATCGTACCGAGATGATACCCGGCGACCATGCTCAGCATCAGGAAAAATATCCTGATCATTCTGATCGTCATGACCATCACTCCTTCTGAATTTATTATTTTAAAAATATCCCCGCGCTGCCCGCCGGGATCGCTGTCTAGTTACACGCAGCCGCCCCGGACTTACTTTCTCGAAGAGCCCGACGGCTTATGCAAAAGCTTCCACGGATTTGCCTTGAGATCCGCCACGAATTCCTCCATATCGTTATATATGGTCTCATCCGTGAGGAGTTTTCCAACGGTACCGCGTCCTTCTTTGAGCCCGGCGAACACCGACTCAAGGTCGTTGTATAGGGCGTCGTCGGTAAGAAGTTTACCCAATGTCCCTTCTCCGCCGGATAGTTTAAGAAGAATAGCCGTCATCTCATTGTAAAGGGTATCATCCGTGAGGAGTTTTCCCAGGGTGCCTTCCCCGCTCTCTATCTTCTTTATTATTCCCGAAGCCGAAGCGAAGAACTCGTTCATTTTCTCCACCTGTTGACCCACGTTCATCGGGTTTTTCCCGACAAGCTGGTCGCCCTCAGACAGGAACCGGTTCTCTTTTCCGGGCGCTATTTCAAGATATTGCTCCCCCAGAAGTCCGAGAGTGTTGACCCTGGCTATAGAGTCCTTTTCGATCTTTACGTTCTCCCTTATCCACACGTCAAGTTTTACGCGTGTCTGTTCCGCCTCGCTGTCGTAGTAGATCCCCACATCCTTGACCTCTCCTACGTGCACTCCGGCTAGCCTTACCGGCGAATCGGTCCCTATGCCGTTAACATAGTCAAAAACCACCTTGATGTTATACCCTTTCTCGAAGATATAAAAATCCTTGATCGAGAAAACGATAAGGAACATCAGGAACATACCGACACCGATAAAGATCCCGACCTTAACTTCAAGTTTTTCGTCCCTGTACATGGACCCCGCTCCTTTTCATGTTAAGCCTCCATGATCGAAGGCTGTCATATCTTTATTGGCCCTTTTGCCTCCCCGCCGATGAACTGCCTCACCACGGGATCATCCGAATTCCTTATTTCGTCAGGAGTTCCGTCAGCGATGATCTTTCGGTCGTAGAGCATCGCTATCCTGTCGGCTATCCTGTAAGCGCTCTTCATGTCATGCGTCACCGTTATGGATGTAACCCCCAGCGTCTCATGAAGGTGCCTTATCAGCTCATTGATCTTATCCGCCATTATCGGGTCGAGGCCCGTGGTCGGCTCATCAAAAAGAATGACCTTGGGAGACATGCATATGGCCCTGGCAAGACCTACTCTTTTCTTCATACCGCCCGAAAGCGCCGCCGGTTTGATGTTTTCCAGGTTCGACAGCCCAACCAGCTTAAGACACTCCGCGACCCTTTGCTTGATTTCATCGATGGAGGATCTCGTGTACTCAAAAAGCTGGAATCCGACGTTCTCGAGGACCGTAAGGGAATCAAAGAGGGCCGCCCCCTGGAAAAGCATTCCGAAATCCGTCCTGATCTTGTTAAGTTCTTTTGTACTGATCTTGGTAATATCGACACCATCTATCTCTATAGATCCCAGGTCGGGGCGTAAAAGACCTATAATATGTTTAAGTAGTACGCTCTTACCGCATCCGGACCGTCCGATTATGACAATGGACTCTCCCGTCCTGATGGTAAGATCCAGTCCTTCAAGCACTTTTT
>JAQVSN010000089.1 GCA_028700515.1 Candidatus Omnitrophota bacterium
CAAATGCGGCGTTACAATCCAGATAGGTCCCGTTAAGGTCCTTATAGAAGACCGGCACCGGTATGGAGTCTATAAGCTGCCGTAAAAAATGCAGTTGCTCTTTGAGCGCGAATTCAGCGGCTTTCTTATCCGTGACATCCGTCACAATGACCAGGACAGAATCGGCGTGCCCCGTATCGTCGGAGAGGGGCTGCATTACGGCCTGGTAAAAACGACTTTCCCCCTTGAGCGTGGTCTCCCCTTCAGAAACCATCCTATGTCCGGCGGCGATGGTCTCTTTCACCCGGGAAACATATCTCCGCGCAGGCTCTTCGGGGAAAAGCTCCAAAATATTCCTCCCCGTAAAGTCATCCGGTTTTCCGCCGAGTTCCAACGCGGCAAAATTATTAAGGAAAAGCACCGTACCATCTTCCTTGAGCCTCGCTATAGGCTGGTTAACACCCTCGACAAGGGCGCGGTACCTTTTCTCGCTCTCTTTAAGCAGGTTCTCTAAAAGCTTTTCTTCGGTTATATCGCGTATCGTTCCTATTATGATCTTCCGGCCGGTCACATCATCCTCGCAAAGCGTCTTGACCGTGGAAATGATCCTGTCCTTCCCATCAAATACAATGGTTTCTTCGTTGACCAGCGTACCCCCCTCGCGAAATACCTGATCGTCTTTTTCCCAAAAGATATCCGCCTGTTCTTTAGGAAAAATATCATAGTCGCTTTTCCCTATAAGTTCTTCTCTGGACCTGCCGATCCGCTCGCAGACCTCGTCATTAAGGAGCACCCATTTATGTTCCTCATCTTTGACGAAAACAGGCTCTGGAATGGCGTTTATCAGGCTGTTCAGAAAGTCCTTGGCCTCCAGCAGGTTCCGTTCCTTCTCCTTGATAAGGCTTATATCGGTGAATGACGCCATGATACAGACCTCATTACCCTCGTCATCCTTTATGGGTGCCAGCGCTCCCTGGACAAAAAAACCTTCTCCTCCTTTCTTTTTGGCGGAAAGGGCCCCCTGCCAGGATCCGTGATCAGAGATGATCCTCTCAAGTTCATCCCGCGCCTGATCCTTGAAAAAAAGTTCCAGAACGTTCGCACCAAATATCTCGCTGTCATATGAATATCCCCATGCCTCGAGAAAAGCGGCATTAACGTAGTTGATCTTCCCCTCAAGGTCACAAAAGATTATCGGGTTTATCGAAGAGCTGATAGCCTTGTTCTTTATCCTGAGCTCCCTTTCTATCTGGCGAAAAATGGTCTCGATCAAACGGAACTTATCCACCTCATCCTTGAGGGCTTCTATCTCTTCGAGAAGTTCCTCTTTAGTCCTTTTGTCGTCATCCATATCGAGCTCTTTCCCGGGGAAAACCCCTATTTATCTTTTTTCAAGCCTAGGTGAGCCCCATAAAGCCTCTTGATACAATCGGGGCAAAGGCCGTGCGTAAAACTGGCTTCGGTCCTTTCAGTAAGGAATTTTTCAAGCGCTACCCAGGATGCGGGATCTTTCGGGTCTTTCCCTCCAAGTCTCATCTTCTTGCAGTTCGCGCAGATCGGGACAAGCCCTTCGAGCTTTTTTATGTGTCCTATCGCTTCCTCAAGTTCATGGAGCTTGTGCTCGAGGACCTTGTTGGCGTTATCCAGAAGTTCTTTCTGTTTCGTAAGCTGGTATTCATTCCGTTTGAGTTCGGATATATCCTGTATGGACACGACGAGGTCACCCGGGCCGGGTATTGACGCTATTGTGATAACGGTTTCTCGCGCGCTGCCTTTTTTATCAACAAAACGAAGCTCGAATCCTTTGGGCGATGTTTCGGGAGAGACCTTCTTAAGCCAGGTCATCTCGTTTATCTTATCAAGGTCCTGTTCGTGTATGAAATCAGCCACCTTCATGCCATTCTCACATTCCTCGGCTTTGTAACCGCTCAATTTCTCAAACTCATTATTGACCCTGATTATGGTCATGTCCTCACGCGCCAGCACCATAGCTGTACCCGTATTTTCGAAAATGGTCCGGTAAAGGACCTCGGACCTTACAAGCTGTTCCTCAAGGACTTTCCGTTCTGTCACGTCTCTTGCTATACCGGTGGTGCCTACGATTTCTCCTTTCTCGTTCAAAACAGGGGTTTTGATGGTCTCGATCGTCCTTCTTCCGGCATGGAGGTCCTCAAAAGGCTCTTCAACACGTTTGCGTTTTCGTGTCCTTACCACATCTTTATCGTCGGCCGCGTACTTCTCAGCCAGCTCTAGGGGCCAAACATCCATGTCCGTCTTTCCTGAAAGGTCTTCGGGCGTACGACCACAGGCTTTACCGAAGGATTCGTTCACAGCGACGAAACGTCCTTCCTTATCTTTTAGCCAGGCCATATCCGGTATGTTGTTGAGAATGGCCTCCTGCTGTAGTTTTATCCTTACCAGGGTCTCTTCGGTCTTCTTCCTCTCTGTGATATTCCTCAATATCGCCTGGATGCCGGTTATCCGTCCTTCTTTTCTGATCGGCACGGCCCTGAGCTCATAGTCGATTATCTCTCCTGATTTTCTCACGCCTTCCACCTCGAATGTAGGTATGTCCATACCGGAGGAAACTTTAGCAAGGTGAAAAGCTATTTTGGCGGAAGACTCGGCCGTTACGATCCCAGATGTCAGAACACTCTTCCCTAACATCTCTTCTCTTGTGTATCCGCACTCCCGGATAAACTCATCATTAGCGTCAAGAAATCTCCCATAGTTATCCACAACGATTATAAGGTCCGCCGCGTGATTGAACAGTCCCCGGTAGAGTTCCTCGCTGGCTACAAGCTTTTCCTGGACTACAGACATTTCCACTAGAAAATTCCTTAAAAAGCTCATCTTGCTCCCGTCTACCAGCTCCACGTTCTCGGGCTTTGATCGAAGTATCTCTTCCCGAAGTTCCTCCGACGGCAAAGCGCATATGATCTTGTCAAATCTGCCTGCAGATATCGCGTTTCGATGGTCTGAGTATACCGGTATCCCCCTCTTTTTAGCGATGACCGCCCCAGGAGCGTTCATGTCCCTGTCAACGACCCCAACCAGTTCCAGTGTCCCGCTTTGTGAAAGCAAAGAAATAAGCTCGGTACCCAGACCGCCGCCGCCTACCAAAAGAACTTTTATTTTTCCAACTTCCTGCATCGTCTCTCCAATGTTTCAGGGCTGTTAAAGTATCAACATAGCGTCCCCGTACGAAAAGAATCTGTACCCCTTTTCAACCGCGGAACGATAAGCTCCAAGAATAAAGTCTCTTCCGGCAAAAGCGCTTACTAGCATCAGTAAAGTCGATCCCGGAAGATGGAAATTGGTTATAATACTACTAGTTATTTTAAACTTATAACTTGGATAAATAAAGAGGTTTGTTTCCCCTTTAGACGCCCTTACCAGACCATCATCCCCAGCAACCGTTTCAAGAACCCTCGTAGAGGTGGTCCCCACCGCAAAGACCCTGCCCCCCGCCTTTCTTGACCGGTTGATCGTATCCGCCGCTTCTTCCTGTATCTCATAATGCTCAAAGTGCATGACATGGTCCATTATGTTGTTCACCTTCACCGGGGCGAATGTCCCATAACTCGTATGAAGGGTAACCGAGACCATAATGACGCCCATATCCCGTATGCGCGAAAGGAGTTCATCGGTGAAATGGAGTCCAGCCGTCGGTGAAGCCGTAGCCCCATTCCTGGCCGCGTAAACCGTCTGGTAATCATTCCTGTCGGAACCTGAATCCGGCCTGTTTATGTACGGGGGAAGGGGCACATGTCCTTTTTCCAGGACTGCCTCTATCGGGCGGTCGAACACGACGGATCTTCCTGTACTGGATCTTCCCAGAACAGTGGCTTTCCCGCCGCCCTCAAGGTGGACAATTTCACCTTCCTTGATCCTCGCCGATGGTTTCACCAGTGCCTTGTAAGGAGAACCTGTAGTATCAAGAAGAAAGATCTCCACCCTGCCGCCGGAACCGCGGTTACCGAAAAGTCTTACCGGTATGACCCTGGTATCGTTAACTACCAGACAATCTCCTTCCCTGAGATATTGCGTAATGTCCGAGAAAACCCTGTGGGATACCCCACCATTTCCCCTTTCCAGTACCATGAGCCTGGAGGAATCCCTTTTATTGAGTGGTTTCTGGGCAATAAGTTCGAGCGGAAGATCATATTGAAAATCCGAAAGTTCCACATTCATCCTTTCATTTCAGGCTTATTCGCTGATCGCGAAGGTTTTACCCCTGTCATACCTGCCTGCATCTCTTAGTTTTCCTATCCTCGTTCCTGGATAATAGAACCGGAGGATGCTCTCCGCCCTCCGCCATACAAGCCCTTGGGCGAAAGCTCCCCACTGGCACATCCCCACCCCGTGCCCCCACCCTGACCCTGAGAAAAGGAAACGATCCCGCCTCTTTTTTATCCTGAAATTGGCGCTCTTCATGACGGATGGTCCGGCTATCTTTCTAAAATCACTGGTATTGAACTTCAGCCATTTTCCGCCGGAAAGGACTTCTACGCTTTCCAGTCTTCCCGAAGGATCCCTCTTCCCGGCCTTGATATCATCGACCCGTGAGATCCCTCGAGCGGCGACGCTCATTTTCTCCGACATCTTCTCCCCGGGTATGACCGTCTGCCATCTAAAGTGCGGAGACCACCTGCACCAGGGACATTTTACTCCTTCGAGCGGATCCATCCTCGTACCCCAGACTTTTTCGATATCCTCGGTATGCCCGCCGCAACATGAATGGAAATATGCCGGAAAAACCCTGCCTTTATAAACAAGGACCTGTCCCCGGGTTGCCTCTACTGCCCGGTCAGTCCTCCACCTCTCGACGCTCTTTCCTCCGTATACCTGTGAATAGGTATCCGCGGAAAGATCATATTCTTCTCCCCCGGAACGTGTGAGCCTGTATACGGCAAAGCTCCTCGACGCTATGGCCTGGGCCTTCAGCGTCTCAAAGGGCCAGTATTGGTTGACCTCGCGAGGCAAAACACCTTTAAGGTAATACTCCAATCTGACGTGGTTAACGGCACTTAAAGTTCCTCTTTCGAGGTATATTTGTATAGTCCCCCTGTATTCCTTCCCGTCCAGTCGTATAGCCCCACCGCCTCTAGGGACGATCCTTATTTCCCGGGATCTTATAAGTGTCTCCCCGAAAACTATTCCACGCGCCGAGGCGGCCACTCGTAAGGGTCTTAATATTTTTAAGTTCTTTTTGATATGTTCGGATGTCTCCATGTCGTATACATCACACCCCTCTGGGGCTAAAACAGACAATTCTGTTTTATCCCCCGACAAAAGCACTCTGACCTCCGGCCCCTTTTGTTCGCTAAAACCTCTGAAAAATAGGGCTATCAGGATAAGGACCAGGCCCGTAACAGCCAGTGTCTGGAATGTCCTCAAGCTCCCGAATACAGATATTTTAGGGGGATATTTCATTGATATACATGAAGGTTCGGTCTGCCAGTGGCCCGTCCATACAATTCCCCAAAGGGAAGATCACAAAATTGGAAACGGCCGCTACCAGTATCATTTCCCTTTTGAGATCCTGAGCCTGACTACATCCGCGACGCATGACGCGAGAGTCCCGATCGTAAGTTTCGATCTCTCTCCGGCTCTCTGTCGATAGACTATCGGCA
>JAQVSN010000013.1 GCA_028700515.1 Candidatus Omnitrophota bacterium
CCAGTATGCCTATACACAAATACACCAATATATGAACATACCAAGAATGCAAACAGGAGCAACCCAATAACTCAATAAACGCAACAATGCAATAACGGATCTCTGAACTATGACACGCACGGCGCACGACGATAGATGATCTTTGGGGGGGTAAAATGTCTGGCGCAAAAAAGATAGCGTTCTTTGACGCGAAAAAATATGACAGGGAGTATTTTGACGCCGCTAATAAGACGCATGGGTTCTCGATAAAATACTTCGAAGACCGCCTGGTGCCGGATACGGCAATGCTTGCCAGAGGTTATGATGCCGTTTGCGCTTTCGTGAACGATCGGATAAACGCCAGCGTGTCTGAAACTTTAAGTTCGTACGGTATCAAGATCATCGCCCTGAGGTGCGCGGGATATAACAACGTTGATCTTAAGGCTGTTTACGGTAACATTAACGTGGTGAGGGTCCCCGAATACTCGCCTTATGCCGTGGCCGAACACGCTCTGGCGCTCATGATGGCTCTCAACAGGAAAACACACCGGGCGTATTACCGTGTAAGGGACAATAATTTTTCGATCTCAGGGCTTCTTGGTTTTGACATGCGGGGAAAGACCGCCGGTATAATCGGAACGGGCCGAATAGGCAGGGTGCTTGCCGGGATACTTGAGGGTTTGGGGATGGAGGTTTTGGCATATGATCTTCATCCGGATAAGGATCTTGCCTCCGGGGCCGGAGCGAAGTATGTCGCGCTTGAGGAGTTGTATGCCCGCGCTGACATAATTTCCCTTCATTGTCCGCTCAACAAGGATACGGAGCACATGATAAACGCCGGGGCCATTGCAGCCATGAAAAAAGGAGTTATGATAATAAACACCGGCAGGGGAAAGCTTATTGACACAAAAGCCCTTATTTCCGGTCTCAAACAGGGGAAAGTAGGATATGCGGGGCTTGACGTATACGAGGAGGAGAGCGAATACTTTTTCGAGGATCTCTCGTCATCTTTTATAGCCGATGATGTGCTGGCCAGGCTCATGACGTTCCCGAACGTACTGATCACATCCCATCAGGGGTTTTTCACATCGGAGGCGCTTAGGAATATAGCCGATACAACGTTGGGGAACCTGTCGGAATTCTTCTCGGGAGGAATATTGAAGAACGAGATCTGTTACAGGTGTGAAAAGGAGCCCTGTTTAAAAAAACAGGGTAAGCGGTGTTTTTGAAACATTATTTTTACGTTGATTTTTATTATCATTCATGCTAAAAGTAGGGGCTGATCGTCCCGTCTACGCCGGGTGTCCGGATAATGATGGGGATGGGCGTAAAACCAGGGAGTCATGAAAATGGCGAATGAAACGGTCTTCAAGAGATACAAGAGTAATCCTATCATAACCGCTTCGGCGGTACCTCGCGCCAACAGCATACATAACAGCGCGATAGTCAAGTTCGGTAAAGGCTATGCCGGCATATTCCGCGTGGATGAGATCGATATGAATTTTACCATGCACTTGGGGTTCAGCAAGGACGGGATAAAATGGGATATTGATCCCGAAGTCATCAGGATGGATGTCAATGATCCCTACCTTGAGACGAAATACAGGACCTATGATCCGCGTCTCACCGAGATCGACGGGACGTTTTATTTCACCTGGTGCATCGACTCTCCCCAGGGACCATGCATCGGACTCGCGACGACAAAGGATTTCAAGGATTTTAAGCGCATGGAGAACCCTATGCCTCCGGCGAACAGGAATTGCGTGATATTCCCGCGCAAGATCGATGATAAATACGCCATACTTCACAGGCCGAGTGACAGGGGGCATACGCCTTTCGGTGATATGTTCTATTCCACCAGCCCCGACCTGATCCACTGGGGTAAGCATCGTTTTGTTTTCGGGACCGTGCCGAGCGGCTGGCAGTCCACCAAGATAGGGCCGGGTCCGGCGCCTATAGAAACCGAGGAGGGATGGCTCCTGATATACCACGGAGTGTGGACGAGTTGCAACGGATACCTCTATTACGCCGGAGGGGCTCTTCTCGATATCGATGAGCCATGGAAGGTCCTTTATCGTACGAGCGACTATCTTTTGGCTCCTACGGAAATGTATGAGAGGGTGGGGGATGTTCCCAACGTTGTGTTCCCGAGTTCCGCGGTAGTGGATGGACCGAACATAAGGCTTTATTACGGATGTGCCGATACATGTATATCCATGGCTGAAGCAAAACTTGATGATGTCGTGGATTTTGTGAAGAAACACAGTTTCTGAAAGATGCATTACGGAGTAACGGGGCTGTAATAATTAATATTAATGGCGCGATAAATATCCTTGCAGATTTTTTTGTGGTCATGATATAATACGCTCCGTCAGCGCCCGCATAGCTCAGTCGGTAGAGCAGCTGACTCTTAATCAGTTGGTCCAAGGTTCGAGTCCTTGTGCGGGTACCAATTTTTATAGCGCTCCGCAATGGAGATCGCTTTATGGCGGTTCCATTAAGTTAAAGGGGCGATAGTTACTTATAGTCCGGGAGAGATCCCTGCCGGACGGGCGGGTGTAGCTCAGGTGGTAGAGCATCACGTTGCCAACGTGATTGTCGGCGGTTCGAGCCCGCTCACCCGCTCCACTTTCTCTCCGTAAGGGGGGGCTTACAGGGCCGGGTCCGACTGACCCGGCCTTTGTTCAAGAGGGCCGGGAAGATCTCCGGATATGCGGGTGGAGTGTTTTTGAGATGCCCCCTCAGGTAAAACAGCCATGATATTGGACTTTTCTATACCTTCCTTACGATCATGCCGGACCGTCCGGTTCAGGAACGAATCCGTTGTGTCATTTTACGCGGGACATTTGTCAGCGGTTCTATCAGCAGTTTCCGTCGGAACCATATAAAATCAAGAGAGGGAAAATGAAGATAATTGACATCCTTTGCCAGAGCGCCGTATCAGTCAGTCTTAAAGCCCGGAACAAAGAGGAGATGTTATCCGAATTGGCGGATCTACTTGTCTCTTCCGGTAAGATCAAAAAGACCGAAAGAACCGATGTGCTTAAACGCATAAAGGAACGGGAGATCATGGGGTCTACCGGCATCGGCAAGGGTGTAGCGATACCCCATGCCAAGTGTCCAAAGATGAAAGATATGGTAGCGGCATTCGGCGTGTGCAGAGAAGGGATAGATTTTAAATCTCTGGACGGGGAGCCTACATACATATTTTTCATGCTGATCGCTCCCGGAGAAACGCCCGGGCCTCATCTTATGGCACTGGCCAAGATATCAAAGCTTCTTGACGACAAATTCGTTCGGGACAGGCTGAGACATTCTTCTACAGCCCAGGAAGCGTACAAGATAATCAAGGACGAAGAACAAAAAAGCCGATAGTCGGCTCGGCCGGCCAACGGAGCATGGAATGAAAAAACTCAAATGGCTTTACCCCGGGATGTTGATCAAAAGATGGATATCGCTTTCCGTCTTCGGGATACTGATGATATCCATGGGGTTCGTAATGGTGCTTTCCGAGCGAAACTCGGAGAACCGGGCCATCGCGGGCCTGATAATAGTATTCGGGATAATGTTGATAATAGTAGCGGTCAAGAGGATATTAAGGTCTTTTATGACGGTCCTCATGCCGGATAGAGGTGAAGACGCGCTCGTTGACAGGATCTTCGAGAAGAGGATACTGGAGAAAGGTCCGAAAATAGTCGTTATCGGAGGAGGTACGGGGCTTTCTACTCTGCTGACGGGACTCAAACACAAGACGGGGAACCTCACTGCCATAGTTACGGTTGCCGATGACGGGGGCTCGTCGGGAAGGCTCCGCGAGGAATTCGGGGTCCTGCCGCCCGGAGATATACGTAACTGCCTTGTAGCTCTTTCGGATTCCGAAGACCTGCTGGGCGCGCTTTTTCAGTTCCGTTTCAAGGAGGGGGCCGGTCTTGAGGGACATAGTTTCGGGAACCTTTTTATTACGGCTTTATCACAGGTCACCGGTGACTTCGCCAAGGCGATAAAGGAATCGAGCAAGGTCCTGGCAATAAGAGGGAATGTGTACCCTGCTACTCTTGAAAAAGTAAAACTAAAAGCTATAAGACGGGACGGGCGGGAGATCGAAGGTGAGTGCCATATAAGAGAAACCAGCGGCAGCCATATTGAGAATTTGAGCCTTATCCCGGCGGATTGCAAGGCTACACAGGAGTCAGTCGAAGCCATAAAAGAAGCTGACGCGATCGTGTTGGGGCCGGGAAGCCTTTATACCAGCGTTATGCCGAATCTGCTCATAGAGGGGATACAGGAAGAGGTATCCCGGTCGAAAGCGGCCAAGATATATGTTTGTAACGTGATGACCGAGCCCGGTGAAACAGATGACCTGTCCGTGAAAGAACATGTCAACGCTATAATCAGGCACACGCGCGACGGCGTGGTCAACCATTGTATAGCCAATGTTTCCAGGATACCCAAAGACCTCTATGAAAGGTACATGGGTGAGGGAAAGTTCCCCGTGAAACTTGACGAGAGCGATGAAGCGTGGTTCAAGAATAACCGTGTCAAACTCGTTAAGGCCAGGATAGCCAGCATTAAAGAATTTGTCAGGCATGATCCTGAAAGCCTGAGCGATGCGATAATGAACATAATAACCGAGTACGGTAGAAAGTGATCGGGGAGAATAAAGGCGCCGTGTTCGCCATGGCGTTCCATTGCCACCAGCCGGTGGACAATTTTGGGTGGGAGTTTGAACACGCCTATTCCGGTGCGTATCTCCCGCTTCTTGAAAAGTTCGAGGAGTTTGCCGGGGTAAAAGGGGCTTTCCATTTTTCGGGAAGCGTCCTTGAGTGGATAGAGAAAGAGCATCCGGAGTACATAAGCAGGATGTCCGTTCTGATAGCCCGCGGACAGGTCGAGATCATCGGCGGAGGATGTTACGAGCCGGTGATGTCGATGATCCCGGAAACTGACAGACTTGAGCAGATCAAGATGAACGACGGGCTCATCCGGAGATTATTCGGGTGTAAGACCCGGGGTGTGTGGTTGGCTGAAAAGGTATGGGAACCGTTCCTTGCCGGAACGCTAAAGAAGGCCGGGGCCGAATATACGATAGTTGACGACTATCATATATTACGCGCGGGTTACGGGGAGGAAGAGGCTCATTCGCCGTGCTGTCATGATTCCGGCCACGGGAAGATCATCCTTTTCCCGTCTCACACGAGACTGAGATACTATATGCCGTTCAAGGCTCCGGAAGTGACCATAGAGCACATAAGGGGGCTTTCGTCCGATCCGGTGCTCGAACGGAAATGTTTCTTTTTTGCCGACGATGGCGAAAAATTCGGAGTGTGGCCTTATACTTTTTGGTGGGTCCATAAAAAGGGATGGCTCAGGCAGTTCTTTGAAAGATTGTCGGAAAACTCTTCATGGCTGACGACGGCAACCTACTCTGAGGTCCTTGACGGTTGCGCACACCGGTGTGTAGGAGAGGTGCCTTCGTCGAGTTATGCCGAGATGATGGAATGGAGCGGCGGTGACTTCAGGAATTTTTTAAGTAAGTATCCTGAATCCGGAAGAATGCACGCGAGGATGACATCCGTCAGCACACTTGTAAAGGAAGCGATGGACGGACGGGTTCCTTCTTTAGCCCCGGAACTGATACTTGATGCCAGGCGGGAAGTTTTCAAAGCCCAGGCCAATTGCGCTTATTGGCATGGTACGTTCGGAGGTGTTTACCTTCCTCATCTGAGGGCAGGTGTTTACAGGCATCTTATTACGGCGGAGAATCTTCTCGAGGATCCACCCTGTGATGGCCGGAAAGGGTTTGTCCGGGTATTGGAAAGGTCTTCCCGGCAGGAGGAGAGAGAGATCCTGTTCAGGAACGACAATGTGGATATTTTTTTGTCTCCCGGAAGAGGCGGGGCCATTACCGAGTTTGATGACCGCCGCGCTTGTGTGAACCTGATGAATAATTTGTCCCGTATCCCCGAAGGATATCATGACAAACTAAAAAGATCCAGTTACGGCAGGATAAGGGAAGCGCGAAAAGCTATATTCAGAGGGGATTACGCGGATGTGCATTATGTCCTGGGGATAAAGGATCGGGGGCTTTCCAGGGAACTTGCGGTAGACGCCCACAGAAGATATTCGTTCCTGACACACATTTCCGCGGGCCCGCTCAGGCTTGAAGATATGCCCCGCGGGCGGGGAGGGAACGCGAGGTTTCTCGACGGAGCCTATACATACTCCCTGAACGATGCGGCCGGGACGCCGGAAATGAGACTTTCCCGGAGAGATAAGATCTTTTCGCGCCCCGGAAGGTCCTTCGATATTAGTGTAAAGAAAACGATAAGCATGGAGAGGGCAAGCGCCGGGATACGTATGACACAAGTTCTGGAAGGATATGCCGGCAAAGCCGTACTTGATCACGCGGTTGAATTTAATTTTTCTCTTTGGGACGACACTATGATCGGTGGTCCAAGGGTTTTAAGAGGCGACAGTATCCGGATCGAGTGCAGGCATTCCGGAATAGCTGTCAAGATGACCTTTGAAGAACGGCACGAGATTCTTACTTATCCGGTCTTTACGGTCAATGAAACAGAGGCCGGGTTGTCCAGGACGTTCCAGGGCATATCGGTAGTTGTCAAAGGAGGACCTTCCCAGGGTAAGGGGGCCCTCATGAATAATGGGATAACAATAGAAATGGGATCGGGAAGGACATGACAGCAAGAAGAGAAGTGGTAGTTAAGAACAGGACAGGCCTTCATGCCAGGCCTGCGGCGGTTTTTGTGCAGTTGGCCAACAAGTTCGAAAGCGACATAATGATAGAGAAGGATGACCAGAAAGTGAATGGGAAATCCATAATGGGTATCCTGATGCTTGCCGCGGAGAGGGGAGCCAGGATAGTCGTAGAGGCTGTGGGTGAAGACGCCGAACAGGCGGTCAACGAGCTTTCCGAAGTGCTTTCTCAGGAAATTGAACTGGATATAGCATAACACCGGAAGGTGAACATGAAAGAGAAAAAAAAGGATAACAAGGACAAGCTTGCGGGGAATGGAAAACAGGTCCAACTTAAAGGCATTCCTGCCGCCCCGGGGATAGCTATCGGGACAGCGCATGTTTTCGGTACCGAGAACGTCCTTCCCACATCGCGCGAAATAACCGAGGCGGGCATTCCCGCGGAGATATCGAGGTTCAAAGATGCGCTTGCCAAGACCCGAAAAGACATTCTTGCCATCGAGAAGAAGATATCCCGCGAAATGGGGGTTGAGCACGGGAAAATATTCAGCGCGCACCTTCTGGTCCTGGAGGACAGCGTCCTGGTCAAAGAGGTCATAACACGACTTTCGAAAAAAAAGAAGAATATCGAGTCTGTTTTCGCGGAGGTCCTCGATAAGTACGTAGGTGTATTAGCGGAGGCAAAAGACGAATATTTAAGGGACCGCATAGCAGACATAACAGACGTTGGCAAGAGGATACTGCGGAACCTTACGGGTATAGAAGAAAGAAGCATGGAGTCCCTGGATGAAAAGTCCATAATAATCGCGTATGACCTCTCGCCGTCGGACACGGCTATGATGCATAAAGGCAGGGTTCTTGGTTTTGCCACCGATATAGGCGGAAGGACGAGCCACACGGCTATCATGGCAAAATCCCTGGAAATACCGGCGGTGGTGGGGCTTGAGTCTATTACCGACGCTGTGAAGAACGGGGACAGGGTCATACTGGACGGGCTTCACGGCGTGGTCATAGTTAACCCGTCCGGGAAACTGGTGGAAAAGTATGAAAAAGAAAAGAAAAAATATGAAGCTCTTGAAAAAGGACTGATAGAGATAAGGAGCCTGCCCAGCGAGACGCTCGACGGGAAAAAGGTAGGTGTAGCGGGAAATATCGAATTACCCGAGGACGTAGCGAGTGTAGTGTCGCATGGCGCCGAAGGGATAGGGCTTTACAGAACAGAGTACTTTTACATGAACAGGAAGGACCTTCCCAGCGAGGAGGAACAATTCAACGCTTATAAGTCCGTTGCCCAGAGGATAAAGCCGCAGTCTGTTGTCGTGAGGACCTTGGATCTCGGCGGAGATAAATTCCTCTCACAGCTTGATGTCCCCAGAGAAATGAACCCTTTCCTTGGATGGCGCGCTATAAGGTTCTGTCTGGCCAGACCCGATATTTTCAAGTCGCAGTTAAGGGCTATAATGAGGGCTTCGGTCTATGGTAACCTGAAAATGATGTATCCGATGATATCCGGGGTCACTGAATTCCGGCAGGCTAATGAGCTTTTGGAGGATGTCAAAAAAGAGCTCCGGAAAGAAGGTAAACCTTTTAATGAGGATATCGAGGTCGGGGCCATGATAGAGGTTCCTTCGGCCGCGATAACCAGCAACATACTCGCTAAAGAGGCTGATTTCTTCAGTATAGGGACGAATGACCTTATACAGTATTCACTTGCCGTCGACAGGGTCAATGAAAAGATAGCCTATCTCTATGAGCCGACCCATCCGGCGGTATTGGAGCTTGTTCGTATGGTGATACAGAACGGGCACAATGAGGGGATACCAGTGGCGATGTGCGGAGAGATGGCAGGGGATATTTCCCTGACGCTGATACTGATGGGGCTGGGGCTGGATGAATTCAGCACTTCGCCGATAGCCGTTCCCGAGATCAAGAAGATAGTGCGGTCGGTGAATTATTTTGACGCCCGCGAGATAGCCGAGAAGGCCCTCAAGTTCAATACGGGCAGGGAAATACTTGAATTCTCGAGAGCCAAACTTTTAGAAATGGTGCCCGATCTGGCTGAGGACCTTGCCTGATACGGGAAAATGTGCACATAGAACAGGAAGGAAACCGGAAATGAAAGCTTTAATACTTGCCGCGGGATATGGCACACGGCTCTATCCTCTTACCCTTGACAGACCTAAACCTCTAGTGAAAGTGGCGGGGCAGGCGATATTGGAAAGACTGCTCAGGAAGGTCGAAAGTATCGGGACTTGCGACGAAGCATACATAGTGACGAACGACAAATTCTATGACATGCTGGTCAAATGGGTCAGGGGGCGTATGTTCAATATGAACATAAAGGTCGTGAACGATATGACCAGGACCAACGAAGAGAGGTTGGGGGCCATAGGGGATATTAATCTTGTGATGAAAAAGGAAAAACCCGAGGATGATGTCCTCATAATGGCGGGAGACAATCTCTTCGAGTTCAGCATGCCCGATTTTATCGGTTTCGCCGGAGCTAAAAAGAGTTTCAGCGTCGCGCTTTATGATGTTAAAGATCCGAAACTTGCGCAGAAATACGGCATAGTCGCCGTCGACGGAGACGGAAAAATAACGGGTTTCGAGGAAAAACCGGCCAATCCCAAAAGCACGCTTGCTTCTACGGGAATATACTTCCTTCCAAAGGACGACATAAAGATGCTGGAGGAATATTCCAGGACAGGACTGGTGAAAGATGCGCCCGGGAATTTCGTGAAATGGCTTTCCGAAAAAGGGAACGTTTATGGGTTCGTTTTTACGGAGGGATGGTACGATATAGGGGACAAGGATTCCCTGGAAAAAGCCGATGTGGAGTACAGGTCGAGAGAACTGGAAAAATAGTGAATAAGGGGATGCTCGAGAGCATCCAAAGCGTAAATAAAAATATTAAGCAAGGAGAAAAGATGAACGAAAAGTATTTTTTTTCTTCCGAAAGCGTCACGGAAGGGCATCCCGACAAGGTTTGCGACCAGATATCGGACGCCATACTGGATGAAATATTCAAAGAGGACCCCACGGGACGTGTAGCCTGCGAAACGCTTGTTACCACCGGACTTGTGGTTGTCGCCGGTGAGATAACGACCTCGTGTTATGTGGATATTCCCAAAGTGGTAAGAAGGACCATTAAGGAGATAGGCTATACCCACGCGAATTACGGGTTCGATTACCTTACTTGCGGGGTCATGACGTCTATCCAGGCACAGTCTCCCGACATCGCCATGGGAGTAGATGTCGGCGGGGCTGGGGACCAGGGAATGATGTTCGGTTACGCCAGCGATGAAACGAAGGAGCTTATGCCCATGCCGATAATGATGGCACATTCTCTCACTAAAAGGCTTTCGAAGGTGAGGAAAGACCGGATACTCGATTACCTGAGGCCAGACGGGAAGAGCCAGGTCACGATAGAGTATATCAACGGTATGCCTAAGAGGGTGGAGGCTGTGGTATTGAGCGCGCATCATGACCACAAGGTGGAAATGAAGAAACTTGCGAGGGACTTAAAGAAACATGTTATTGAAGCCGTTGTTCCCAAAAAATACATGGATGAGAACACCAAGATATTCATAAATCCCACCGGGAGGTTCGAGGTGGGGGGGCCGATGGGGGATACAGGGGTGACAGGCAGAAAGATAATAGTGGATACGTATGGTGGTGTGGGCAGTCATGGCGGCGGGGCCTTCTCCGGAAAGGATCCGACAAAGGTGGACAGGTCGGCCTCCTATATGGCAAGGTATGTGGCGAAGAACGTTGTGGCTTCGGGATTGGCTTCAAAGTGCGAAGTCCAGATAGCCTACGCCATAGGGATCCCTGAGCCGGTCAGTGTAATGGTAAATACTTTCGGCACGGGTAAGATATCCGAACCGAAAATAGTAAAACTTATAAGAGAGAACTTCGATCTGACCCCGAAGGGTATCATCGAGAAACTCCGGCTGAGAAGACCGATCTACAAAAAAACAGCCGCATACGGCCATTTTGGTAGGAACGAGGAAGGATTTACCTGGGAAGAGATAGATATGGCGGAGAAGTTAAAGAAGAAGGCGAAATAATCGCAGACATCAAACATCATGTATCAGATGTCTGATAGAAGTTATATGTTAAAGGAGTGAGATGACTAAAGAATACAGGGTGAAGGACATAAGGCTGGCGGAGCTTGGCAGGCGCGAAGTAGCAATGGCCGAAAAGGAGATGCCGGGGCTTATGGCGGTAAGGGAAAAATATGGGAAGAAAAAGCCTCTTAAAGGCGCGAGAATAATGGGGTCGCTGCATATGACGATCCAAACAGCGGTCCTCATAGATACGCTCCTTGAACTCGGCGCGGACGTAAGATGGGCGAGCTGTAACATCTTTTCCACGCAGGACCAGGCGGCGGCTTACATCGCGAAGAAAGGGGTGCCTGTATTCGCCTGGAAGGGGGAGACCCTTGAAGAATACTGGTGGTGCACCGAGATGGCGCTTTCTTTTCCCGGAGGCAAGGGGCCGAACCTTATAGTCGATGACGGAGGTGACGCGACACTTATCATG
The DNA here is from genome assembly GCA_028700515.1 of Candidatus Omnitrophota bacterium. Lineage (GTDB taxonomy): Bacteria > Omnitrophota > Gorgyraeia > Tantalellales > Tantalellaceae > JAQVSN01. Next base: position 11,239 of record JAQVSN010000013.1, read on the forward strand.
CATCTTGGTATAAGGGCCGAGAAAGACCCGCGCGTTCTCAATAAGAAAGCGTCCGGCCAGGACGAGAAGGAACTTCTCAAACTTCTTAAGAAAATTCTCAGGAGATCGCCCGGAAAATGGGCAAAGATGGCGCGTGATTGGAAAGGGGTATCCGAGGAGACCACGACCGGGGTTAACCGCCTCTATAGGATGATGGATAACGGAGACCTCATTGTTCCGGCGATCAACGTGAACGATTCCGTCACCAAATCGAAATTTGATAATCTATACGGATGCAGGGAATCACTCCTGGACGGGATAAAACGAGCCACCGATGTTATGATAGCGGGCAAGGTGGCCGTTGTTTGCGGATACGGTGATGTCGGTAAGGGGTCGGCCCATTCATTGAGGGGGCAGGGGGCGAGAGTTATAGTTACAGAAATAGATCCCATATGCGCTCTACAGGCCGCGATGGAAGGGTTCGAGGTCGCGCGCGTTGAGGATACCCTCGGTGAGGCGGATATTTACGTTACGGCGACGGGGAATAAGGACGTTATAACATCCGCGCATATGAGGCGCATGAAGGACCAGGCTATAGTCTGCAACATAGGGCACTTTGATAACGAGATACAGATGTCGGAATTGTCCAGGATCCGGGGCGTCAGGAAAGTGAATATAAAACCGCAGGTAGATAAATATGTTTTTCCGGACGGGAAAGAGATATATCTCCTTGCCGAGGGGCGGCTTGTGAACCTCGGATGCGCCAAAGGACACCCTTCTTTTGTAATGTCGAACTCGTTCACCAACCAGGCAATGGCCCAGATGGACCTTTGGGCGAACCGTAATACTTATAAACCGGGTGTTTACAGACTTTCCAAAAGACTCGATGAAGAGGTAGCCAAACTGCACCTTAATAAGATAGGGGTAAGGCTTACAAAACTTTCAAAGGTCCAGGCCGACTATATCGGAGTACCCTTGAACGGTCCCTACAAATCCGAACATTATCGTTATTGACATCTTTTGTGAGGAAGGAGCTGTTAATATGAGGAAGATCGGAGTGCTTACGTCCGGAGGGGACGCCCCCGGTATGAACGCGGCCATACGCAGTGTTGTCCGGAAGGCCACGCGGGAAGGGGTTGAGGTGTTGGGGATACTCCGGGGCTATGAGGGTCTTATAAACGGAGAAACAATGCCTCTCAATTCGAGGAGCGTGAGCAATATAATAGGGCGCGGCGGGACGATACTGAAGACCGCCCGATCCAAAGAGTTCGAAACGCGGGCGGGCCAGGAGAAAGCTGTAAAGACCATAAAAGAGAACGGTATTGACGGTTTGGTGGTCATAGGCGGCAATGGTTCGTTCCAGGGGGCCAACATCCTTGACAAGGAATGGGGTATCAGGAATGTCGGTGTACCGGGGACCATAGACAACGACCTTGGGTATACCGACTATACCGTGGGATGCAGTACTTCAGTGGATACAGTGCTGGATGCGATAGACAAGATACGTGATACGGTAAGCAGCATGGAAAGAATATACGTCATCGAGGTAATGGGGCGGCAGGAGCCTTACATAGCCGTCATGTCAGGATTGGCCGGAGGCGCGGAGGAAGTACTTTTTCCGGGGATGGAGATAGATTACGCCAAATTGACCAAAGAAATAACCGAGGCGAGGGCAAGGGGTAAAAGAAGCTGGATAATAGTAGTATCCGAAGGTGCCGGTTCCGCGATCGTTATCTCTGAAGAGATAGGCAGGCTTACCGGGCTTGATGTGAGGCCCATAGTTCTCGGGCATATCCAACGGGGAGGGTCGCCCGATGCCTCCGACAGGGTCCTGGCTACATGTATGGGGGGCTATGCCGTTGCCGCGCTTCTTAAAGGCCATTCCGGGGTTACGGTGTCCATACAGAGAAGAGAACTGGTTCTGGTGCCTTACGAAAAGGCATGCTTCGAAAGAGACAAGGACAGGAAACTTCATGCCGAGTTGTACAGGATAATAAAAGAACTTTCCTGATATCCGAAACGGCTCCCTGCGGAGATAAGATGCGCATAATAGACAAGTACCTTTTGAAAGAGCTGGGTGGGCCGCTGACGGCTTCTCTTCTGGTAACCACTTTTATCCTTGCCGCCGGAAATATCATGCAGACCATGGATATGGTCGTGAACAAAGGGGTTGAAGTCATACAGGTCGTAAAGATATTTCTCCTGTTCCTGCCGTACGTACTTATTTTTACAATACCGATATCAGTCCTTGCCGCCGTGCTCCTTGGATTTGGCAGACTCTCGGGCGATAACGAGATAACCGCTTTAAGGACCAGCGGAGTAAGTGTCCTGACGCTTGTAGTCCCGGTCGTGATCTGCGGTTTCATGATAAGTCTTGCGAGTGTACCTCTTAATGACAGACTCCTTCCCGAGGCGGAATACAACGCCAGGAAACTGGTCAAGACCGTGGGGATAAAACATCCTTCGGCGATGCTTGAGCCGGGGGTTTTTATAAAGGGGTTCAAGAACTACATAGTCTTCATACACGCCATAAACGGGAACAAGCTCGAGGATGTGAGGATATACGAGCCGCAGGAGGGAGATAAACCCACGCGGAGTATCGTGGCCGCCAGGGGAGAGATAATATCCCTTCCGGAAAGCGACAGCGTGAGGCTTAAGCTGGAGAACGGCACGGCTGACGAGATCACTCCCGAAAAGCCCGAGGAATTCTACAAACTCTCGTTCAAGGAATATTTCATGACGCTGGATCTTGATGGCGGAATGGACGCGGACAGCATACAGAAGAAACCCAGGGAGAAAAGCATCCGGGAGCTTTCGGTAGATATAGACTCGATGGGGAAAAGCGGTGTTAACGTCACCCCTCTAAGAGTAGAACTGCACAAGAAACTTGCCCTGGCCTTCTCGAACCTTGTTTTCATATTGGTAGGGATCCCTTTGGCCATAAGCACGCACCGGCGTGAAAAAGTGATAGGTTTCGGCATGGCGATGACCCTTTTTTTGGTCTACTGGGGGATAATGCTGAGCGGAATAGCCTTGTCGATACAGGGTATAATGCCGGCCTGGGCGGGCGTCTGGTCGGCGAACATTATTTTGTCATGTATGGGCATGACACTTTTTTTCCGCATGATGAAAAGGTGATACCGGATCCGGGAGTATCCCGGATATGATGAAAAATGAGGATACTGGAACGATATATAGTGAGGGATTACATCGCGGCCTTTTTTATGTGCGCGGCCCTTCTTGTGGTCCTGGGGATAATAGGGGATATCCTTGGTTTTCTTGACGATATATTCAAGAACAACATTCCGATAAAGAGCATATTGGCTTTCTATCTATATCTCGCGCCGTTCGCCCTGGTCAATATGGTGCCCTTCGCTTGTCTTCTGAGCGGTGTTTATGTTTTTAATTCCCTCAGCAAGAACCATGAGATGACCGCGATAATCACCAGCGGTCTCAGCCTTTGGAAACTCGTAAAGCCCGTAGTGTTCGCTACCGTGGTGCTTTGTCTGGCGACCTTTATCGTGAACGACAAACTTGTCCCGGTGACAATGGAAAAGGCCAATAGTATAAGGCATAACGAGCTTGAGACCTCGTCCTCCAAAGGCGGCGAAATAAAGAATATTGCTGTTTATGGCGGGGGAGACCAGATGATATTCGCTAAAGGGTACAGGCCCGGTCCAAAGGTGCTCGATAACGTAATAATACACAAGCATGATAATGACCGCGTAATAACGGAAAAGATAAGCGCCCGCCTGGTGAAGTGGTCCCATAACGAGTGGGTCGGGGAAGACGTGCTTACGTTCAAACTGACCCCCGACGGTGACTTCATTGGAGATCCGATCTCGGAGAAAAGGGCTGTTATCTCTATCAGGGAGAAGCCCAAGGATTTTGTCATGAACCAGTGGGACCCGAAATATATGAGTTTCAAAGGCCTGGAAAAGTACATCGAAGCCTTCAAGGGGAGATCCCCCGTTACCGCCATAAGACTCAAAGTTGATCTTTTTAATAAACTAACGTTCCCATTTACCGCTCTGGTGCTTGTACTCGTCGGGATACCTTTCAGCATCGAGACCGGAAGAGCTAACGCGCTTGTCGGAATGGCCAGAGGAATGACCGTTGCCATGCTGTATCTGCCTGTAATGGCTCTCTCGATCGCCCTCGGCAAAGGCGGAGTGCTCTCTCCGTGGGTCTCAGTAAGCATAAGTCAGATCATCTTCGTGGGCATCGGCGCGTACTATATCAACAGAAAAAGCTGACACGAACGGCCCCTCGGACGTACTTTTCCTTAAACCCTCATAGAACGCGCCAGTGTGATGCCGGTCACGCTTAGGGCTCCGTTCCTGATGAGCTCATCAGCGCACGCAGAAAGAGTTGCCCCGGTGGTCACAACGTCATCGGCCAGCAATATATGTTTTCCCCGAAGAGCGGTTTTGTCCGAGACCCTGAAAGCGTTCCTGAGATTATCGAGCCTTTCCCTTCGGTGCAGGCGTGTTTGCGGCCCTGTGGCGCGTATTTTGAGAAGGGCTCTCCGGAGAAGAGGCACGCCGAAAGATCTTGCTATAGCGCCGGCGATCAGTTCCGCGTGGTCGATACCTCGTGTCATGCGGCGCAGGAAGTGGGAAGGCACCGGGACCACCACACAGGGGGCTTCTACAAAGAGAGGCCGTTTCAGGATGGTCTTTTTGATCACGCTCTCCAGCATCGGTACGAGGGAGAGGTCCTTCCGGTACTTGAGGCCTTTTATGCACTCCCTTACCGCTCCCTCATAAGGAAGACAAGACCATATTATATCGAGAGGAGGCAAGACTAAGTTCGCGGGCGTCTCCAGGGAGGAAATAACATCCCCGCATGCGCGGCAGAGCGGGATGTCCTCTCTTGAGGCCTTTTTTCCGCAGACCGGACAGTACCGCGGCGTTATAAGGTTGCTGAGCCCCTTTATCAGGTTTTTCAACATGCGTTGTCTCCCATAACATATATGACGTATTTACCGCTTCCGACTTTTCAGTTTTTCTTCCAGTTTTTTGATTATTGGGTTAGAATTGAACAATAGACGGGCTAAAGTTACGGATCATTTCCATTGGCGGCGGCCGCTTTGGAGAGAACGTTAGTTGGAGGTGTGATGAAAAAAGAGAATATGTTCAATTTTTCCATGCTGCTCTTGAGGGCGGTGCTGGGAGCGATATTTGTAGTCCACGGTTCTCAAAAGCTTTTTGGCATGTTCGACGGGATAGGGATAGAGGGGACGGCTAAAATGATGGAAGGGTTCGGTTTTCCGAACCCGGAGATCATTGCCGTAATATGGGCCTCTATGGAGTTCGCCAGCGGGGTTTTCCTGATCTTCGGGATCATGTCCAGATGGGCGGCTTTGGCAGTTGTGTTCCTTATCGGGGTGCTTTTGTGGAAGGCGAACATATCTTACGGTATACTCATGCGTTCAGGAGAGATAGAGCATTACGTGCTTATCATAGCTTCCTCGATACCCATAGTTCTACTGGGAGGGGGCAGCTGGGCGATCTGGGACGTGTAAGAATTAACAGGCGTTAAGTTCATGGATCACGCCCTTTCCGCCCTTGACCCCCGGCTAATGACCTGATACAATACAGAAAAAATCAACGAGAGGAGTCAGAGCATGAAGGCAGTAGTAGATGGTAACACTTGTATCGGTTGCGGTCTTTGCGCGCAGATCGCCCCGGATGTGTATGAGATGAGCGGGGACGTAGCGGTAGTGAAGATGGCGGACATTCCGGAGGCCCAGGCCGCGGACGCCAGAAGCGCGGCCGAACAGTGTCCGGTTTCGGCAATATCAGTGTCGTGATCTTACACGAGCAAGCCCCCGGTATCCGGGGGAGAAAAGGATGAGTGCGAACACCAACCCCTCCTGCAGCCGGTCATCTGGTGCGGGCAGGGGTTTGTGTTTATAGGAGGACGATGAAGAAAACTCCCAAAAGGAACACACCGGCGCTTTTCGCCAAACTGTTCGGGGCCGCTTTGATCGCGGCAGCGGTCCTTGTTTCGGCTGTGTTCTTTATTTACGTGAGGCCCAACAGGTGCACACCGATACTTATGTACCACGGCGTCCGGGATGACGGCTCGAGCTCACTTTTTGTAAGTCCCGCCAATTTCTCGCGCCAGATGGCCTTTCTAGATGAAAAAGGGTTCAGCGTCATGACATTGGAGGACCTTGTAAAGGACGTGAAAAGCGGTATCAGTTTCAGGCCCCGTGCGGTAGTGATAACTTTTGACGATGGGTACGAAGATAATTACATTAACGCGTTCCCGGTGCTATACAAACGCGGTATGTCCGCGACCATTTTCCTTCCCACGGCGCAGATATCCCGGGACAAAGGGTATCTGACCTGGGACCAGGCCAGGGTCATGGCAAAAGGGGGGATAGATTTCGGAGCGCACACGAGGAACCATGCCTATCTGCCGGACATCAAGGACAAAGAAGAGCTTCTGGGCGAAGTTGAAGGTCCCCGCAGGGATATTGAAGCCAACCTGGGAAGTCCGGCGAGATTCTTTTGTTATCCGGCAGGAGCCTTCAATGAAGACTCGAAGAAGGCCGTTATAGAGGCAGGCTATGAAGGGGCCTTATCCACCAACCGGGGGCGGTCCCGGTCCAATAAGGATGTTTTTGAGCTTAACAGGGTCAAGGTCACCGATTCCGACATGACCAGGCCCATGCATTTTTCGGCCAAGATCTCCGGGTATTATAATGTTTTCAGGAAACTCGGGGGCAAGAGCAAGGCCTCCTGGGAGGATGATAAAGGGGGTAGTCAATGAGTAAAGACCTGAGTCTTGATACCCGTTACATGAAAGGGTTCGTTAAGCCGGCAGAGATCAAAGAGATAATGCCTGATGTTGAAAAGGCGCATTTCATGCTCGAGAAAAAGAATGGTCCGGGGAATGGTTATCTTGGATGGATGGACCTTCCCACGGGCACATGCGAGTGTCTGGTGCGGGAAATAGAAGAAACTGCCGCGCATATGAGGGCCATTTCCGACGCGGTGATAGTCGTAGGTATAGGAGGGTCTTATCTCGGGGCCAAAGCCGCTATAGAGATGCTTACCCCCGAATTCGTGGGAAGGAAGGTTTTTTTTGCGGGGCACAATCTTTCAGCGTCATATTTGAACGGACTCCTGATGTCGCTCAAGGATAAAGAAGTCACGGTGAACGTCATATCCAAGTCCGGAGGGACCACGGAACCGGCAATAGCTTTCAGGATAATAGAGGCTTTTGTAGAGAAAAAATACGGAAAAGAGAACGCGGCAAAAAGGATCGTATGCACAACTGACGCCGCTAAAGGTACTCTCAAAGAACTTGCCGACAAGAGAGGATATAAGACCCTCGTCATACCCGATGATGTGGGAGGAAGGTTTTCGGTGCTTACTCCCGTAGGGCTTTTACCGATAGCTTGCGCGGGGATAGACATAAGGGAACTTCTGGGGGGGGCTGCAAGTGCCAGGGAAAGGTCGTTCTCCATGGACCTCGAGGCTAACCCCTGTTACATGTACGCGGCTTTGCGGAACCTTCTCCTCAGGAAGGGCAAGAAGATCGAGATCTTGTCAAATTTTGACGGACGGTTCCATTATCTGGCGGAGTGGTGGAAACAGCTTTTCGGGGAAAGCGAAGGAAAGGGAGGTAAGGGTATCTTTCCGGCTGCCTGCGATTTTACGACGGACCTCCATTCCATAGGCCAGCTCATACAGGATGGAGAGAGGAATATCTTCGAGACATTCCTCATTGCCGAGAAAGAGGACAGGGACTTTGTGATACCCCAGAGCGATGACGATCTGGATAACCTTAATTATCTTTCAGGCAAGAGTGAAGGGGCTATAAATTTCAAAGCTTATCAGGCGGTTGCCGAAGCCCATTTTGAGGGCGGAGTCCCGAATTCGAGCGTTATTGTCGATAATATATCCCCCCGATCGCTGGGGCAGCTTTTCTATTTTTTTGAGAAGGCCGCGGCCGTTTCGGGTTATATTCTCGGAGTGAACCCGTTCGACCAACCCGGGGTTGAGGCGTATAAGAAGAAGATGTTCAAGCTCCTGGGCAAGCCGGGAGTTTGAGAGGGCCTGGCGGCACTTATACGCCGGCCGGTGCGGTTCGATCATGCAAATAGACTTCTCCTTTATCACTATACTCTTAGCCATGGCCAAACTTTCTCTTTTGGCCCTGACGGGATACCTTTTCTACCAGCTTAAGCTCATAAACGGAGAGTTCGTTGATATGATGAGTAAGGTGCTGGTAAGGCTCCTTTTCCCGGCGCTGATAGTTTCAAAGACCATAACGAACCTCGATTTTAAGGAAATACCTTACTGGTGGGCTTTGCCTCTCTCCGCGATGGCTTACGCGTTAGCCGGGATGCTTTTAGGGTGGGTCGTATTGAGGGTACTGAAGGGGTTTTCGTCGCCGAGGGAGCTTATGTGCGCCTCAGGCTTTCAGAACTGCGGATACCTTCCCATGAACCTTATAGCTTTCGCTTTTGCGGGGGAAGCCCAGGCCCGTCTCCTTGTCTATGTGATCCTTTTTGTGTTCGGATTCGACCTCATCATGTGGTCGATCGTCCCGCTTTTTTTGTCGGGTCGTCTCAGAAGCGACTTTACGGTCTCAAAGTTCTTTAACGTACCGGTCCTTGCCACTTTTTTTTCGGTATCCTGGGTGGCCATATTCGGTAATAACAGCCTTCCTGCCGTGATGATGGATCCCGTAGGACAACTCGGACAAGCGGCTTTCCCCATGGCAATGTTCGTGCTGGGAGCGTTCCTCAACAGGTACAAGGCGTTCCGCCCGAAGGATCCGGGGCCGGTGGCCGTAACGACAATCGTTAAACTCCTGGTCCTTCCCGCGCTTGTTATGCCGATACTCCTTATGGTCAATATGGCGCCTGACCTGAAGTTCTTTCTTTTTCTGCAGGCGATGCTTCCCACCGCCGTGTCTATGGTAGTTGTAGGAAGCTTTACCGGAGCCGACAACGAATTTCTTTCAAGCGTGATATTTTACACTCATCTCGCGGCGATCATTACCATGCCTCTTTGTTTGGGAATATTCAGGGTCCTTGGGGGTTGATGCCCCAGGCTTGAAAAAGAACGGGCAAAACCCGTTTTCTTGACTTGCGGGTACCTATAGGGTATTGTTCATACTATCGGTCGATAACTTATCGGATGAGGAGGGGGCTTATGATACTGGGGGTGCTTCTTATTATATGCGGCGTGATGATCGCTTTATTCCCGCCGCTTCTTTCGCTGATAGCAGCTGTCGTTTTGATAATGTCGGGAATTTTTGTCCTTACCCTTGCGCGCAGCTACAGGAAGGCCTCCCGAAGGTTCAACGATCCGTTCATAGATGTTCTTATGAAATTCTAGAAGTATGATCATTCCCTGTATCCGAATAGGGATAAAAAGAGAGGAGCTGTTCTCATGAGGGAACTCAGGGCAGGGGATCTTAGGAAGGTGTGTGATCCGTCCGTCTTCCCGTTCAAGACTACTGAGGACCACGAGTTCGAAAGGGAGCCAATACACCAGCAGAGGGGAGTTAACGCTATAGAGTTCGGGTTGAACGTTAAATCCGATGGATACAATATATTCGTTTGCGGCGCTCCCGGGACCGGAAGGAATACCCAGATAGCAATATCCGTCAATGAAGTCGCTGCCGGACAGGACAGCCCCGAAGACTGGTTGTATGTTTTCAACTTCATCCATGAGGACGAGCCCATAGCCATAATGCTCCCGGCGGGCAGAGGGATAATGTTCAAAAAAGACATGGAAGAACTTGTAGGGGAGCTTAAACTGGAGATACCCAAGGCTTTTGAGAGCGAAGATTACGAGACCAGAAAACATGACCTGCTGAAAGAATATAAACAGAAACGGGACGCTACGCTGGAAGAGGTCGAGAACAAGGCCTTTGAGGAAGGATTCGTCCTTAAACAATCGGCTACAGGCGTAATACTTGTTCCGAGGAGCGGGGACGACCCCATGAGCCCGGAAGATTATGACGCTCTTCCGGAAGAAGAGAAGACGAGGATCGAGAAGAAGAAACATGAGCTTCACATAAAGATAGAGCAGGTACTGGCCGACGTCCGTTCACTGGAAAAGACCGCAAAAGGAAAGATCAAGGAACTCGAAAAAGAGGTCGCCCTTTTTTCCGTAAAACATATCATTGACGAACTTCGGTTCAAATACAGGGAATTCGAGGATGTGGTGCAGCATCTCAACCACATACAGGAAGATGTCATAAGCAACCTCGAAATATTCAAAGAAGATGAGGATGAATCCGGACCGGCCCTTTTTGGAGTAAAGGCGCCTCCCAAGAAGAACGCTTTTTTAAAGTACCAGGTCAACCTTCTGGTGGACCACAGGCATTCCAAGGGAGCACCTGTCATTAAGGAGCCTAATCCGACATATTATAACCTCATAGGAAGGATAGAGTATGCCTCTCACTTCGGTTCGATGACGACAGACTTCACTATGATAGCCCCCGGAGCGCTTCATAAGGCCAACGGAGGTTATCTGGTGCTTCAGGCCATGGATGTACTCGCTAACTTCATGGCATGGGACGCGCTGAAAAGGGTCATACGCAATAAGGAGATCAAGGTAGAAGATATAAACGAGCAATTCAGGCTCATATCGACTACAAGCCTCAAACCCAGGCCTATACCGGCTGACATTAAGATAATAATGGTAGGCCCGCCCTGGCTTTACCACGTACTTTACAAATATGATGAGGATTTCCGGAAAATGTTCAAGGTGAAAGCCGATTTTGACACAGAGGTGGACAGGGACGTTGAAATGATAAAGAAATACGCCTCTTTCATAAAAGTCAG
>JAQVSN010000090.1 GCA_028700515.1 Candidatus Omnitrophota bacterium
AAATATTCCCGGGGTATCCCTATCCGCAGCCCTTTCACCTTGCCGGAAAGGCTTTCTGTATATTGAGGTACTGGCCTGTCGACCGATGTGGAATCCTTTGGATCATACCCAGCCATGACCTCGAGCATCCTCGCGGAGTCCTTAACAGTCCTCGTGATCGGGCCGATCTGGTCGAGACTTGAGGCAAAAGCGATGAGGCCATAACGCGATACCCTGCCGTATGTCGGTTTGAGGCCTACTACTCCGCAAAGAGCCGCCGGCTGTCTGATCGAGCCTCCTGTATCAGAGCCTATAGAGGCAGCCACTTCTCCTGCGGCAACCGCGGCAGCCGCACCTCCGCTCGACCCTCCGGGGATCCTCGTGGTGTCCCATGGGTTCCTGGTCGGGCCATAACAGGATGTCTCGCAGCTTGATCCAAAAGCGAACTCGTCCATATTCGCTCCCGGGATCAGTAAAGCCCCTTCGTTCTCGAGTTTTTCCACAACTGTCGCACTGTACGGAGGTCTAAAGTTCTCCAGTATCCGTGATGCACAGGTCGTAAGCTCTCCCCTCAGGCAGATATTGTCCTTTATCGCGATTGGAACTCCACCCAGTTTCAATGATCCGTCCAAGGATATCCTGCCGGCCCTTTCTTTGACTTTGTCGGTATCGAGTCTGCAGAACGCGCGGATATCGGAGTCAAGGTCTTCCGCCCTCTTCATAATGTAGCCGGCGGTCTCGACAAAAGATCCACCACGGTTTTCCAGCCACTTTTTGTAATCACTTACGCTTGAAAAAATGTCTTCCATCTCAGGCATCCTTTATGACCTTAGGAACGCGGAAAAGATCATTCTGCCGTTCGGGGGCGTTCGCGAGCGCCGCATCTGGAGGAAGTGAGTCCTTCGTTTCATCCTCCCGGAACACATTCTTCATCGATGAAAGAACGTGGCTCGTAGGCTGCACCCCTTCCGTGTCAACCTCCTCGAGCTGGGCGACGTAATCGAGTATCCTGCTGATCTGTGTCCGGAACGCTTCCACCTTGTTTTCTTCCAGATGAAGACGAGAAAGCGCCGCTACATGCCTCATCATATCGTCCGATATCGTTTTCCCGGAATTATCCATCGTGTTCGTCCCTATTATTTAATTAATAATATAACATCGCACATTCCAGTTGTTTTTGTTAACTTATCACAACAAGTAAAAAAAATCAACTTTGTCGGGGACAGCCCAGAGAAGGAGGTATTCGATATTTCCGCCTGTTCATAAACTTTCTTACGGAACCGGCACAGCGCGCTTTTTGGGTGATATTTAGCCGCGCGAAAGATCGGCCGCCGCGTCGGATATCCTCGCGAACTCTTCAAGGGTCAGGTCTTCCGCCCTTGCCAATGGGTCCACGCGGCAATTTGTAAATATCCGTTCCCAGTCTTTTTTGTCCATGCCCAGAAATCCCCCGGCCGAAAGAGGGTTTATAACACGTTTACGCCTCTCAGAATATGCTCTCCTTATCACGGTAAAAAAAAGTTTTTCGTCACTGACCTTTACCGAGGGTTCCGGAAGGAATTCAAGCGCTAAAAGAGAAGAATCCACCGCCGGGCGCGGAAAAAAACAGTTACGGGATATCCGGAAAGCCTTCTTCGCTTTTGTGAAATACTGGACAAAACAGCTTATCGACCCGTGTTCCCTTGAGCCCGGAGGCGAAACGATACGGTCGACCAATTCATCCTGCATCACTAGATATGCCGATGCGACAGATCGTCTTGAGGATATCAATGCGTCAATGATCGGCGTCGAGATGCAATACGGGATATTACCGATGACTTTCATCTTCTCTCCGGGGGGAGCGAGCGCTGCAATATCTACCTCCAATATATCCTTGTTCAAAAGCGTTATATTCCCTCCCCCGATGAAAAGCGGCTCCATTATCCCGCATATTCGACTGTCCTTCTCCACCGCTATAACGCGTCTGCACACTGAGGCTGTCCTAAAGGTCATCATACCGAAACCGGGGCCTATCTCGACTACCGTTTCGTTATTCTTAGGGGCATAAGCATTAATGAGTTTATCGCGTATGTTGTTATCGACCAGGAAGTTTTGCCCAAGCGATTTTTCGGGCCGGAAGCTGTTCTCGAGCCATATCTCTTTGAGATCGGAAAGGTTCATCTTGAGATTCCGAAATAGGTTGGACTAGCGGCCCTTGCGGCCGCAAGAATGGCCTTTTCCATCGATCCAGATGAAGCCATTCCTTTTCCCGCTATATCAAAGGCCGTTCCATGGTCGGGTGAGGTGCGTACGCATCCGAGCCCAAGCGTCATATTCACTCCGCTCGAGAAGTCCACCATTTTGAACGGTCCAAGGCCCTGGTCATGGTACATGGCGATGACGATGTCATAATATTTCCTCATGGCCTTGTAGAAAACTATATCTGCAGGTACCGGACCTTCTATCAAGGGATACATGGCCCTGGCCTCCTCTATCGCCGGCGATATAACATCTATCTCTTCCCTTCCTATCTTTCCGCCCTCTCCTCCATGGGGGTTAAGAGCAGCAACACCTATTCTCGGATCTTTCTTCCCCGATATTGTCATGCGGCCCTCAACTACCTGCGCTATAGTTTCCAGTATGTCCGTTCCGGATAAGCTGTTGGCCACTTCCTTTAAAGGTATATGCCTTGTCACGGGAACTACACTAAAATGTTCCCCGGTAAGGACCATTGTCACTCTCGCGGAGGAGAACGCTTTCATAAGATGCTCTGTGTGGCCAATGAACCCCGGCTTGACCCCGGCTATCATCTCCTTGCTGACAGGGGCGGTAACAAGGGCCTTTAAAGGTGTATCAAGCCTCTTCAGTATCCTGACCGCTTCATCTATGCTCGCAAGAGCCTTACGGGCTCCCTCCTGAGTTGGTTTTCCGGGGACGCATCCGGGGAGCTTTCCTCCGGGATCGACTACTTCGAATTCTCCACCTTTAAAGAAACGATCTGCGGCTTCCATAAGTACCGGACCGTCACCTACTACGGTAAAAGCGGCGAACCTCTCTTTCGAGAGGTTCGCAAGTGATCTCATTATGATCTCCGGACCGATCCCGGCCGGGTCACCCATGGTGAGCACCAACCGGGTCTTATTTGTATGAGATGAAGGCATTCTTCTTTTTTTCCTCTATCCACTTTATCAAGGTTTCCTCGAACTTTTTGCGGAAGATCTGCATTCTGAGGAATTCCTCAACTTCTGAAAGTTCCATGGGCCGGGCTTCCTGCTTGTCTTCGACCTTGAAAATATGGTATCCAATAGCAGTCTCTATTATCGGCGAGGTCTGACCTGGCGACATTTTGAAAACCACCTGGTCTATTTCCGGGATCATCTGTCCCGGAACCACAAAACCTATTTCCCCGCCTTCCGCGGCATATGGCCCCTCATCTTTCTCTCTTGCGACCGCCGCGAAATCGGCTCCACCCTGCAATTCGGTCTCAATATCGCTGATCTTTTTCTTCGCGGCCTCGGTGTCTATTCCTTCTCCTTTTCTCACGAGTATCCCCTTAAGCTGAACTCTCACGGGGGCCACAAGTCTGTCCTTATTCTTCTCATAGAGTTCGGAGATCTCGCCGGGGGTAACGTTTATCTTCGAGGAAACTTCTTTATTTACATATTCCTGCGCCAGCATCTGGTCCTTTATCTCCCTCTCGAACTCAGTGAGATTTGTCCCCTTGTCGCTAAGGGCCTTCAGAAAATCCTCCTCGGAAGGATAGTATGCCTTAACTGTGTCTATCCTCTTCTTAAGCTCGTCATCATCGATCTTGACGTTGTTTTTCTTTGCAAGACTTACTACAAGCTTGGCATCAACAAGCTGGTCGAGGACTCCCACGCGGGCCTCTTCGATCCGCTGCGCAAGTTCTTCACCTTCGAAATTTTTCTCATAGGCCTCTTTGATGGGGCCGAATACCCTGTCGAATTCACGCTGTGTAACCAACTCTTCGTTAACAACGACCAATACTTTATCCACCGTCTCCGCTGAACGGGCGTCTTCGGCCGCAAAAAGCAGCATCCCCGCCATCAGAGCGGCAAACACCTTTCCGGAAAAACTCTTGATCATTTAAAGTCCCCCTTTATTTGCACAACAACTGCATACCTTATTTTTTATTCTCATCCGGGCTCTCAGTGGTCGCCTGTTCTACGGCCCTTCCAAGCGCCTCATTATCCACTCGTATATTGGTCTTATTTCTTAGATCCGCTATAAGCTCATTAAATATCGCCTGCCTGCGGGCCGACCTGAGCTCCGCTTTGATGTTGTCCCTGACATCGTCAAGCGGCCTTGCCTGAGGAGATCGTCTATCCGTAAGCTTGATTATATGGAACCCCAGTGCCGTTTTGACCGGAGCGCTTATCTCTCCTATACCAAGAGGCCTGCAGGCTCCTTCGAATTCGGGCATAAGCTGTCCCACGGGGAAATATCCTACATCGCCGCCTCTCTGTGCAGTGGGGTCGATGGACCTGGCCCGTGCTGTCTCCTCAAAAACCGCTCCGGCCATGAGCTCCAAATGTATCCTATCAGCCTCGTCCTTAGTAGCTACAAGTATATGTGATACTCGGAGCACTTCCGGGGTCATGAACTTTTCTTTGTTCATCTGATAATAACCCTGGATATCCTCCTCGCTGATATTTATAGTATCATCTACCCTCCCTTTCAGGAGTCTGGCAATCAATATCTTTTTGCGAGCCTCCTCTATGGTCTTTTTAACATCATCTTCACGGTCTAATTTGCCTCTCAAGGCTTCCTGATAAAGCAGGGTATCATTAATGAGCTCGTCAAGATATTCTTCGCGCCTCTTTTTTATGACCTCACGGTACTTAAGAGGAAGGTTGGAGATCCTATCGATAAGGTCGTCGATAGTTATCTTAGCGGCGCCTATGGCAACAACTACCTTCTCCTGGGATGAGGATCGGGAACATCCGGTAAATGAGTGCTGCACGGCAAGGACACAAAGCAGTGCTAGGACACCTCTCAAAAAGTTCTTAACGGTAAACATATTATGTATTATCATATATCATTAAGGCGGACGTCAAGTCAAATAAGGCCGGTTTTCTCCTCTTCAGTGTATCCAGGCGAAGCTTTTTTCATCCTTTCGATCTCCTCTCGGAGAAGTCTGCAGTAAAGATCAAATCCCACCTGATCTATAAAACCGCTTTGCTGCTCCCCTAAAAGATTACCCGCTCCCCTCATTTCAAGGTCCCTCATGGCGATCTTGAATCCCGATCCAAGAGCCTCATATTTCCTTATGGCGGCAAGCCTTTCCTGCACGTCACTTGTAAGAGTTGAGAGCTCATCAACCACAAGGTATGCATACGCTTGTCTATCGAACCTTCCTATCCTCCCCTTGAGTTGGTAGAGATCGGCCATGACAGAGAAGCTTATGGAGATACGACAAGCCCAGAAGTTTGCCTTGCAGAAGTCTCTGCTTGCAGAACTGCAGAGCAGACTCTATGCCCAGCAGTATCTTTCTAACATGGAAGGCCTGCTGGATGAGCAACTCCACTATTCCCAAGTATTGGTATCACTGG
>JAQVSN010000091.1 GCA_028700515.1 Candidatus Omnitrophota bacterium
GTCCGGGGTCAAGACGATAGTGGGGATGCATTGCAAGGAGACCTCTTTCAAGGTCGCCTCATCCGAATACATAAATTACGTTATAGCCGGACATATATCAAGCGATAATCTCGGCATGAACCTTGTCTTCGACGCTATGGAGAAGAAGGGCAGGCTGGATATCGTTGAGTGTTCCGGGTTCAGGCGTTTCAGGAGAAAGGGTTAATGGGGACCATTCCGCAGGAAATAATAGACCGCATTTTGGAGAGGGTAGATATCGTTGAGGTGATCTCCGAGTACGTGCAGCTTAAACGCGCGGGCAGGAGCCATAAGGCGTGTTGCCCGTTCCACAACGAGAAGACAGCGTCTTTTGTAGTGAGCCCCGACAAACAGATATACCACTGTTTCGGATGCGGCGCAGGCGGTAACGTGCTGAATTTCGTCATGAAGTACGAGAACCTCGAGTTCCCCGACGCCGTACGAAAACTGGCCCTTCGGGCCGGTGTGGAGATACCAGTTGAGCGCGGCCGGCAGGGCGAAGGGCCTTCGCTTTATTCCCGGATACATGAGATAAATAAACTGGCCGCGGCGTTCTTTCAGAACAACCTCCGAAGCGAAAAAGGCAGGGGCGCGCTTGATTACCTGAGGTCCAGAGGCATAGAGAACCAGACCCTTTCCGATTTCCGCCTCGGGTACGCGCTGGACGATTGGGAGGCGTTAAGGAAATACCTGGAGAGCCGCAAGGTCCCGGTCGACATGGTCCGTAAGGCCGGACTTTCCATCGAGAGCGATAAGGGCAGGAACGATTACGACCGTTTCCGCAACCGCGTGATCTTCCCGATATTCGACGATCGCGATAACATCGTGGCTTTCGGCGGACGGGTGATGGATAAGGCCCTTCCGAAATACATCAATTCACCGGAAACTCCCGTGTATTCGAAGAGCAACGTTCTTTACGGACTGAACTTCTCAAAAAGGGGCATCAGGGAAAAAGGCTACGCGATACTGGTAGAAGGCTATATGGACGTCGTGATCCCGTTCCAGCAAGGGGTTAAGAACGTCGTCGCCACGTCGGGCACGGCCCTCACGCCGCGGCAGGCCGATATACTTAAGCGCCAGGCATCCACGGCGGTACTTATTTTTGACGCCGATCAGGCCGGCGAAGCGGCCAGTCTGAGGGGATTGGACATCCTCGTTGAGAAGGGCATGGGCGTGAGGATAGCGGCGCTCCCGAAAGGCGAGGACCCTGACACTTTTGTAAGGAAGTTCGGCAGGGAGGCTTTCGAGGAGGTAGCCGAAAAAGCGAAGGACCTGCTTGACTACAAACTTGAGCTTCTTTTGAAAAAGTTCGGTCCCAGAAGCGTCGGGACGATATGCGACGAGATGCTGCCCACCATTTCCAGGGTGGAGAACGCCGTTGTGAGGTCGGATTACCTTACGCGGCTCGCGGAAAAACTGGGCATACATGAGGCTTCGCTGCGTTATGAGATAGGCAAGGTGAAGCCCGATTATTCCTATCACTACGCTTCCGAGGCCAGGATAGAAGGATCCGTCAGGAATTACCGCTCCAGCGAGGTGCATCTCCTGGGGATGGCTATCACCGAACGGAAATATTTCGAGAAACTTGACCGGGAACTCGGGCTGGGCATGTTCAAGGACCCCGCCGTCAAGCGGGTGATGCGGTCCGTGGGGGAGATGTACGCGGCCGGGGACGGGGATATAAACGCGTCGAAACTTTCAAGCCGGCTTGAGGGCGATGAGCAGGCGAAACAGGCATTCATGGAAGGACTCGCGAAAGCGGATATAACCGAGGAGAAGGACAGGGTGCTTGAGGACTGTATCCTGCGGGTGCGTAAAGAGAACCGCGATGAGGAGATAAAGATACTTACGATAAGGCTCAAGGAAGCTCAGGATTCAAGAGATGATGCCGGGGTGAGGGACCTGGCTGACCGGATAAATAAACTATACAAGGAGAGGGCGCACAGACATGCCTAAGAAAAAGAAACCAGCTCGCCCGGCGGAGACCGACGAAACGCCGGAAGATGAGGTCGTGGACGAAGCCGAGGAGACCGAGGAGTCGGATTCTTCTAAGTCGGCGATAGTCAGGAAGCTCATTCGGGCCGGAAAGGACAAAGGTTATTTGAGCTATGACGAGCTCAACAATATCCTGCCCGAGGACGTCACCTCTTCCGAGGAGATAGATGAGGTAATGACCGCTCTTCACAGCGCCGACATAAAAGTGGTCGAGTCCGGCGATGAGGTGGAGAGCATACCCCTTGCTGTCAAACGCGACCAGAAGAGCGTTAAGAGCCGGAAATACGTCCAGATAGACGACCCTGTAAAGATGTACCTCAAGCAGATGGGGCAGATATCACTTCTTAACAGGAACGAAGAACTGGAACTGGCTAAACGTATAAAGAGGTTCGAGAAGGAATATAAAGAGGTGGTCATCAGGATAAAGATAGGCCGGGGAAAGATCATCAATGAGATAGACGAGGCGCTGGCGAGTGAATACAACCTGGTCGATGTCCTTGACGTTGAACCGAACTCCGATGTGGAAAAGCTCAAGAAGCAGAAGGCGGATGTGATCAAACGCGTTAGACTCTCCACGAAGACCGAGACCATCATGGGATTCCTGGTCAAGCTTAAGGTGACCATATCCCTGGCGGAGAGGGTTGCCTCGGAAATACTGGTCCCGCTCGAAGAGGTGCGGAGGCTTTCCTCGAGGGTGATGAAACTTAAGAAGGGTAAGCCTTCCGCGGAGCTCAAGGCCTGCGAAAAAGAGATGCGCAAGCTGCTGCGCGCCATGGGAAGGACTTCCGACCAGGCCGCCGAGGACCTTGAGACGCTCAGGAACATTGAGAGGGAATACACCAAGTCAAAAAAAGAGCTGGTAGCGGCTAACCTCAGGCTGGTAGTGAGCATCGCGAAGAAATACACGAATAGAGGGCTTTCCTTTCTTGATCTCATACAGGAGGGGAACATGGGCCTTATGAAGGCTGTGGACAAATTCGAGTATGAGAGAGGGTATAAGTTCAGCACTTACGCGACTTGGTGGATTAGGCAGGCCATCACACGCTCGATCGCCGACCAGTCGAGGACGATACGCATACCGGTGCATATGACCGAGACTATCAACAAACTTGTCCGGGTCTCCAGGTCGCTTGTGCAGGAGAACGGGCGTGAGCCTACTCCCGAGGAGATATCCCACGCGATGAAGATACCGGTGGATAAGGTCAGGGGGATAATAAAGATCGCGCAGCACCCCATATCGCTCGAGACCCCTATCGGGGACGAAGGAGATACCAGTTTCGGTGATTTCATAGAGGACCGCTCGGCTGTTTCTCCGGCGAACGCTACCGCTTACGCTATGCTGAAGGAGCAGATGGATGACGTCCTCGCTACCCTGACGGACAGGGAGCGCAAGGTCCTTACGCTCCGTTTCGGTATAGGGGACGGTTATCCCAGGACCCTCGAAGAGGTTGGAAAGATCTTTAACGTCACCAGGGAAAGGGTCAGGCAGATAGAGGCAAAGGCACTGAAAAAACTCCGTCATCCGATCAGGGCCAAGAAGCTGAAGAATTTTCTTGATATGGGATTTACGGAATAAGAAAGGAAGCGGAATGGAAGAAGTCGTGAAGGTGGAGCTTTTCATACCGGGAGAGCTCAAGGAAGAACCGATAATCTGCGACATAATTAAAAATTATGATATAACGCTGAAGATAGTAGAAGCCTCGTTCTCCACCGAGAGCGGGTGGGCGTATCTCGTGCTTACCGGGGAAAAGAACGTAATAGACCGCGTTTTCACCCAACTCATAGACAAAGGTGTCAGCATAGAGATCAAAAAGGATTGAGATCGTGCATATTAACTGCAAGAAACCTCAGATCGTGAATGCTCCGGGGGCTCCTAAGGCCGCAGGGCCGTACTCGCAGGCCGTTAAGGCGAACGGTTTTGTTTTTGTTTCGGGACAGCTTCCGATAGAGCCGTCGACCGGGGCTATACCCAGCGGGGAGATAGAGATCCAGACCACGCAGGTGATAAAGAACACCGAAAAGATACTCGCCGCATGCGGGTTGACCCTCGCCGATGTGGTCAAGACAGATGTTTTTCTGAAGGACCTCGCTGACTTTGACACCATGAACGGGGTCTATGAGAAGATGTTCTCCGGCCATATGAAGCCGGCGCGGAGCGTTGTCCAGGCGGCCAGACTGCCTAAAGACGTAAAGATAGAATTGTCCAGTATCGCTTGCTGCAAAGGCCAGGACTGATGGACCAGGGACATTACCGGGAAGCGCGCCAGATATGAAGCTCGTCAGGTTCAGCCACAAGAACAAGATCATGGAGGGCGTACTTTCGGACGGACGCGTTCTGGAAAGAGGAGATAGGTCCGGCCGGACATTTTCCCTCGAGGAAGTAAAGCTTCTTGCCCCGCTGCTCCCCTCCAAGATCGTATGTGTCGGCCTGAATTATCGTGATCACGCCTCCGAGCTCGGCATGAAGATACCGGACGAACCTGTTATATTCCTGAAACCTCCGACCGCGGTCATAGGCCCTCTTGATATGATAGTGTATCCGGCATCCGCCCGAAGAGTGGACTATGAAGCTGAACTCGGGGTTGTGATAGGAAAGACCGCGAAACGCGTTCCTTGCAGGAGTGCCCTTGAGTATGTGGCGGGGTATGTGTGCTTCAACGACGTTACCGCCAGGGATATCCAAAAGACCGACGGGCAGTGGACCAGGTCCAAATCGTTCGATACTTTCGCTCCGATCGGTCCCTGGATCGAGACCGAACTTGACCCATCGGATATAGCCGTCAGGACGTATCTCAACGGCTCGCTTATGCAGGATTCAAGGACCGCGGAACTTATATTCGACGTACCTTATCTGGTAAGTTTCATTTCTTCCATAATGACGCTTCTGCCGGGGGATGTTATCGCTACCAGTACGCCTCCCGGAGTTGGACCGATGCTCCCGGGCGACGAAGTCACGGTCGAAGTGGAGGGGATAGGGGAACTCGTTAACCGCGTGTCACCGCAGGATGCCGTCGGGAACTCTCGGATGGAAATATGAAGATAATCGTGCAAAGAGTAAAAAGCGCCCGTGTTGAGGTAGCGGATAAGCTGGCCGGAAGCATAGGCAAGGGCATGCTGCTCTTTGTGGGGATAGCCGAGGGAGATACGCACGGGACAGTGAACAAAATGGCGGACCGGTTGTCCGCGATGAGGATATTCGAAGACTCCGGAGGGAAGATGAACCTTGATGTCTCTTCTGTGGGAGGGGCCGTACTTAATGTTCCCCAGTTCACTCTTTTGGCCGATACGTCAAAAGGCACCCGTCCCGGATTTTCCGGAGCGGCTTCACCGCGGAAGGCACTGGCCTTGTGGAAGGACCTTAGCGCCGCTCTCAGGGAAAGGGGCTTGGAAGTCTCCGAGGGAGTGTTCGGGGCCCATATGGAAGTTTCCCTGGTAAATGACGGCCCGGTAACTTTTATTATCACATCAAAGGAAAGTGCTCCGGAGGTGGTGGACACTTAACTCCGG
>JAQVSN010000014.1 GCA_028700515.1 Candidatus Omnitrophota bacterium
CACACCAATAACCAGCACACCAATAACTAATACACAAAAACAGGCGTCGGGACAGAACTCACCGTCTTCTTAGAAGTTCCCTTTTCCTTTATCCTTCGGCGGCCCTTTCCAGTCGGAAAGCTTTCCTTCGGCGTCAAAGTACAGGTACATCTTCTCCTTAGAGAAAAAACTTTCCGAAGACGGCTTGTAAACCCATTTAGACAGGCCCCCGTCCCCTTCGTCTATGACCACCGGGGGACCGAACTTCCTGGACGCTTCTTCCCGGTCCATGCCTTTTTCTAACATCCCATCGTCATAAGCGGCTTTCACTTTTTTATATGCCTGGGTTTCATCTTTATAGATGTCTACCATCTCTTTGCGGGACTTACTAAGCTCTATCAGTGCGGGGATAGCGTCGGGTGATTTCACCCACTTCACCTTTTTTTCGTCCGTTGATGAGGTCTTTCCGGAAGTTTTTGATGGACTTTTTGAGGATCTTTTTCCGTCGGACGTCTTTCGGGCCGCGTAGATCTCCGGGCAGAAGAGGATTGAGAGAATAACTATCCCGGCAATGCCTATTAACGCCGTCTTAAAACGCATTCCGTGCATCTCTTCCTCCTTGATCCCGCCGCACGGGTTCTTCCGGGGGCGGGCCGGACTATTTACTGTCCTCTTTTCTCTTCCTGCTTTCCAGAAGCGCCTTCTCAAGCATGGTCCTCAAACTGTTAAGCTCCGCTCTTGTGAGCAGGAAATGCGCCCTTAATTTCTTTTCGACCGATTGGATCTCGAAAACGTCGTTCTCTTTTATATGCTTTATATTTATCCTCATGGCATCCGTCCGTTATAAAAGTTCCGCCGCGAGCGACGCCAAAGGACTTCTTTCGCTCCTGGTAAGGGTTATATGCCCGAACATCCTCTGCCCTTTCATCTTTTCCACACAGTATGTAAGACCGTTGCTGGAAGAATCGAGATAGGGGTTATCGATCTGGTACGGGTCCCCCGTGAGTATTATCTTGGTGTTATTGCCCGCCCTGCTGATCACGGTCTTAACCTCATGAGGCGTCATGTTCTGCGCCTCGTCGATTATTATGAACCTGTTGGGGATACTTCGCCCTCTCATGAACGTCAGGGCTTCCAGCTCTATTATCTGTTCTTCAATATAGCTATCGATCGTTGTCCTGGTCTTGCCCTTCATCTCCCTGTCGCCTTTATCGAGGTTGAATATGTAGTCCAGATTATCGAATATCGGCCCCATCCAGCTCTCGAGCTTTTCTTCCTTCGTTCCCGGAAGGTATCCGATGTCCCTTCCAAGAGGCATAACAGGCCTCGACACGAGAAGCCCCGAAAAAGACTTATCCTTGACCACCTTCTGAAGGCCGGCGGCTAAAGCCAAAAGCGTCTTTCCTGTTCCGGCCGAACCGACCAGCGTGACCAGGCTGATATCGTTATTCAGCAAAAGCTCTATGGCCATAGCCTGTTCCTTGTTCTTGGGCCTGATCGACATGACCTGTGTTTTATTGAAGATAAGCGGCATAAGTATGCCGAACTCCTGCTTATACCTGCCTATCGAAGTATGTTTGGGATCCTCCTTGTCGACCATCAGGCAGAACTCGTTGGGGTAGAATTCGCCCTCAGCCACCTTGAATTCTTTCGTCCTGTAGAATTCATCGATACTTTTCCGGTCAGACTCAAGCGTCCTCCACCCGCTGTAAAGATGCTCAAAATCCACCTTCTGCTTTTCAAAATCGACGCTGTTGATACCAAGCGCGTCGGCCTTTATCCTCGCGTTGATATCCTTGGAAACGAATATGACATGTTCCCCCTGCTTCTTAAGGAGGAACGCCGAGAGAAGTATCTTGTTATCCGTCGAGGCCTTTGATAATCCTATTTCTTCGGCGAGACCGTAATCCATCCCCGTGAGGACCTTGAGCGTGCCGCCGTTCTCGAGCGGAAAACCCTTTCCCGGTTCCCCTTCCTGCCTCATATCGTCAAGCAGGCGGATGACCACCCTGGCGTTCCTTCCCTTTTCGTCGTGGTCCCGTTTGAACTTATCCAGTTCTTCGAGGACCTCTA
The DNA here is from genome assembly GCA_028700515.1 of Candidatus Omnitrophota bacterium. Lineage (GTDB taxonomy): Bacteria > Omnitrophota > Gorgyraeia > Tantalellales > Tantalellaceae > JAQVSN01. Next base: position 2,053 of record JAQVSN010000014.1, read on the forward strand.
TGGGAAGAATGACCGTATTATCGGCAAATGAACGCAGAGAATCCGGGTTATGAAGAAGCACGTTAGTATCGAGAACGAATGTCTTTTTCAAAATATCTCCTTTTAGTTATCCGGAGCGCCTGTGGCCCGGAACCGCCGTTCATAATTTCCTGGAGAGCGCGGCCACTTTCCTGCCGAGGGCACGGCATTGTTTTTCCACTCTCGCGTCAGGACTTCCTATGGAGACAGGACCGTAATGGTCGCCCGCGTGATCACCCGCCACCACCATCCCATGGATAAGCATCGCGCAAAGGATATCCATAATGGTGGTCTCATTCCCGCCGCCTATATTCGCCGCGGATGAAAATGCCGCTCCTACCTTACCCGAAAGCCTGCCGTGGAACCTGACGCTGTCATCGAAAAACCTTTTTATCTCGGCGGCCATCGAACCGTAATAGGTCGGAGATCCGATTATAAGAGCGTCATATTCGAGTGCCTTCTCAACGGCGAAATCCTTCACGCTCGAGACGGTCACCTCGACATCGGACTCAAGGGAAGCTCCTTCGGCCACGAGCTTTGCCATCCGTTCAGTGTTCCCACTCCTGGAGTAATATATCACCGCTATCTTCTTCATGTTCTTCCTTTTTTGCGGCCCGCATGCGTCCTTTGTACTGTAATTATATTTTAATCTGCCCTTTCTTGCAAGGAGACTTGTTCGGTCATTCCGGATCTCGTCATATGTTTGCGCCGGAGCGTCCAGCTTCCATGCAGCGCCTCCTTCATCCTTCACCCTTGATCCTCTTCTCTCCCTCTATGCCCTCTCGGTCATATCCGTTATGTACTCGCCTTTGACGCGCGAAGGAGCCCGTACTATATTGCTTTTCACATCCTGTTTCTCCCTGGAAAGACGGCTGACTATGTCTTTGACAAGGGCCCTCCTGGAATCTCCGCTCCTGGGACAGGTAGATCTTATGACCGGAAGTTGGGCTTCACGGGCATACTTCGCTATCTCCTTTTCCTCAACGAGGACCAAAGGTCTTATTAGCGTCACCTCGCCTTCGAAAAGCGGCTGCACAGGGTTCATGCTCGATATCTCTCCGTTGTATATCATGTTCATAAGTATGGTCTCGACAACGTCGTCCTTATGATGCCCAAAAGCGACCTTTCCGAACCCCATCTCGGCGCAGGCCTGGAAGATGGCTTTGCGTCTGTTCCACGCGCACCAAAAACAGTCTTCCCTTCCCCTTTTATTCCTCTTCCCGGATATCGCGACTTCTTTGAAAACATGATCGCATCCTATTTCCTCAAAAAAGGACGTAAGTTTCATTTTCTTCTCTCCGGGATCTTTCTCATAATCCGAAATAACATGTATCGCCTTGATGGCGTACTTAACGGGGACCCACCGCTGCCTCTCTTTGAGGACCTTTAAGAGCGTCAGGCTATCCTTACCTCCCGAAACCCCTACCAGTATCTTATCGCCGTCCTTTATCATCCCGAACCGGTTTATCGCCGTCCCGGCCCTTTTTGAAACAAAGTGTTCTATAGCGGACTTTTTCAAGGGAACTCCTTTGTGGTCCATGGTTCGTGGTTCATGGTTTATGGTTTATGGTTCATCGGCCGCATAGCGCCTAGAGCAGAGCGTTGTTCAAACCACGCTCTGCGCTTAGCGCTTTGCGCTGTGCACATACAGATCGTGAATAGTGAATTGTAAATGGTGAACTGTCACCTGTCCCGCCAACCACTAGCGACTAGCGACCAGCGACTAGCGACTGATCGACATCCTCCACTCTATCCAGCGTCGCCGTAACTTTCCCGAAAGGGATCCAAACTACCCCGTAAAGAGGATATCTTTTTTCTCCCGCGGAAAAATACATTTGCGCCCGGCCTTTTCGATATTCTTTGCCTTTAAGGATGATCAAGGGTGTTATCCGGAAGGCCCTGAAATCCCCGAGTGACGGCACCGTAACGGTACCGAACCCCTCCACCAGGCTGTAAAGGTCGAAGTTCTTCTCGTTCAGATTAACGGAGATACTTACCCTGTCGCCTTCTTTGACCGGCAGCGTCATAAAAAAACAGAACGCGCTGACCGGATCGTGGACCTGGTCCCTTATGTCACAGGTCTTGACGGAACCGTCGGTAAGGTTGGTATAAACGGCCTTCCCGGCATTATGATCGTATTCGACTATAACATGTTTCCTGTAACGTCCTTCCTTCCTATCCGCCTCGTACCGCCTGCTCGTCATGTCCGACGCGTCCACAAAAGAATAATACACATCCTCCACCCGGTATATCTTTGAAAGATAACGGTTGGACTCTGTCCTGATCCTTACCGGATAGACCTTATACCCCCTGTATTCGATCTCCTCACCGCATTCACCTATGACCCGTCCGACCGGTATACCGTTCCAGGCGATGTTGTAGATGAACCTTTTCCCGACAATGAGTTCCCGCCTTTTCTCCAGTGATACCGAGACCTCTTCCTTCTCCTCGATATCGGACGGAGCGAGCGGCTTAACTTTTCCCGTGCCGGCGCACCCTACAAGGGACAGTGTAAGAGAAAAGCATAATATCAGGGGGACGATCCTTTTCATGTGCTATATTATATCAGACGATAAGGTTTTCCACAAAAGGAGGCAAAATGGTCCTATTCCATGAACTGGCCGAGTCAAGACGAAGCTGCCGATCCTATTCTGATGACCCGATAGAACGTAAGGACCTCGAAAAATGCGTCGATACCGCTCTTCTCGCTCCCTCGGCCTGCAACGCCCAGCCGTGGAAATTCATTATTGTGGATGATCCGGCCACGGTCAAAAAAGTCGCGTCGACCTTTCCGAAGACCCCCGGCAGCCTGAACTCGTTCGCCTCCGGGGCCCGGGTCTTCGCGGCGATCGTATCCGAAAAACAAAAGTTCATTCCGTGGATCGGAGGAAAGCTGTCCGGCAAAAATTTCAGGGAAATGGACCTGGGGCTGGCCGCCGGCCACTTCGTGCTCGAGGCCCGGGAACTGGGCATAGGGACATGTATTATTGGTTGGTTCGATGAGAAAAAAATAAAACAGGTACTCGGCGTTCCCCGGAACAGAAGCGTCCGTCTTCTTATCTCTCTGGGATATCCCGGCAACGAAAGTCTTAATCCCCAGCCAAGAAGACTTAAGGACAAACGTGAGACCGTAGGAGATAATCGGTATTGATCCTGAACCGGATCGACCCTATCACAGGCGGCCTCTGGACCTTTATCCGTTCTTTGTGATCCGTCTTCCGAAACACGGGCAACGCGGACGAAGAACGGGTATTAATTCATCGAGGTTTCTTCTTTGTCGGGAAGCGCCGGCTCGTCCGGATACCAGAAAGTCACCGTCTTGACAAGCCCTCCCACAAAACGCGCTATAACACGCCCCAGGTCATCTTTTGCCTTTACCGCCCGGCTGGCGTATTCGGCGGTCTTGGCCGAGGCGGAAGATATCCGGTCCCTCCCCCCTAAAAGCATTTCATCCAGACCTGTCTCAAGTTTTTTTATAACGCTGGGAGAGGAAGCGGACGCGGCTTTTTCCGGAAAGGCACATAACACCAGTGCTGCGGCTATAAAGGCAGGGAGAACATATCTCTTGTATACCATGAACATTCCTTCATATAATACCCGCGAAGGCAAGGGCTACCACCGTCTTCGCGTCTGTTATCTTCCCGGACATCACCATCCGGCGCGCTTCCTTTTTTGTTAAAAGTTTAACGCTAATGAACTCGTCCCGGTCCCTGGCGGTTTTTCCTTTTCCGGAACATCGGGCGGTATATACGAAGATCTTTTCGTCGGAGAACCCCGGAGAAGTGTACATCATCCCTGCGCGCTTTACAGAAGAAACTATATACCCTGTCTCTTCGGCTACTTCTCTCCGGGCACAGGCCGAAGGCATCTCCCCGCAGGAAAGCTTCCCGGCCGGAAGTTCCCACAGATATTTTCCCACAACGGCCCTGTATTGTCGTATGAATATCAGTTTTTGACCGATAAAAGGCACCGCTATGGCGGCCCCGGGATGCTCGACCTGTTCGAAATACGATCTTCTCCCGTCGGGCAGGTACAGGTAGGATCTATATACGCGGATGAGTTTACCGCTAAAGACCTTTTTTCTCAGGCCTTTCACTGCTCTTTTTCCCCTATGTTCTCTATCTCCATGCTCAGCACTTTAAGCATCACTACCTTCTCGAGGTAATGCAGGCTGAAAGGCTTAATAACGTAATCGTCGGCTCCCAGATCGAAGGCCCGCTTGATGACATCCTCGTCAGACACGCTTGTCATCATTATCACCCTGGTCCGGGGGGAAAGGTCCTTTATCTGCTTCAAGACCTCTAATCCGTTAATACCCCATCCAAGCTTTATATCCAAAAGCACTATGTCCGGGTTTTCCTTCCTCACCAGCTGTATAGCGCTTTTACCGTTGGTGGCCTGAAGAACATCATAGTCCTTCCGGGAAAAAAAATCGTATAGGAATGAAACGATCCCGTCCTGGTCGTCAACAACAAGAAGTCTGTGTTTCCCCACTTTCACCCTTTTCTTTGTGTTGCTGTAAATCCCGCTGAAGATACGCTTGTTACACAAGGTTATACGTAAATTATACATAACAACAAAAGGAATGACAAATCCGGACAGGCACAAAAAAAAGAGGAGCCTTCCGGCTCCTCTTTGTATATATCTATATCCGTTATTTTTTTATGTATTTGTTCGCGACTTCTTCCCTCATATCCTGCCACTCTTTCCTGAAACCCGCTTTGTGTTTTGTCTTAAGAGCCGGCATAAGCGTAAAAGTGTTCCCTACTCCCAGCGCCGAAGATTCACGGACCGTTTCCTCCCCGCCTAACGGAGTGACATTCATCATGACCGCTAAGAGCATCACAAAACCCATGGCAGAACAAAGCGTGTATTTTACCGCCTTGTGTTCCCAAAGTTTCGTGGTCCGGCACTTCATCGCTACCCCGAAATCCATCTTCCCTCGAAGGTACTCACCTGCCATGTTGGAAGCCTCCTCGGGATCGTTGGCCTCGGATATTATCTCTATGATGGTCCTGTATTTCATCTTTCCCCCCATAAGTTCATTATCCTGAAGGTGCTCGCCGTAGTTTAGTACATTAAAAGCTTACAGCAAAAAAATCCCTTAGTCAATAAGCTTTTTTAAACCCTAACATAGCGCTCAAAAAGGTTAAAATTACATTTTTGCCACTTAATTATTGGTTTGTTTTGTGCTAACTTGAGGCGGAGCCTGAACCAGTTTGAATTCTTCTCTGCAGGATATTAACTTTTCAGGGTCGATATCACCTGTGAGTGTATAAGTCCATTAGTAGCGACTATATTGCGCGCATAAATGTCAAAATGCGAGTTCTGCATGGTGGTAACTATGCCTCCAGCCTCCATAACAACAAGAGATCCTGCCGCCGTATCCCAGGGGTTGAGCCCCATCTCCCAAAATCCATCGAACCGGCCGCATGCCACATAACAAAGATCAAGCGCGGCCGATCCGGCGCGTCTGACCGCCTGGGAAATTTCAAGCATGCGGCTTAGATATCCCAGATTCTCCATTTTCATATCTATATTGTAAGCGAACCCCGTAGCTATAAGCGAATCCTCGAGGTATCGTATACCCGAAACCTTTATCTTTCGGCCGTTCAGGCTGGCACCGCCGCCGGCTACGGCTGAAAAAAGCTCATTTCTGGAAGGGTCATATACTACGCCGACAAGCGGCTTACCGTCCTTCATAACGCCTATGGAAACACAAAAAAAAGGGAAGGCATGGGCATAATTGGTGGTTCCGTCCAGCGGATCGATCACCCAAGTATACCCGGACCCAAGGAGCTCCCCGCTTTCTTCGGCGACGATACCATGGCCGGGGAAGGCTTCGGTCACCTTACCGATGATGATCTTCTCGCTGGCTTTGTCTACATCGGTCACAAGGTTGTTTCTTGCGCCTTTATGCGATATTTCGACCGTGCTTCCTATCCTGCTGAACGCGTATTTACCGGCTTCCAGGGCCGCTTCTTCGGCTATTTTCAATATCCTTTCTTCCATTATTTCCTTTCGTCGTACGTTCTTTATTCCTTTTGGTCTTTTCCGGGGACTTCGCCCGGCCTTTCGGCATAAAAGAGAAAAGAGGACATTTCCCGCATTTCGGTGAGTTCTTTTTACAGTATTTTTTGGCCGTCTCGACTATGAGCGCGTGCATCTGATTCAGTTTCTTGCGATCCTCAGAAAAAGCTGATTCTCCGGCGTCTTTCAGGTCATCATAAGATACTTCACCTGAAAATATCCGATGACGTCCGAATATCCTTCTTGTATAAGCGTCCACAACGAATACCGGACGGTCAAGGGCATATAACAATATGGAATCGGCCGTCTCTGGTCCGATACCGTTCACCAGAAGGAGTTTTTCTCTAAGGGAACCGGTGCCGATCCGGGAAAAGAGCCCGGGATCCCCTCCGCATTCATTCATCAGAAAACGGCAGAGCTCCTTTAGCCGTTTCGTCTTAACCCGGAAATACCCAGCGGGCCTTATTCTTTCGGCCAGCTTACTGTCGGTTGTACGAAGCATTGCCTGCGGAGAGAGCAGCCCTTTTTCCTTTATCCTCGTTATCGCTTTAGCGACATTTGCCCATGCAGTGTTCTGCGTAAGAACGGCTCCGACCATGACCTCAAACGGAGTGTCAGCCGGCCACCATCCCAGATCCCCGAAATGCGACTCAAGCGCGTCATATATCCTTATGATCTTTTCCCGTCGGTTCATAGCTGCTTCAATGTCCCGCCCTGGCTCTTGGTATAGGATTTTAGCGGACCGTTGGTGGTGAATTGTAAATGGTGAATAGTGGATTGTGAATAGTCCAGCTAAAGCCGCCATTCACCACTCCCCATTTACCATTCACAATCCACAAATATATCGCCCTACGCTTTGCGCTCTACGCTACGCGCCATGCAATCAGGAGCTGATAAGACGACCCGGCTTCATCATCCCTTCCGCCATCCGTATCCTTTCGGATATCGGAGGATGGTCGTAGATCATTATTTTTCTCACCAGGGGCGGATCAGGCTCGGCCTGGTTCATTGAAGCCAGTTTCTTCATGACCGATACAAATACTTCAGGCTCCTCGGTAAGTTCTATAGCATACCTATCGGCCTGCCTCTCAAGTGCCCTTGAAAACCAGTTGATGAAAGGGCTCACCATAAGCCCCGCGGCCGAAGCCAGAAGGACAAGTGCGGGCAGCATATAAATATCTTGTATCCCATCGGAACCGACGGCCGCCGCTATCCTGGGGGATAGAACGTTCACGAGGAAGAAAGCGGCATAAGTAAGAAACGCGGACGCCCCAAGCAGCATCCATATGTGCCCAAACCTGTGGTGCCCGAATTCATGCGCCACCACGGTCATGGCTTCCGGTCGGGTGAACTTTCTAACAAGGGTATCGGCCATTATGACCTTACGGCTTTTGCCCAGACCTATCAGGGCGGCGTTAGCCTTATTACTTTTACGGCTTAAGTCTATCTCGCATACATCCATAAGCTTGATCCCGGCCTTATCGGAAAGTTCCACGATCCCCTTTTTCAGGTCGGCATCCCCGATCGGCATATACTTAAAGAAGATGGGTATTATGATGAGCGGAAAAAGGCGCGCAAGGACGATAGAGAAAACCACCCACAGGGTCGCGGCCGCGACCCACCATAGAACCGGGAGCACCCTTAAAAGAACGTAAAAAATAATGACCGAGGCGGTCCAGAGCAAAAAAGAAAGCGCCGTACCTTTCGCCTCGTCAGCCGCCCACGCTTTGAAAGTCTGGGTTGAAAGCCCGAACCCGCGTTCAAGAAGGAATGACTCGGCGACCTTAATGGGGAACATTACAACATAAAGGAATGCCCACAGGATGGTACCGAAAAGAAATGCCCTTAATGCGTAGTTGGATGTGAGAGACACTATCGGCAAATAGAGTACTCTGGCCAAAAAGAACTGAAAGAACGCCAGGACCGCGAGCCCCAGGATCGCGTCAGCAAGAAAGAAGCGCCATTTTGCCAGTGCGTACCGGCCGCGTCCGGCTGAGATCATCCCCGGGGTGGTCATTTCTTCTGCTCTTGACCGGCAGAGGACTTCCTGCCTTTTTTCCCCGAAGAGATCCTTACCATGGCCCGCTGTCTTTTTTCGTCTTCCCGGCGCATTTTTTCGAGAGACTTCTTATATTTGTCCAGGCCGGGCACCTGAACCTCTCCCTCTATGAGCATCTTAGCGACTTCCTTGCCTATCTCATAATAGAGGCGCTCTTTCTGCAGAGCCAGTCCAAGCATGTCGAGCTGTATCTTGAGCGACTTCGATATCTTTACGATGTTTTCCTCGCCCTTCTTGGCCGCGGCACCCATGTCCTTGCCGAGTTTATCCAGTACCGGACGGTATTTTTCCATCATTTTACCAAGATCTTTTGTATCCATTGCCCCCCCTTACTGCGGGATAGCCCGCGGTTATTCCTCGAAATATTCTTCTCTGTTATAACGATAAAGGCATATTCCCCTTTTTGAGCCTTCTATAAAACTCACCAAATGCTCTATCTGTTCGGAGTGCAGCGTTTCTTTTATCTTAGCTAAAGCCGCGCCCAGATCCATCCCGCTCTTGTAAATAAGACTGAAAGCCTCTTTCAGCTCCTTTATGGCTTCTCTGGGAATACCGGCCCTCCTGAGCCCTACAAGGTTAAGCCCCCTTATCGTCGATGGCCCCCTGACCAGCATGAAGGGAGGAACATCCTTGTTAACTCCCGTGAACCCGCCGATCATGGCCAGACGACCTATTCTCGCGAACTGGTGGAATACCACGTTCCCGGAGATAAAGACACCGCTTTCCACCTTAACATGACCTGCCAGGAGCGCGCCGTTAGCAATGATCACGTTATTTTCTATCTCACAGTTATGTCCGAGATGGCACTGCACCATAAGCATGTTGTTGTCCCCTACGACCGTAGCGGACCCCTCGGTGCTGCCTCGATGTATAGTGACGTTCTCACGGATGATATTGTTCTTTCCTATCCGGGTGAACGACTTCTCGCCCTTGTAACTATGGTCCTGTGGTTCATGACCGATCACCGCGCCCATGTGAATGGTCGTGTTCTCCCCTATCTGGGTGCCTCCGCATATATAGGCATAAGGATATATTTTCACGCCTGCGCCGATCTTGGCCCCTTCCTCTATCACTACCCCCGCGCCGATATCCGCTGTTGGATCTATTTCCGCGCCTGGAGACACCATGGCCGAACTGTGTATTTTCATCTCTTCATCCCTTCTTACTGTAAATTCACCTAATACCCCGGATTAAAAGCCGGGGTTTGTCCGCAATTTATCCCGAGCATCGCCTTTCTCCCTGGTTCAAAGATCAGGGCTTAGCCCCGCGCGAGGAGTCAAGTTTATCTACGAGGTCATTTATCACATAAGCTATCGGCGCCAGGTCGTGATCGTGGTCGATCTTCAGCCTGACGGAATAATCGCCTTCGTCTATCGCCCTGATATCCTCCTCGAGCCTCTCAAGCGGGGCTACGAACCTGTAAGAGAGAACAAGCGCCCATGTTATCATTATCAGGAAGAAAACAGGCAGACCGATCACGAGAAGAAAGTTTATCCTGGAGATCACGGGCAAAAGATCTCTGGCGATAACGTCCGGTAATACGAAATGTTCCGCCAGCAAGGTGAATATCAGGTAATACAGGCATCCTCCGATGAACACCGTCGGCACTATCATGGAAAGTGCCAGCATGAACATGTATTTCGACTGAAGCGACTTGTTCAACCTGTTTAAGTATCTGATGGCTGCTCCTTTCCTTGGTCCTTCCGCCGGGAACTTTCCTCCGGACCCTTGGTCGGGATTCCCGTATCACCGTCATTCCCTTCCTCTTTGGAGGGGCCGATGTACCCTATCCTGACATTCGAAAGTCCCGATGACGCCGATGAATCAGTGCTGTCAGCGTCCGCCATGAACGATACGGCTACAACATCCTTATCCAGCGGTTCCCCGAAAAGATCAAGATAGTCCGCCGAAATGTCCCTTCTCTCCTGTTTCCACTCATCCGACAGCCCGGACTCAAGAACAAGGATCTTCACGTTCGAGGTATAAGGGCTGTCCGACACCGTCCCAACCGGAAGGCTCTCTGTCCAGACATATTGTATAGCCCTCGCCTTTGGAAAGAACCTGGCGTAGAACACCACATAGAACTGGGCGACAAAATCAAAATCACTTTTTTTCTGAAGCGACTCCTGACCCTTCCAGTCGGGGAACTTCCGCGCTATCCATTCCCATTCCACATACGGCTTTTGCCTATGGTCCAGGGTTTCCTTGTAAAAGAGCGCCGAGGCGGAGTCAACGGCCTGGGCCTCAAGACACAGCCTGCCCGTTATCTCTCCCAAAGAATAAGCCGTCTTTTTTGGGCAGAGCGCTTTCTCCTCCCACATCGAAATGTCCTTGTCGGAGTTAAAGCTGAACTCCCTGAGTACCCGCTTCGTTTCAATATCTTCCCGCCCGGGAGATATTGAAAAGCGGACAAGCGTAAACGCTAACAGCAGGGCTAGAACAGCTACAAGGACAAAAAAGAATATCAGGAACCTTTTAGGTGTCCTCACTCTTTATGCCCCGCCTATATTTTGAATTTTTCGGACCACTCAGAGATGACCGGCATGTTCCACTTGTTCCCCATGAGCACCTGGACGATACCCGCCAGGGACATAAGTCCGCATATGAGGATACCCAGGGTCATAACAAGGCCCCCAAGAACGGGAACAATGCCTACTATCATCGCGGCTGTCTCTATTATGAAGAGCATAAGCCCCTGCCTTGCGTGGAACCGGATGAACTCGTCATCCTTCTTCATTAATATCGGTATCAGGCAAAGCGCCGAAAGATAAGACAGCACCCCATACGCCAACTGCTCCTTGGTAACATTATTCTGTTCGCTCATGAACTATCCCCTTTCTCTTCGGCTTGCGAGTTCAAAAGTACACAACTTACTCTATATTGTAATATCCGCATAGCAAAAGTCAATACAATAGAGCGGCCATCCCAGACGGGGACAATAGTGAATGGTGAGTGGTGAATAGTGGGCAGTAACCAACGGATAGTTAACAGTATATAACGAGTAGTGCATTTCAGCCTCTGGAACAATTTACCATTCACTATTTCCCATTCACTATTTGGGGTTTACAAACAAAAACCCCGGTTCCTGAGAACCGGGGTTTTTGTTTTGTGCATTTCGATACACTTAGAAGCTGAGCTTCACAGTGCCGACGAGGTTTGAAGCGATATCGTCGCTGTTCGACCCGAAATGATCGCCGGGGAAGAACCAACCCGTCAAGAGACCGAAGGACACGTCCTCCGTGTAGTCCCATGTGAGTTCAAGGTCAACTTCCGCTCCGACATACTTCTTGTTGTTCTCATTGGGGCCCGCCGTCTGGTATACCCTGTCCAGCCAGAAGTTGCCGTAGGTGGCTGTGAAGGTAAGGCTGTCCGTCGGCTCCACGGTACCCTTCAAGAGTATCTGGTGCTGGTTCGTGTAGGACGGTGTAGAAGCCTGGCGCGTGGCGTAGAACACGTTCTGGAACTCCCTGATCGCGGTATCGAACTTGCCGCGGTACATCGAATCCCACCCGGTGTAGGTGCTGTCGGTGTTCGTCGTCCTGTCGCCGGTCTCCCTGCCGCCGGAGTACCATATGTACTCGGCTGAAACCACCGGCTTCCACGCGAAATCATCCTGCCAGTAACGGCACTCTATCATGGCATCGATCGCCCAAGCCTGCCTGTCACGGTCGCTCCTCTGCTGAGCTATGCCGAGGAACTGGCCGGCCTGGTAGGCTCCTTCAAGAGCAACGGTCCAATCCTCTATAGGATCGAAGCTGCCCCTCATACCAAGGGTGTGCACATCGCCGTTGATGTGGTTCTCAACGGTACGGATGCTGGCCGTGTTGGTCGTGGTCGCGCTAACGGGGTTCCTGTCCTGCTTGTACCAGTAATAAGCTTCGGCTTCGGCATTGTACTGGTCGAACACGTAGCCCACGTTGAGACCCATGAGGTTCTTATCGTCATCGCCCCTGTAAAGGTTCTCGGATATCTTCGCGTAAACCACATCGATGGTCCACGGATCATAGTCGAGGGTGGCCCTTACGGCGTCGAACGAGTTTATCGCGGTGTACTCAGGAGCGTAGAGAGCGCCCTCCGGGTCCATGAGGCTGTTCCCGATGATGAAGCCCTTACCGAACCAGAGGTCCTGACGGCCTATCTTGAGCGTAAGAGGAGAATAGAGGAACTCCTTGAGCTCTATGTAGGCGAGGTCCATATCGACGGTATAAGCATCGCCGCCGGTCCTGGTCTGAACAGCGGTCATATCCGCTATACCGCTCGGCCTGACAAGTTCCGCGTTGCCATTCGAGGTGTAGTTCTGGTCGCCCCATACCCTCTGGTTGACGAGCCTCATGACACCGGAAACGTTGTCCGTGAGGTCGGCTTCCACCTGTATTTCCGCGGTGCTCTGCGCGAAGGTGGCCCAGTTGCTGGTCTGGCTGGAGCTTCCACCAGCGACATCAGCCGCGTCGAGGTCGTTCTTCGAAAGATCGAAGTTGTCCCTCGCGAAACCGCGCATCGTTATGTCGCCGCTGACCTTTACACTCTGCGTCTCAGCATAGGCGGACGCTGTGAAAGCGAACACCATCGCTAATACGCACAATACTCTCAAAAACTTCATTTTACCTCCTTAAAGGTAATATGGTACTTCTCGTGATATATAAATGGACGGACATATCCCCGTCCTGTTTTTTCTATATAAGTATCGCCACTAGCTGACTGCCCCCGGCACATTCTATGCGTAAGCTTTAATTTCATCCCCCCTTTTTTTGCCAGTATCGGGACGGTCAAGGCGGTACATGCGTATATTATTAAAGAACATTCCGGGGACTACACTTTCTCCCGGTTGTGAAAAAGTATAGCATGATTGAAATTTGTGTCAAGAGAGTTTGTGAGGGTTTTTTTATGGTTAGGAAATAAAAAACTCGGTATTTTTTTGCGATATTGAGAAGGCATTAACGCGGTCGATCTCAGGAGGGATATCCCTCCTGAGTCATCCCATTCTTGAGTCTTTCAAGATGATGTTTAACGACCTCGGCGTCAACCATGAATATGACGTCCTCAGCTATATAGGTGGCATGATCGCATATACGCTCCAGATGTCTTGCTACGAGTATGAGAGGTATCGCCCTCGGAGCGAAGGAACTGTCCTTCATGAGAAAATCTTCTATAAGTTCTTTTTGTATCTTGTTCCTCAATCGGTCGGCTTCATCATCCGATAGTATCACCTCTTTCGCCATCCTCCCGTCCCTGTTTACGAACGAATCTATGGCTTTCTTTACCATCGTGCGGGCCACTTCGGAAAGTCTGGGTATATCAATGAGTTCTTTCAAGAGAGGTCTATCGGCTATCTCGACGGCCCTTTGGCAGATGTCCACCGCGAGGTCAGCTATCCGCTCAAGTTCCGAATTCACCTTCATCGCCGTGGTTATGAACCTTAGGTCCTTCGCCATCGGTTGCCGTAAAGCCAAAAGGTCCACAGCCTTCTCCTCTACGGTAAGCTCGAGTTCATCAATGGCCTTATCGGCCTCGATAACCTCGCCGGCGAGTATTGCATCTCTCTCCTTCAGAGCCTCTATAGACTTATAGATCGCTGCCTCGGTCAGGGCTGCCATGTTCAGAAGGTTCTGATTGAGGTCGTTGAGTTCTTCGTCAAAATGTCTTTCCATCTATCTCTCCTTCACTTTTTTGCGCCATCATCCGAACCTTCCCGTTATGTACTCTTCCGTTATCTTTTTAGCCGGGTTCGTGAAAACCTTGCTGGTGATATCGCATTCCACCAGTTCGCCCATCATGAAGAACGCGGTGTAATCCGATACCCTGGCGGCCTGCTGCATGTTATGCGTGACTATGACTATAGTGTACTCCCGTTTGAGTTCCTGGATAAGCTCCTCTATTTTCAGAGTGGCTGTAGGGTCGAGCGCGGAAGCCGGTTCATCCATAAGCAATACTTCCGGCTGGACCGCAAGGGCCCTCGCGATGCAAAGTCTCTGTTGCTGTCCGCCGGAAAGCTGAAAAGCGCTTTTGTGAAGCCTATCCTTCACTTCATCCCAGAGGGCCGCCCCTTGAAGGCTCTTCTCCACCCTCTCATCGATCAAAGTCCTGTCTTTTATACCGTTTATCCTGAGCCCATAAGCAACGTTATCGATGATCGATTTGGGGAACGGATTTGATCTTTGGAAAACCATGCCCACTTTGCGTCTTACATCGACAACATCTACGTCATTGTCATAGACGTTCTTCCCGTCAAGAGTTATCTCCCCCTCCGCCCGCGTACCGGGGATAACGTCATTCATCCGGTTGATACTTCTCAAAAAAGTCGATTTTCCGCAGCCCGAGGGTCCTATAATACCCGTAACGGTGTTTGCGTATATATCCATCGAAACATTCTTGATGGCCATTGCCTTCCCGTAATAAAAATTGAACCCCCTGGAGATTATCTTTTTTTCATTCGTCATATTATCACTCTTTCCTGATCTTTCTCAGGTGGTACCTGAGTATTATCGCCGTAAGATTCATGAAAAACACGAGCGCGATAAGAACAAGCGCTGTCCCGTAGGCGATCGGCCTTACCTTGGCTATGGCATGGTGCTGCGTAGCCATAATGTAGAGGTGGTAAGGAAGCGCCATGAACTGGTCGAACGCCGACCTCGGCAAAAAAGGCAGAAAGAACGCGGCACCCGTAAAAAGTATGGGGGCCGTCTCACCGGCGGCCCTCGCTAACCCCAGTATCGTACCTGTAAGCATGCCCGGCACCGCGTAAGGAAGCACGTTCGTCCTTATCGTCTGCCATTTTGTAGCCCCGAGGGCGAGTGATCCCTGCCTGTAGGAGTCCGGAACCGTCTTAAGCGCCTCTTCGCTGGCCGTTATTGTCCATGGAAGCGTCATAAGCCCCAGAGTGAGTCCAGCGGACAATATGCAGGTGCCCAGGTGCATGAACTGCACAAAGAGTACGACCCCGAAAAGTCCGTAAACTATAGACGGCACTCCGGAAAGGTTCCTTATGGACATCCTCACAAGTCGTGTGATCCAGTTGTCCGAAGCGTATTCGTTAAGGTATATCGCGCACGCCATGCCCATCGGTACCGCAAGAATGGCCGTCATGAGAGTAACAAGGAACGTCCCTACAATGGCCGGGAATATACCTCCTTCTGTCATACCTTTGCGAGGCGCCTGGGTAAGGAATTCCCAATTGACGGCCGGAAGGCCTTTTGAAAATATATCATAAAGGAGCACCGCAAGGGTAACGAGTATCACCCCCATGCATATCCGGAGCATCCAAAATCCAGCCGTCTCTTCTGCTTGTCTTTTATTCATCTCTCCACATTCTGGTATTTTCTCAAAACCATGTCGGACAACATATTGACAATGAACGTTATCAAAAAGAGAACCAGCCCTACCGCGAAGAGAGCGTAATAATGGGTGCTCCCGTAAGCTACTTCCCCGAGCTCGATCGCTATCGTAGCGGTCATGGTACGCACCGAATCCAGCAACCCATGCGGCATAGCCGCCGCGCAACCCGTAGCCATAAGAACAGTCATCGTCTCTCCTATGGCCCTTCCCATGCCGAGCATGCAGGAAGCAAGTATGCCGGATAATGCCGCGGGTATTTTAACGAGCGCTATCGTCTGCCATTTTGTAGCCCCGAGCGCGAGCGAGGCCTGCTGAAAAGACATCGGGACGCTGTTAAGCGCGTCCTCCGAAATGCTGATAATGGTAGGCAAGGCCATGATCGCCAGGAGCACGGAACCGTTCAAGGCGTTGAGTCCGTTGGGAAGGCCGAATAACTTCGCTATCACGGGGCCGATCAGGACTATCCCCAGGAATCCCAGGACCACAGAAGGGATCCCCGCAAGTATCTCCACTATGGGTTTGGCTATTTCCCTCACGCGCTCGCCGGCGATGTCGGAAAGATAAGCCGCGGCCCCTATGCCGATCGGCACGGCGATCACAAGAGCCCCGACCGTTACAAGCGCGGTGCTCACGAGAAGAGAGACTATACCGTACTTCTCCCCGTCGTAACCTGTGGGATTCCAATCAGGGCTGAAAAGGAACTCTTTCATACTGATCTCTTTAAAGGCCGGGACCGCCGTAATGACAAGCAATGTGAATATGCCCACGAGCACAAGGACTACCGCGATGCCGTTAAGCGTGAAGAACCCCTTCACTAGAAGTTCTTTTATGTCGCCTTTTTTGTCAGCCAAGAAAGAGTTCCTTTCCCGTTATCTGGAAATTTAAAGCATCTGCTTATTGTTGTACTCAACGTATTCTGCCGAAAGAGAGAAGAAGCCCTCCTCTTCCACTATTTTCTGGCCCTCCGGGCTGAGCTCGAACTCGATAAAGCTCCTGATATCCCCTTTGGGAGTGCCGCTGACATACTGAACAAGAGGCCTGGATATCGGGTACTTGCCGCTCTTCACATCTTCAGTCACAAGAGGACTGGCAAAATAGCCGCCAGCTGTCCTTGCGATCTTAAGCACTGTTATCTCCGGTCCCGCGTCCTTGACATACCCCACTCCAACGTAACCTATACCTGAGACGTCAACCTTTACCGCTTCGACTATCTGGGCGTTACCATTCATCTGTTTCATGCTCGAAGCATAATCGCCATTCATAACTACTTCTTTCATGAAATCATACGTTCCCGAGTTCGGCTGTCTTCCGTAAAGGTTGATCTTCCTATCCTCCCCGCCAAGATCCTTCCAGTTGGTTACTTCTCCCCGGTATATCTTGCCCACCTGGTCCATGGTCAATTTCTCGACAGGGTTAGACCTGTTCACGATGATGCTGAGCCCGTCGATAGCGATCGTTACCATTCGGGGATCGACCCCCTGGGCCACCGCGAGATCCACTTCTTTGGATTTTATCAGCCTTGAGGCGTTAGCTATATCACATCTCCCGTTAATTATAGCCGCTATGCCGGTACCCGAACCTCCGCCTGTTACCGATACGTATTTCCCCGGGTTCTCTTCCATGTAGACTTCGCTCATCCTTTGGACGAGATTGATGAGCGTGTCAGACCCCTTGACCTGGACCATATCTCGGGCAGAGGCCGGCATGGAGAACGCCATAGCGGCCATCAACGCGGTTACTATTATTTTTCCCATCTTGTTCCCTCCGTTATTTTGATATCATTCTGTCACATGCATGTCACACATTCGTGTTCTTTGTGTGACATGCATGTGAACTTTTTTGGTCTAGAATTTCACATTCACATCCGCCTGGAAAAGCTGTCTGGCGGAATCCTCATACCTGCCCGACTTTGTTACCTCAAGAGGCGTCGTGTAGTTGTACTTGAGAGCAAGTACGGTATCCTTGAGTAAAGCGTACTGGAGGCCTATATTTATACCTTTGGTGTTGGTCCCGCCACCCTTGGGATTCCCCATCCTGTCAAATCCGCTGAAGTCGGAATCCGGAAGGACATCGAAGATGGAATCTATATCAAGGTACCGCCACTCAAAGAACACCTTCCAGTCACCCGTATCTTTGGGGCTCTTCTTCCCGAGATAGCTTCCCAGCATATACGCCTTCTGGTAGTTTACGGCTGTATTCACGTTGTAATCGAAGTAAAGCCCCCAGGGAAGATCATGGTCCAGGAACTTCTTGTTATCAAGTTTGAGGATGAGGTCGATGTTATTGAACTTCCTGCCGTCGTTGGTCCACTGGCTCCAGTCCATGGTCTTGCCCACCATGTTGGCGAAATCGTAGTAGGCCACGGACCCGTCAAGAGTGCTTCCCCAATCCTCATTGATGAGCGTCTTGAAACCTCCCTGCAATACCCAGCACATCGGGTCAGCTTCATACCCGGCGGACTCGTCCAGCCAGAAGTAAGCTCCGTTGGAATAGAACGTCGTGGGGTAGGAATCCTCGAAAAAAAGAGGCGAGGAATAGCTGATCGCGAGCCCTTCCGGATTGATATCGCTGTCCCACATAAGCTCCGTTGTCGTGAGGGGGTTAGTGAATTTACCGCCTGTCACATTTACGTCTCCCATGCCTGCAGTGAGTTTCGGTTTCCAATCGACATAGATCTTATCGAACCAAACAGCCTTCTTTGAAAAATCGTCCTGGAGTGTCTGGTTCGTGGATGTGGGGCTCGCGTCGCTTCCGGTGGCGATCTGGACCCCGCCGGATATCTGGTCGTTCACCTTGCCTTCAACCCCTATACGCGCCCTGACCCTCTGCCTCAATCTCTGATTGGCCCTGCCAAGATCTTTGCCCCAGTCGGTCTGCGTCCTGAAACGCACGTCCCCTTTCATCTTTACTTTCTGCGTCCAGCTGGGAGCAGTTACGGCCTCGCCCTTAGCGAGTTCCTTGGCGGCAACCTGTTTGGCCTCAGCCCCTACTATCTGGGCCTCGTTCGGGGTCAATATCCCTTTTTCGACAAGCTTCGCGAGAAGCACGTCCATCTCGCTCGCGCGCGCGGAGCCGCACAAAAGGCACCCTGCCGCGAAGGCTATGACAAGCATCAAAGCTGTCCTCTTCATTTTTTACTCCTCCTTTAATTTCGGTTTGATCCTATAAACATCTCTGCGATGTCAACTCAGAGCTCGAAAGCATTTATTATTCTGTTCTTCTATATGACCTTTCCTGCCGCCCAGCCTCTTCATCACCTCCTTCCCCGCGCGTATCGAAAGAGAATACGGACGTGATGAAACGCATAACCCCCAGCGCCGAGTTACGCGAGAAAAGATAGTAGACCGGCAGCATCAGCGCCAGGACAATTACCGCCGCGAAAAATAATATAACTTCCATTTATGCCTCCTGCCTCGAGGCATATGTTATATCCGGAAAGTGAACAGCAAATTAAGCTAAAGTGAATTGTTGGTGAACCCCTGAAAGGCCGATCGGTGGTATTTTGGCACGCCTGAGGGTGCCGTTATGAGGATATCGGGACGGTGAATGTGAAGGTGGACCCTTCATCCGGACGGCTTTTGACCATGACATTGCCGCCGTGCGACTGGATGATATGCTTTACGATAGAGAGCCCGAGGCCTGTACCTCCAAGCTCCCTGGAACGGGCCTTGTCGACCCTGTAGAACCTTTCGAATATCCGCTCGAGATCTTTTTCTGGTATTCCTATACCGGTATCCCGTACGGATATCTCAACGTCCCCCCCTTTTACGGAGGCGGACACAAGGATGCTCCCCATGGGCCTATTGTACTTGATGGCATTATCGAGCAGATTGTATAACACCTGTGTCATCATCTTCCTGTCGG
>JAQVSN010000015.1 GCA_028700515.1 Candidatus Omnitrophota bacterium
AATCGGCCAAGACGACCTATGAAGATGTGGTCAAGGCCATGGTAACGGGGTGGCTGATGAAGGCCAGGGAAAAAGCCGACCCCGCGGTGTGGGAGCAGGCGGTCAATAACTGGCAGCTCCTTATGAACGCGTATCTGAAACAATTCGAAAAGAGCGCCCGCGAAGCCGGTATAGCCCTCAAGGCCGATCTCAGGGCTCCTCCTGCCGAAGCCACAGAAGAGATGCTGCGACAGGTAATGGGCACCGTAAGCACGGAATTCAGCGCTATCTTCCAGTCAGCCGTCCAGAACGTCCAAAGGACCACCCCCGGCCAGCAGGCCGTGAGGACCGTGGTGAACGATGTCGACGACCTTTATGAATCCCTTACTCCCGCCCAGCATGAGGGCATTAACGCGGTCATAAAAAGCGTCATAGATGCCGGCGCTTACCAGACAGGATCCCTCCGCGTCAGGGTCAGGAATGAGGCGACCGGTAAAATGGAGTATCAGGAAGTTGTGGTGTATCGCCTCGAAGGCCTTAAGGAAGCGATAGAAACATATAATGTGAACCCCACCTTCGGTGAGGCGATACCTCTCGATCTGGAGGTCCATCCGGGAAGAGGCGTGGACCACTCCGGGTCAAATCTCTACATGTCCCGAGCCGCGGCTGACGCGCTGAACAATAGACAGCTCCAGCGTTTGGCGAGGCATGAGGTTTACCATATATTGAACCCCGACAGGACAGAACAGCAGGCTATAGACGCTATGAAAGATGACCTCGAGGATGTGCGCGAGAGGTTCAGGAGTGTAGAAGCCGCCAGGGTCGCCGCCAAGGGTATCCCCGAGGTAAGCGTATACGATGAATCCGCTCTCGAGTCGAAACTCGCAGCCGACACTTCTTACGGCGCCGCCGCCGCGAAGCATATACAGGCCGCCAAAACTAAGATCGCCGCGGTTAAAAGCGAGGGGAACGCCGCCGAAGCCGCGAGGCTCGAAAACGAGCTCAGGCAGTGGATGAAGACCGTAGAGGCCCGGCGAGGGAATATAGACCGTATGCAGAACGTTCTGACAGACGAGAACTACAATGGTTACGACGTGATCATTGTAAGCTCGTCTACACCAGACGAGGCCGAGTACCAGCAGAAAGTACTTGAAGGACTTTTCGCGGGCAGACAGACTTCCAACAAGGAACTGGGTAACCAGGTATGCATACTTTCCGTTCTTGACGAATCCGAAGGCGGACAAATAATAGGTCAGGGTCTCAGCTGGCTGAGGGCTGTAGAGATGTACAGGGATTGGGCTATTAAGAATGGCCTTGAGGCGACAGATCTTGATGCGCTTTTCAGCCAGGATAAAATTAAGATAGCCGTGTACCACAACGGCGGAAAAGGCGAAAGAGCCAGCCCCGCTACGCAATCCCTCGGCAACTCAAGAGGCGCTCAGAAGATAGTCGGTACCGTAACCGCGGCGAACGGCGAGCGAGCGGATATAGAGCTGATACCGGCAGTAATACTTTCCACGGCGGGCGCGGCGATAACCAACAACGGTTCGCGTGTGGATACCTTCTGGGCCAATCAGGTAAGTTTCGGCACTATAGATCTGGCGAACCTGCAGAGGAGTAACAGCCAGTTCGATAAGCTGGTGATAAAACTCCCTGCCGATCCTAAAAAGAAAGATCTTTTTGATTACGGTACTGCCGTTATCAACGATTACATCGTGAAATTTCTTGCCAATAAAAGCTTGACCGTGAAGAACCCGGCTACCGGGCAATTTGAGGATAACCCCAAATTCGAGAAAGAACTTTCGGAACTTTTAAGATCCCCCAACGGTTCTTTCGATTTCGGGTCATTCAGCATGAGCCGCGACATGCATTACGCTCTGATCGAGTACTGGAAGAACAAGGGTATCTTCGACAAGATCGAAAGAGACAAAAAAGCGGGCATAGCCAGGGATATTGACCCGGCTTTTGTGCAGATAGTGGTGCCGCTCATGAGCGGACTTATGGGGAAAGACATGCCCGCGGGTCTTCCGACGGCTGACGAGCTCAGGGTCATGACCCCGGAGCAGCGCGAAGCCGCTCTCAACGACGCTTATGCCAAACTGGTAGCCTTGATGCCGGCCGATCATGCCGCTGCGCTCGATAAAATATATAACGCCCAGAAGAAAGGCGAATTGGATAAGGATAAGAGGGATTCGGTCCTTGAATCCATAGAGTTCTTAATAATGTATCCACAGCTTTTCGGCGACCGTTCCAAGGTCGTAGGTAGTATTGATCTCGGAGCCGACAGCCATTGGTTCGCCTATAAGAGGATGTTGGATCTCTCCAATGAAAAGTTCCTTATGCTTTCCGATATTCTCGGGAAAAACGTCGAACTTAATGGCAGAGGCGAAGTAGTGGAAACTCCCCTGGATGCTTTGAACCTTGACGAGGTCAGGGCAGAAGACGCGCGCAGGATAAGGGGGATAAACAGGGACGCCGTGGCGACTTTCGTGGTGAATGGAGAGCTTATCACGCTTACGCTTGATCAAGTGAGGGAAGGTTGGAGGGACGCGAAGAACGATATAACGGTCAAGGGGTCCATAATACACGGCAACACCGTGCTTATGCCGGGCTCGAAGGTGATAAACAGTGTTATAAGCGATTCTCAGGGGAAGATAGTCGCGACAAACTCTTATGTTGAGAGTTCAGTGGCGGTCGAGATAGACGCCGCCAACAGCATTGTTTATAAAGCTTCGGACAAGGACGTGGTAAAAGCCGATAAAGAGATAGTCGCGGACGCATACAGAGCCCCCGACCGGGAGGGCAACGTACAGATATCTGATGAAAGATTCCCGGCCGGCCAGACCAGGATGCGCGCGCCTATCGGTTACGATCCCAAGCCTTCGAATCCGGTCTTGAACGCCGCCGGTGAGATGATCCAGGATGACAAAAGATTCGGAGATAATAGGTATAGCTTCCAGGACATACGCAACATGGAATGTAACCGCGCGGCGAATGACGAAGTCGAAACTACGAACAAAGACGCGGTAAGGATGGGAGCGGGGATGGTGCTGCCGGGCATGGCGGCTGGACTTTCTTTTGAGGAGGCGTATGGGTTTGTCGTAAAAGAAGCCGCGGAGAAAATAGAGCGTATACGGGAAATGGATCCGAAGTATGTGTCTCTAAAGAACGGCACAAGCGGAATGAGGGGTATGGTGGCCCAGTCGGAAGCCGAATCCGCTCTTATCAAACCCGAAATGACGCCCGAACAGATAGAGAATACCAGGGAACGCATATCCAGGCAGATAGCCTCGGAAGGTTTCATGTCGGATATGGAATGCTACATAAACGTCAGAGGATTCATAAGGTTCCTGTACGCTCAAGGTGACATTGTCAAAGGTTCCACAATCGTGTTCGGAGGGGACAGGAGGCCGTCCACCCCAAGGATAGCGGCGGCGATACAACAGGCTATCGTGGATGAAGGATGTGTGCCTGAATGCGCCGGATTGGTATCGAGTCCCGCGTTGGCTTACTACGCTGTACAGAACGGCATTCCGAGCGTTATGATCACGGGCAGCCATATTCCTGCTGACAGGAACGGTATAAAATTCACAAAGAAGTCCGGAGAAGTACTGAAGTCGGACGAAATGCCTATTGCCAGCGGAGTGAGGGCCGCAAGGAACGACGTGTACGGCATGAGACCCGATCTCAGGCTTTTTAACGACGGTGGCATGTTCAAGCCCAACAGCAGACCCGAGGTGCAGGTGAATTCCAAAAAAGATGTAATGGAGTTCTACGTTCAGCGGTATCTGTCGGCGCTTCCGTCCGATTATCTAAAAGGCGCGCGTATGGTCCTGTACCAGCATTCGGCTGTGGGACGCGACGCTCTCGAGAAGATATTCAGGGGATTGGGGGCCGAGGTAATAACTATCGGGCGAAGCGAGACGTTTGTTCCCGTAGATACGGAAAAGGTATCTGACGCCACTAAGACCATACTCAAGGACGCCGCAAAACAATATTCTCCCACGGTAATAGTTTCGGCCGACGGGGATACGGACAGGCCGCTTCTTGCCGACGAGAACGGGGATTTTCTTACCGGCGACAGGCTGGGCGGGCTTGTTACAAGGATGCTCGGCGACAATGTCAGGAAAGTCGCCGTTCCCGACACGACCAATGACGGGATCGTCACAATGCTTCGCGCAAGCGGCATAGCCGTAGAGGAAACTCAAGTCGGTTCCCCGTATGTTGTGAAGGAACTCAACGACGGAGCGGACGTGGGTTGGGAGGCCAATGGAGGATTCCTTCTTGCCAGAAAAGTTACTTTCCCGGGGTGGCCCGGCACATTGGAACCACTGCCCACGAGGGACGCGGCGCTTCCGCTTATCATGGCTACACGCCTCGCCATGGAGAGAGGCGGCAAGATGTCGGAACTTATTGCGACACTTCCGCCAAGGTTCAATGTAGGAGTCGCGGTAACAAATGAAACAGCCGGGTGTGAAGCCTATAACGTAGCTATGGGTAAAGACATAATGAAAAGGCTGAGCCCCGCGGACGCTAACCTTAAACAGGCGGATTTCATGACTGACGGGACGGTAAGGGTCACTTACGCCGATAAGACCACTTCCGTACTTCCGGCTGATAACGACACGGCAAGAGAAATGACCGCCAAGAGAGATATGTGGGCGTCAAAATATCTCACGAAAGCGCGAGGATTCGATCAGCCCATAACCCGGCTCAGGTTCGTGGACGGCGTCAAGGTTGTTTTCCTTAATCCGGCGGCACCCGAGAAACCCGGGACCGTGGCCCACATAAGAGCTTCGGGTAACGCTCCCGACTTCAGGCTTATTGTAACAGAAGATACCGAAGCGAAGGCTAAACAGCTTTCAGGAAGATGGACCGAGATAGGCCCCGAGGTCATAAGGGACTTTGGACTTGCCGTCTCACCGGGCCTGCAAGCCGTGAGGACGAGGCCAGCGGAAGCGAGTGATGAAGCGGCTCTTGTTAACGCGATACTTGCTGGAAAACCTTTCTTCCTAACCCCGCATTTTGAACCGAAGGTTTGGGGAGAGGGAGGGATAGGCGAGTATTGGTATGGCGGCGAGACCGGGCAAAAGAGCTCCGGCGCGACCATGGGGAACGTAAAAGTTCCTATGGCCTCAATGATGTCATATGTACCGGAAGAGATGCTGGGAAAAGGTGTAGTGAGAAATTTTGGGGATTCCATGCCTCTGGTCAAGATACTTACGCCCAGGAGCCGTCTTTCCAGTCAGTTCCATGACAAAAAGAACGAACTGTGGATAGTTACGAAAACCGAAGGCGGCAATCCGTCCATTATTCTCGGCTTTTCCGCGGGAGCCATCGCAAAATACGGTCTTAACGTCGGAAGTGAGTACCAGAAGTCTCTTGAGAACTTCGGAAAGGCCCTCAACCGGCTCATAGACGCCATGGAACAGAACGGACAGACGTCCCTCATGACGACATTCGGGGATGTTGAGCTGGCGGCCCGTGAGCTAAAGGCTCCAAACTCCGATATAGAGGCTGCTCTCAAAGAGTATGGAGCGGCAAAAGAGACGCTCGAATCGTTCTACAACTACCGGTCAGTTAAGCCGGGTGATGTTATACCGATACCTGCCGGAACCCTGCACGCTCTTGGAGCCGGGGTGGAGATCATCGAGCCGCAGATACCCGGACCGACGCAATCCCTGGAAGATGGGGCCACGTATCCGGTGAGGTATGCTTTCCCGGGTTATGAAAGACCTTCATCTCAGAAGACCTTGGATATCGACAGGGTCGGAGAGATCGTAACAGAGGCCGCGACGGATGCCGCCCCTGTGATCATAGAGGGCGGGATGGACTATACTGTTGAGAGGCTTCCCGGAGGGTTCGAGGATAAAGGTCTTGAAGTGCACAGAGTTAGCATGAAGGCAGGTTCGTCCATCTCCGTTCCGGATGCGACAAGTTTCCATAACCTTGTGGCGATAAGCGGCAGGGCTTTTGTGGAAGTTGCCGGAGAAAGGTACGAGGTGCCCAGGGCCCAGGCTGACGGGAGAATGCTTATCATACCCGCCACATCTGGATCCTATAGAATAGTGGCCGAAGAAAACACCGTGCTCATAGATACGTTCACGCCTGTTCCGGGCACCAGAGAACTTATCGTGGGACGCAGTGATGTTGTCGTCCCGGGGACGGATGTACCTGTTGTCGAAGAGAGGCTTGTTTTTGCCGACTTCCCGACGACGACATCCAGTTTTGACCAGCTCTCCGTTCTCGACAGGGCTATCGTTCCGAGAATAATTGAGAACAGGCCGCATGAACTTCTTGTGCAGGACGGTATGGTGAATGTCGTCAGGAATGGCGACGAGGTAGCAAGGGAACTGGGTCCGGGAGAAAAGATGATGATACCCGCTGATTTCGGTCCTTATGAACTGGTAAAGGTCGGGCCGATGCCCGCTTCGATAAAGGTGAACTACGAGAAGACCGAGGCCGAGAGCATCGTCTATTCGACGTATGAAAGCGTCAGGAAGCATATGAAAGAGGTCCAGGCGGGTCAGGTAGACCTTATATTCCCGGCGGAGATGTTCGTTCCCGGAGGGAAGGACAGGCCCGGATCGGCTGCCTGGGAAGAAGAACAGCTAAGGAGATACGTCAGCGATAAGATAAGGATAAGAACTTACAGCGCCAATCTGGGGCTTCAGGAAGTAGCCAGTTTGAGCGTATCCGACGGCACTATAGGTATACTCGTCGCGACCGAGTCAAGCCTCAAGGACGCCGACAACCAGTCGGAGAAGGTAAAGGACTTCCTCACAAGTAAGAGAGGAGTGGTGCGTGTCCTGGGTATTCCCGATATACAGAAGGAACAGGCCTTGGAGAACAGGGGGTGGTTCTTCGCCAGGGAAGTAGCCGGGACCAGTCTTTTGCTCGCGTCGGTCACGCCCGAGTCGATAGCGGAGGAAGGTGTAGGCAACGCCGCGGATGATCTCCAGAAACTTATGACACAACTGACCGGCAGGTCTGTTCCGAGGCAGTATATGTACTTCATGTTGGCTCATAGCGAAATGGCGCCTTACATGGATAAGCTGCCGGTAGAGTTCAGGGATGGTTTGGGATGGTTAAGGTTCCTTGTGCAGAACCTGCTTCTCAAGATGCCCATCAAGCCGTTCGATGCTACTGAGCAGCTTGAGCAGAGACGCAAGATCATGTGGTCGGTATAATGCTTTGTATCCGGTGAAGCATGGATCAGGCGAAAGAACAAGAGATGTATCGGAAAAGGCGGAGCCCGTAAAGCTCCGCCTTTTTATTTGACCCTGTTTTTCCCCGTGATTCGGATGGGGCCGTTCCCGGAGCAGAAAAAAGTTTATTTGTTGGCAACCGGCGGGCTTTGTCATATACTAAAATCCGTCCGTGGATCGGGGAGACATAAGCATGCCAAATATAGGACCTAAAAAGATCGTTCCGGTCATCGAGGCGGCGCTTGGCAATATCGACCACGCCTTGGACATCGCACGTACTTCCCAAAGCGTGAGGGTGGCCGCTGTCGTATCCGGGACCGAAGAGGATAGAGCCGCGTGGGAAGAACTGCTCACGGCTTCGGGGGCCCGGGTATTCAACGAGGACGGGAGCACCGTTGTTCTGTCCCTGCTCGAGAGAACGGGCAAAAAGACCAAAGAAGGGAATATGCTCGGCACTCTCCTCGCGTATGCGTCCATAAAAGAGATATGCGCCTCGAGGAAGGTCCCTTACAGGGAATATGTTACCCTCGTAGGTATGCTCTTCGGCCGGGGCGAAAGGCTTTCGCCGATCACGCAGTCAAGAGGTAATCGTAAATCGGCGGTGATAGTTTCTCCCGGGAGAAAAGTATCCGGGCTGACGGCGCCCGGTCGTACCTCTATCGAGGAGGCGCTCTTTTATTTCGCGCCTGTGGCCAAATACCTGGAGAAAAGGGGTTTCAGGGGTATCCTGGATAAGTGGGGAGACGAGACTGAGGTAGCTTCCATAGACCTCACGGAAATGCCTTCTGAAAAAACGTACATGGACAGCTATGACGTCATCAAGTTCGTTTCGATGGTCGGTATTACCGAAGAACTGGCTCGGCAGAAGGATTGGGTGATCTTCGACGCGGAAGGACGCGTGACTGGACAATTGCCAAGAGAGCCTAAAAGTGTACTACTGGAACATCTGGCGGCGCATGGACTGAAGTTTTCACCGGGAAAAAGAGCAAGTGCCGGCGTAAGTCTTGGGCCGGTGGCTTTTTCATACGACTTTTTAGACATAGCTCTTGATGTCTTTTGGGATGATATAAAGACGCCCGGGGTAGTTCTTGATGTCGACCCGTATTTCCTTATGGCGCTTACCATGGGACCCGACCGGGAAAAATGGGAAAGCAAAGTCGCTTCCGATCCGGCGCTTCGGGCGCTTGCGGGCCCCAATGGCACGATCCCCGACTTCTTCGATAAAGTGCAGAAGCTTAAGACATCTTTCCGGAAAAAACACGGACGCGGTATTAACGTTATGGCTATGGACATGGGGCCTGGCGTTTATTGGGGCGATATCGGCCAGCACGTGTCCATGCGGAAAAAGTTCATGGAGCTCAATGACCCGGGAGGCCAGGGAATTATAGCAAGGCGGATAGCCGGTATCGATCAGGAGAGGGATTGCAGAGGTAACATAACGATAAATTCCTCTATTGCCCCCGGCGCCGACCTGACAGATTCTGTTGTCGTGAACTCGGTTATCGGCCCGCTCTCCAAGGTAGCGGGCAGTGTAATAATAGATTCGGAATTCACTCACCTCGAATCCCGGGAAGCTTTTTCCGTGCGGAGCGCGCGTTGTGGGTATACCCGCTTGTCCCCCAAGAGCGGTCTTTATGGGTCCATCGGAACAGCTCGATTAGAGCTTGATAAGGGCGAAAGACATGTTTCACTTCTTACCGGCGGAATGAAATATGACCTTAAGGTGGCGGAGAATGATGATCTTCGGGACAAAAAGAACGTTTTGGACACGCCGATCCACGGTAACGGGATATCTTTCAGCCGGGCTTACGAGATGATGTCGCATGTCAGCATGAAAGAGCTGGAAAGGAGAAGGACAATAGCTATGGAAGGCCTCGAGGCGGCTAAAAAAAAGGCCGCAAGGTTTAAACCCCTTGCTTTCGGGACGAGCGGACTAAGAGATACCGTTGAGAATCTCACGGACATGGAGGTATACATAAACACTACCGGATTTTTATCGTTCCTCGCGGCGAAAGGCGGGATAAAGAATGGAGGATCGGTCGCCATAGGAGGGGACCTCAGACCCTCAACCATGCGGATAATGGCGGCTGCCGCGAAAGCTGTTGTTGACTCGGGGTATGCCCCCGACATGATCGGCACTGTCCCGAGCCCTGTTCTGGCATGCTATGCGATGGCTAACGGCATGCCGAGCATAATGGTCACCGGGAGCCATATTCCTGCCGACAGGAACGGTATTAAGTTCACGAAGAGGTCGGGAGAGGTCCTTAAATCGGATGAGGCGGCGATACTCGCGAATGTCTCGGCAGCCAGGGAAAAAGAGTATGGCATGACCGATGAAATGTCCCTGTTCGACGAAAAGGGCATGTTCAAGGTCCCGGCGCTTCTTCCCGAAGCCTCGAACCGCACGAGAGCCGAAGAGATGTACCACAAGAGGTATGCCGGCGTCTTCGGACAGGACTCGCTTAAAGGCCTTCGGGTCGTGGTTTATCAGCATTCCGCGGTCGGCAGGGATATCCTCGCGGGGATACTCTCGAATCTCGGGGCCGAGACGATACTTGTAGGAAGAAGCGACGAGTTCCTTCCGGTAGATACGGAAAAAGTATCCGCCGCCACAATGGAGGTCCTTAGGCGATCCGCCCGCGATTATGAGCCTCATGCCGTGGTCTCCATGGACGGCGATTCCGACAGGCCGCTTGTGGCGGATGAACGCGGAGAATTCATTCCGGGGGATAAGCTTGGGGCGCTTGTTTCGCTTTACCTTAAACCTGATTTCGCCGCCGTTCCCGTAAGCGCGAACCCCGCGGTGGTCAAGGCCCTTTCGGCCGCGGGCATAGAGGTCCGCCAGACCAGGATAGGGTCGCCTTTTGTGATAGCGGCGATGAACGAGAAACTGGGCAAGGACCCTTCGGCGAAAGTTGTAAGTTGGGAGTCGAATGGGGGGTTCCTCCTTGGGACCGATTGGGTCATTAACAGAAAAAAACTGAAAGCTCTTCCCACGAGGGACGCTGTCCTGCCTATCCTGGCGTTATTGCTTCTGGCCAGGAAAGAGGAGATGAAACTTTCCGTCCTTGCGGATACGCGTCTTCCAAGGTTCTATACGGCTTCGGGTGTTGTCGATAATAAGGATGAAGGAGCTCAGGACTACAACTCCGAAATGGGCCAAAAACTTATTAAGATGTTCTCCCCAACTGATCCCGGTGTGCAGGAAGCCTCGTATTTGGAAGGGGATATTCTGGTATCCGGAAAAAAGGTATCCGCCCTTCGCAGAAAGGAGCTTCTGGATATAAAGGTAAAACTCCAGAGATATTTAGGTAAGGATAAGGGGTTTGGCGAGATAGTAAGGGTGAATTTCGTGGATGGCATAAGGGTAACTTTTGTTACAAATGAGGGAAGAGAGGAGATCTCTCACATAAGGCCTTCCGGGAATGCCCCGGAATTCAGGAATTACGCCGCGGCCGACACCCAGAAAAGAGCGGACGAGATAGCCGCCCTCAGGTATCGGATAGTTCCCGAAATGGTTAGGGATCTGCTTCAGAAGTGAATAGTGAAGGTGAATTGTGAATGGTAAGCGGTGAATGGTGAAAGGTGAGGGTGGGAAGAATGACTTGCTGTGATGACGGATCGATACGGAAGGTTCTTGAAGCGGTTGGGAGGGGAGAACCGTTCTATGTGCTTCCTTATAAAGAGCCCAAGGTTTGGGGGATAGAGGGAATAGGCGAGTACTGGTACGGGGCCGAAGCCGGTCAAAAGAGCTCGATAGCTGTTACAACGGACGGCGAGATCCCTATGGATACGCTGGTCTCTTCTTCTCCGGATACGCTTTTGGGAGCGGATGTCGTTAGAATGTTCGGCCCCAGAATGCCCCTTGTCAAAATACTCACGCCGGCCGGCCGGCTTTCGGTGCAGTTCCATGACGCCAAGAACGAGTTATGGATAGTGACCTCCGCGTCCGGCTCCAACCCTTCTATTGTGCTTGGATTCTCTGAGAGTTCTGTATCAAAGTACGGCGAAAAGGTAACCGATGAGTACCGGAAGGCACTTAATGATTACGGAAAAGCCCTTAACGCCCTTATCGACACGCTTGAAAAGAATGGTTTTAAGGACGAACTCACAAGGTGCGGCAATGCCCGGGTGGCCGCCGAGCGGGTTTTAAGCGGCGGCGCCTCCATAGCGGCGGCACTGAAAGACTACGATTCGGCTGAAGAGGCGATGTCATGGTTTTATAACATAAAGCCGGTGAAGGTTGGGGACGTTATCCCTATCCCATCAGGTACGATGCATGCCCTTGGATCGGGGGTTGAGATAGTTGAGCCCCAGATAGCCGGACCCACCCAGTCTCTTGAGGATGGGGCTACGTATCCGGTGAGATACTACTTTCCGGGATATGAACGTCCCGGATCCCAGAAGAAGCTGGATACCGACCGGGCAGGGGAGATGAGGAAAGGAGTTACCGACGATGAGAAACCATCGATATTAAGAAGCGGCAGCGGGTGCACGGTGGAGAGGCTTCCGGGGGGGTTTGAAGACAAGGGCCTTGAGGTGCACAGAATAACCCTCGGAACCGGTGTTTCGATCGAAGAGACCGGGATCAAAAGTTTTCATGTTCTTACAGCCCTGGAGGGGAAGGCATGGATCACGGCCGGGGGTAAGAGATATGAGGTTCCCAGGGCTTCGGCCGGGGGGAAGATGCTTGTAGTCCCGGCCAAAGCGGGTTGCTACAGGATAGAAGCCGGGACGAAGGCGCAGATAGTGGATACCTTCACTCCAGTGAAGGCTGGACGATAGCAGGCAGTCAGCAGCCGTTAACGTTCGTTATTGCGTCTTTGTGTTATTGGGTTTTTGGGTGGCGGGCGCCGACGATTATCCTCATACATCATAGGTTATTCGTGCTCGCGACCCAAGAACGCGACGTAAAGAAACGGTTCAGAAGGGTCCGACGATACAGAGAAAAGGACTTGATGCGGACTTTAAATATTGTATTTATAAGTTGTTCCTATTGGGTTGACAGGGCAGGGTAGTTACTGTAGAATAACATGGCAGGTTGACCTCCTATAAATCTTACGGCCAGGGAAAATAATGAAAAAAGACTCTTTTTTAGCGAAAATAGCCAGACAGAAGACCTCTTATCTGTTCATCGCTCTTCCCGTGACCCTCTTTTTTGTATTTCAGCTGGCTCCGGTATTCATATCTTTTATCTGGTCCTTTACTACTTATGACGTGGTGCATTTCCCGAAGTTCGTCGGATTGGCCAACTACAAGACGATACTTTTTGATGATCCGCTTTTCTGGAAAGCCATGGGAAATACGGTCATTTACACTGTAGGTGTAGTGCCCGTAGGGATATGCCTTTCCCTTGTGCTCGCTGTGGCCATCGACCAGAAGATCAAATTCAAGAACCTCTTCAAATCCATATTCTTCCTTCCGACGGTAACCGCTATAGTGGCAGTGTCGGTCATATGGAAATGGCTTTATGCCGGAGAGAAGTACGGCCTCTTTAATTATTTTCTCCTAAAGATAGGGTTCCAGCCTATCGACTGGCTGGCCAGCCCTACCTGGATACTTCCCTCGATAATGATAATGTCGGTATGGGCGGGTCTGGGGTACAACATGATCATCTTTCTGGCCGGCCTCCAGACCATCCCGGGGGTCATGTATGAGGCCGCGGAGATAGACGGCGCGGGTTTCTGGCACAAGTTCGTCCACATTACCCTTCCGCTTCTCAAGCCGACCCTCGTTTTTGTTACCATGATGAGCTTTATTTTCAGTTTCCAGGTATTTGAACAGGTCTACGTCATGACAGGCGGGCAGGGCGGCATTGGAGGGGTTCTCAACTCGGGGCTTACTATAGTAGCTTATCTTTACGACAAAGGGTTCCAGAAGTTCCAAATGGGTTACGCTTCAGCGCTGGCCTACATCATCTTTATTTTCATTTTCCTTCTTACGGTGGTGAACAAGAGGTTGATGAAGACCAATGTAGAATACTGATCCTCGGCATGGTAACCGGGGACAGAGAGAAAGACGCCGGGTGCTAACAAGAGCAGAAAGCGGGAAAACATGTCGGAAGTTGACGCAGGAGTAACGAACAATTCACTGACGGTAAAATTTTTTGTATACCTCCTGCTTATCGCGGGCGCGTTGACCATGGCCATTCCCTATGTCTGGATGCTCGTAACGTCGATAAAACCTCTTTCTGAGATACAGTCATATCCTCCCAGTTTCATAGTCAGGAACCCCACTCTTGAGCCGTACCGTGATCTTTTCAAGATGATCCCGATGATGAGGTATCTGGCGAACAGCCTTTTCGCGGCGGGATCGATAACCCTTTTCAATGTTTTTGCCACAAGCCTGGCGGCATATGCTTTCGCGAAACATAAATTCTGGGGCAGGGACAAAATATTCCTTCTTTTTCTGGGATCTCTCATGATCCCGTGGCAGGTGAACATCATCCCTGGTTTCGTGATCGTTAAGCAACTTGGGTGGCTGAACACTTATAAGGGGCTTATAATCCCGTCGATGGCCTGCTGCGCGTTCGGCATATTCCTTAACCGGCAATACATATACAGCATCCCGGACGATCTGATAGATGCCGCCCGCATAGATGGATGCAGTGAGATAAGGATATATTGGCATGTTATCCTGCCGCTCATAAAACCGGTGCTTGCTACGCTCTCCATCTTTACTTTTCTTCAGCAGTGGAACAACTTTGTATGGCCCCTCGTAATAATCCATACGAGCGACATGAGAACGATACCTCTCGCGCTGGCAGTTCTTACGGGGCAATTCGGGGCGAATTTCGCCATGGTAATGGCAGGTGCTGTCATATCGACCCTTCCGATGCTTGTAGTGTATCTCCTGTTCCAGAAGTACATAATCAAAGGGATAACGATGACCGGGCTGAAAGGTTGATCAAGAAGGCAGGAGAGGGATGGGGAAAGAGATAAAAAAACACAGAAAGGAAGAGATGAAGAGGATATTCGTTCTGGCATTGTCGGTAGCTTTTATCGGGATGTTCGCCGCTTCGGGTTGCGCCAGACAGGAAGGCGAAGTTCCGCCGGTCCCTGAGGAGAAGGTTTCGGGCGCGGTTCAGTCCGCGGCCGTTGAAGAAAAGATCGTTCCGGTCGAGGTAACAGGAGAAGCCGTTTTTATCGAGATAACCGCGGCAGAGGCGTCGAGCTTTGATATTACCCCTGACTGGGCTCCGGAGCCCAACCCAATGGCTGTCGCCGACGGGGATCTTCTTACCAGGTGGTCAAGCGACTATGCCGAAGGCGATCAGTGGATACAACTTGATCTCGGCAAAGAACGCACTGTTAATGAGGTAGTGATCACCTGGGAGAGGGCGTACGCTACAGCTTACAAAATTTTTGTTTCCCAGGACGCTCGGGAATGGAAGGAAGTTTATGGGAAGGATGATTGCCGCGGCGGAAGGGATGAGATAACCTTCGATCCTGTAAAAGGGCGTTACGTGAGGATCCTTGGCACCGCCAGGGTGAATGAGGATTGGGGAATATCTATATGGGAAGTAGAGGTGTTCGGTCCATCCTCAGGGAATGAGGGAGCTAACGTAACCAAGACGGAATATATGGCAAAAACCCAGGACCAGGCCAAAGCACAGGAAGCCGCGGATAAATTGGAAGCCATGGCCTCTGATGTTCCGTCCCTTGAAGTAAAGCCTTTCCAGAAAGGGTTGGTGTATACTTCCTGGATGTCCGACGAGATGGCTACGCCGGCTTCAGACCTTACACTGGTCAGGTTGAAAGAGATCGGTTTTGACACGGTGGCTATAATGGTCCCGGCCTATCAGGATACCACGAACTCGGAAGTGATCTTCACTAACGACAGGGCCGGCGGGGATACTCCTACGGATGAGGTATTGAGACACGTTATTGCGAGCTGTCATAAAATTGGGTTAAGGGTCCTTCTTAAGCCGCATATTGATCCCCGGACCAACGAGGCACGCATCAACATTATGGCTTCGGAGAAATGGTTCGATAGCTTTGAGGAATTTACGCTCAGATATGCGAGACTGGCGGAAGAGACCGGTTGCGAGATATTTGCCGTGGGCACGGAACTCGAAGCCACTACTTTTTCGGCATGGGCCGCCAGATGGAACCAGGTGATAGATAAGGTTCGGGAAGTATATAAAGGTAAGCTGACATACGCGGCCAACTGGACCGAATATGAAGAGGTGCCTTTCTGGGATAAAATGGATATGATCGGTATTGATGCCTATTTCCCGCTCGCGGAAACGAACGACCCGACATATGAGGATCTGGTCAATGCCTGGGAACAAATAGCCGATAAAATACAGGAATGGCTTGAAGTTAACGGACTTACGGATAAGGGGCTTATCCTGACCGAGATAGGTTATCCCTCCTCCGACGGGGCCGCACGACAGCCCTGGGTGGCCATCACGAGCACAGAGGACCAGCAGGAACAGGCCGATTGTCTGAACGCTACTTTTGAGGTCCTTACGAAGAGACCCTGGTTCAAGGGATATTACATTTGGCAGTATTTTCCGCAGGAAAGATGGAGTCCTCTCGGTTTCACGGTGAACGGGAAAAAAGCCGAGCAGACTATCATTGATTGGTTGAAAAAGTAATAAGGTATCACAACAAGAGGAGGGTTCATCATGAAGAAGGTTCTAATGGCGCTTATAGTCCTGGGGCTTATCTTCGTCGGGGCGGTTTCGCACGCCGAGGGTGTCCAGGGACAGGAAACGGTCCTGTTCGACTTTGAGACAGGGCTTCAGGGATGGGAGATCCCGGACTGGGCCTATGAGAAACCTGACCATGTCCAAACGGATATGCAGATCACTGATAAGGTAGCCAGCCAGGGCACTAAAAGCCTGGAGATAATGGCTGAGTTCCCGGGCGGCAGATGGACCGGGGCTATAGTTGAGATCATGCAATATTTTGACTGGACCGATTTCAGCGGTATAGCCTGTGACATTTATCTTCCCCCGGATGCTCCCTTGGGGCTGACCGGCAAGATGATACTTACGGTCGGGGACAGTTGGAAATGGGTTGAGATGTCGAGATCATTCGCGCTCAAACCAGGCGAATGGACGACAGTCCAGGCGGATCTCAGGACAGGCAGTATTGATTGGCGCAGGGTCACAGTTGACGACGCGTTCAGGCAGGACGTAAGGAAAGTGGATATAAGGATTGAATCGAACAATAAACCCGCTTACACCGGCCCGATATATATCGATAACGTAAGGGTAATAAAGTAAGAAAAACTGAAGTTGAGTACGCCAAGCAGAGAGTTGGAAGGCGGCAGAAAGCCGGTCTTCCGCCTCTGCTTGGCGTGTTAATGAGATAAGATCAAATTTAAGGAGTAAAAAAGGAGAAAGTATGCGGTATTTCAGGGTGACGACAGCGGCTTTAGTTCTGTTCTTCGTGTCCTCGATCTTCGGACTTAGTGGTTGCGGAGAAAAACAGGAGCCCGCCAAAACATCTGTGGTCAAGCAGGAGGCCAAGGCGGCGGATACCATGACAATGGCGGCTCAAAAAGTTGCCGAGATCCCCCAAACTACCGCTCCGGCGGCGGAACCATCTCAAGCGCCGATAACGGAAGAAAGAACCTTCTATGATTTTGAAGGGGACCTTCTGGGATGGGAAGTTCCGTCCTGGGCCGCGGGTAAGACCGACCATGTGGCCAAGGAGGTCGTTGTTTCAGAGGAGATCGCTTCCAAGGGTAAAAGCAGCATGAAGGTGACCGCTGATTTTCCGGGAGGGTCATGGACCGCCGGGCTTGTTGAGATACAGCAGTTCCTTGACCTCTCAAAATATCGTGTTATAAGGGCCGATGTTTACCTTCCGGCCGACGCCCCGATAGGGCTTAAGGCAAAGTTGATACTTACGGTGGGAGAGAATTGGAAATTCGTTGAGATGAACGGCGGAGTGCCGCTCATGCCGGGAGAATGGGCTACCATTTCGGCAAGCATCGAACCGGGAAGTTACGATTGGAAAAGGGTTATTCCGGACGAAGAATTCGCTAAGGACATAAGAAAGATAGCGATCCGTGTGGAATCTAACAATAAGCCCAAGTACGACGGGGTCTTTTACGTCGATAACGTGAGAGTA
Organism: Candidatus Omnitrophota bacterium; assembly: GCA_028700515.1. Taxonomy (GTDB): domain Bacteria; phylum Omnitrophota; class Gorgyraeia; order Tantalellales; family Tantalellaceae; genus JAQVSN01. The sequence continues at coordinate 17,276 of JAQVSN010000015.1, forward strand.
GGGCGGTAAGGGAAGATCACAAAGATCCGGGAAAGATCACGGAGATCATTCTGTGGTTCCCTGTATTTTTTAAAGCAATTTTGAGGACTTATTAAATCTCTTAACGTGATAATGCTGCTGTAAAGGCCTTACAGTAACGAAAGATAACGAACTGAGCAAGCCAAGAAAGGAATGGATATGGTTAAAAGCGCTTCCAAAAGGACGGTCGGGAAAAAGAACTCCATGTCGCCTGTGTTGCCCGTGGCGATCATAGCCCTGCTTATAGCCGCGGTCGTAGCCGGGATGGCGATATTCAAAAAAGCTCCGGCTGACACGGGATTTCAAAAAGGTATGGGATACGTTACCTGGTCCCAGGAAGGGTATATGAATCCCGAGGCCGACAAGTCGCTGGAAAAGCTAAAAGAGACCGGAACGGACTGTGTCAGCATTCTTGTGACATGGTATCAGACCAATTGCTGGTCGAACGACATACAGCCCACAGAAAAGACCCCCACGGATGAATCGCTGGTATACGCTATACGGAAATGCCACGAGATGGGTTTCAAAGTCATGTTGAAGCCCCACCTCGACCTTTTAGACACGCAGGACGGGAGTTGGAGGGGTGAAATCGGATGCCTTAAGGAAGAGGACTGGGATAAGTGGTTCGACGCATATACGAAATACATAATGCATTACGTAAATATGGCTGTTAAAGAAAAAGTGGAGATGTTCTGTGTAGGCACCGAGCTTTCCACGACCGCTACGGTCAAGGGGTACATGTGGTCAGACCTTATTAAAAAGGTCCGCCAGAAATATAACGGGCTTTTGACCTATGCCGCCCACTGGGACAGGTACCAGGACATACGTTTCTGGGATCAGCTGGACTATGTAGGTATAAACGCGTATTTTCCACTTACCGAGGATCTTTCTCCTTCTTACCAGGAAATGAAAGATGGTTGGAAAAAGTGGCTTGTTGAGATAGAGGAGTTCCAGGAGAGGGCGAATATGCCGATAATATTCCCCGAATGCGGATGTAATTCGGCCGATGGCGCCGCTATAAGACCGTGGGAGCATGTGGCCAGACGCGAGGCCAACGTAGAACTCCAGGCCGACTATTACAAGGCGCTTCTTGAGACGTTCTGGGATAAGGAATGGTTCCATGGCCTGTATTGGTGGTACTGGGGTACGGTCCCAGGCATGGGAGGCAAATACAATCGCGGGTTCACTCCGCAGAATAAGCCGGCGGAAGATATTCTAAAGGAATGGTATGCCAAGCCCGTCCGAAGAACAGGAAAGTCAGGAAAGTAGGGCGGGGATATGGATCTTCCTACAGGCGGCGCATATCGGCGGCAAAAAGGATGTTCTTGATGAGGGACTTCGTTATCAAAGAAGAAAAACTCAATGAAAAAGAGAGACGTAATCTTGAAATACTGGATTGTGTCCGCAGGGGGGGGGAGATCTCCAGAGCGGAGATATCCAAGGTCACCGATCTTAACATTGTGACCGTTTCTAATTACGTGAGCAAGTACATCAGAAGCCGTGTGGTCTTCGAGACAGGCCTTGATATATCCACCGGGGGGAGAAGACCTGAACTTCTCAAACTGAACAGCGAATATGGGTACAGTATGGGGATAGACCTCGGGTCACCGCACCTGACCCTCGGGGCTTCCGTCGTGGCGGTTATTATGGACCTTTCAGGAAAAGTAATAGCGCGCGACAAATTTTCCAAGGAGAACGAGCCGTTCGACAAGCTTACGGATAAAGTTGTGGATATGTCGGAAAGGCTGCTTAAAAAGTCCGGGATACCGAAGGACTCCCTCAAAGGTACAGGGGTCGGGATATGGGGAGTGCTTGACAGATACAAGGGGATGGTGAGGTACGCGATCGAGAACGAGAAGATAGTAAGTTACACTACCCTTCTTTCGAGGCTTCAAGAAGTGCTTGGGGCGCCTACGCTGATAGAACACGATGCTACGCTGGCCGCTTTTGGAGAGAGATGGTCCGGACTTGGAGCGAGCGCCGCGTCGGAGAACCTGATATTCATGTGTTCCGATTCAAGCTGCGGGCTTGTGATAAAAGGGGACCTCTATTTCGGTTCTTCCAAGAGCGCCGGAGAGCTTAACCTCAACCCGCCGTATCCGGGAGAATCCTCGTCCAAGGATAAATGCTGGGCCAGCTACGATTATGGATGCTGTATGAGGTCCAGAGGGCTGGACCTGGGCATGCCGGACAAGGTGAGGAGCAGGATATCGAATGACAGCTCAGCCGGAGCAGTTATCCTGAAATTGGCCGGCGGGGACGCCTCAAAAATACGGTTTGAGACCATCATCGACGCCGCGTCGATGGGAGATCCGATGGCCACAGAAGTTCTGGAAGAAGGAGGGGAGTATCTCGGGACCAAGATAGCTTTTTTAGTGAACCTTTTCAATCCGGAAGTAGTGGTCATAGGCAGGGGAGTTGAGCGGGCAGGAGATGTTTTCTTTTCGGCTGTCAGGAGGGCTGTGAAGAAATGGGCTTATGACGAATCCCTTAAGATCGCCAAGATCATACCTACGAGCCTTGGAGAAGACGTTGTGGCCATAGGCGCCGGCGGACTCGTTATACAGAGTGTTTTTGCTAAAGTTTAGTTCTATCCCGACGGTTGTTGTTAGCCCCGGGAAATAATCTGAAAAAATATCGGAGGGTATCGATGTTAACGACAAAGAAGCTGGTCGCTTTTATTACAGCGGTCTTTATTGCTTTTTCACAGGCAGGCTGCGGAAGCGTGAAACAGCAAAAGAACGAGATCGTTATGTGGCTGGTGGGAACGGAAGCCCAGTCCAAGACGATAATGGAACTTGGCAAGGAATTCACTGAAAAGACCGGGGTCAAGGTATTGTGCCAGGCGATATCCTGGGGAGATGCACACTCGAAATATCTCACCGCTATCGCCGGTGACGTTACTCCCGATATAGGGACCATGGGACTTACATGGGGAATGGAATTCGGGAATCTTGGGGCCATGGTGGACCTGAAAAAAGAATACAGGGAAGATGTGATGGGGCTTGAGAAGAAAATGTTTCCCGGGCTTTTAAGGTCGACCCAGCTCGGAGAAAGTGTTTACGGGGTCCCGTTCGATCTTTCGGAACAGATACTTTATTATCGCACGGACATTATACCAAGGGCCCCCAGGAACTGGGACGATCTTATAGCGGCTATAAGGGACCTGAAGGCACAGGAGAAAGGTATGGTATTCGATTGGGGGTCGCTTGAATGGATCGGATATTCTCCTTTCCTGTGGCAGGCGGGAGGAAATTATTTCAACGCGGATCACAGCAAGGTCACTTTGGATTCGCCCGAAGCCGTAAAGGCAATGGAGTTCTATGCTCAGCTCTACAAGGAAGGCGTTCCCAAAACACAAGTTCCGGTAGAACAGGGCATGAGAACGGGAGATTATCCCATGGCTATAAGCGGGAACTGGAAAATAATAAGCCTGATGGTAGGCGCCCCGGAGATAAAGGGCAAGTGGGCTATCGCTCCGCTTCCCGCGGGACCTACCGGTAAAAAAACGGCCTTTATAGGCGGCAGGGTCCTTGGGATATTCTCCAAGTCGAACATGAAAAAAGAGGCTTGGGAGTTCATCAAGTTCCTTTTTGAACCGGAGAACCAGCTTAAGATATACAAAGACTCGATCGCCACCGAAGATTCCTATCTTCCGCCGAACATGGATACGTGGGCGACGCTTCCCATGGACCCGGCTTTTAAGAACGTTCTTGAGGCTCAGGCGAAGGATTCCCAGGGTCCGCCTCCGGTACTTTCGTGGGATGGGAGCACCCGATTCGTTAATGAAGCTATACAGATGGTAGTTCTCAAGAACGCGGACCCGGCTGCAGAGCT
>JAQVSN010000092.1:0-3166 GCA_028700515.1 Candidatus Omnitrophota bacterium
TGATGGAAAAACAAAGGAGAGGTAAGAATGAAAAAGACATTATGCATTTTGGTGGCGGCGGCTTTCATTTTCTCTTCTGCCGCCGCGCAAGCGGCAACGGTAGATGAGCTTATGACCGGGATGGGACATAAGGCATGGAGAGGTATAATAAACCTCGTGACAGGATGGGTGGAGATACCTGCCCAGATAGTGAAAGGATACCAGAGAGGCATAGGCGCCGACCAGAATAACAAGGTTGGGGGCGCTATTGTAGGTATTTTCACCGGTGTGGTCCACGCGTCGGGCAGGACCCTTTCGGGAGCGGGAGACATAGTAAGTTTCTGGGCTGCAGACCCCGAGTCAAACGAGGGTATAGGGCTTCCTCTTGAAGCCGAGTATGCTTGGGGAGAGGGCGAACCGTATAACCTCTTTGACCCCAGTTTCGGCGAGGCCACTGCCGCCCCGATATTGAAGAAATTCGGCAGGGGCATTGGCAACACATTATTCGGTTTTGCCGAGGTGCCGGGGCAGATAGCCAAAGGCATAGAGGCCAAGGCGTTGGACCTTGGGATATTCAAGGGTCTGTGGTATTCCATAAGCAGGGAGATCGACGGGTGTTTTGACCTTGTCACTTTCCTTCTTCCCGGACCGGTGGAGACCAAGGCTCTTCCGTTCGACGAGAAGTGGCCCTGGAGCGCTATAGGCGATAAGTTGCAGGTTAAGGGCTGAATTTGAACAAGCCAGATAAAAAAGCCGGAGCTTTTGCTCCGGCTTTTTTATCCGGTCCTCATGATCGGTCTATGACTATTTCGGCGGTCCATTCTTTATCGGAGACCATGGTAACTCTAACGGTTATCCCGTTCGCAGAAAATGTCCCCTGGGAGGGATGCGGCCCCGACAATGGCACCATCAAAATATCTCTTTCCTCATTTTCCGTTATGTATCCCGGGAACAGTAGATCGTACCTATAGTGTTCAACCGCTATCGCGTCCCGGCCGGTGCCTTTGAGGTAATACCATTCTACGTGATCGTACCCGCCGGTTTCCAGTTTCGAGGAGTCGAAGAACACCGCAATGGGGGCATTCAATCCAACGGATACCCCCTTGAAAACAGTAAGGCGCTGCCTCTCTCCTACTATAGCCTGCTGTTCCGTTTCCCCGTCTATTATCCTGATATCAAGAGAGGACGCGGCAAGAGGGGGGAACAGAGAAAGCATCAGTATCATAACGGTTGTTTTGTACATTGATCCTCCGATATGGAGCGTTTTGAACGTTCCTGCCTATGGTAATCGCCGGGAATTGACACCGCAGGTACAAGTTGATTTTACATTACATCGGCCGCAGTAATCAACGCTAATAATACATAAGGCCCCCCGGTAACGGCCGGACCACGTCCGGTCCAGGACGCGGGGTACTGTATTTTCAGCTATCCATAGTGTAAACTAAATCCATGACTTCCGGTGACGATATATCAGCATATCAGCCCCATGTCCGTTATGACCTCCGAACGGGGATCTGTCTCGTCCTCCTTGCAATGTTCTTCCAGGCCTTAAGAAGTGTGTTGGCCAAGTGGCTGCTGATAAGGGGAATTTCCCAGAATGAGATAGTGTTTTTTCAGGCATCCGGAGCGCTCATTATCTTAGGCCCCTGGATACTGGCGAGCCGGGTAAAACTTAAGGTAACAGGAAAGGTCAAGGATTATGCCGCGAGAATAATCGCGGGTTTTCTCACAATGTACCTGTTCATATGGTGCCTCAAATATACTTCTACGGCCAAGGGGATACTTCTTAACAACACGGCTCCTCTTTTTATCCCGTTCTTCACTATGATGATGTTCGGAAGAAGGCACAGCCCGCGTCTTTTTGCGGCCCTCCTTACCGGGTTTGTAGGGATCATATTAATATTAAAACCGGATCCGGGAAAGATGAACCTTGGGGATATACTGGGACTGGCGTCAGGATTTTTCGCCGGGCTTACTATGATATTCATAAGGATACTTAAAAAAAACGGAGAAGAAAGAACGCGTACGATAATCTTTCATTACATAATGTCGACATTCATCATTTCAGCGGTGCTATCCGCGGGTTCCTGGGCTACGCCGTCCGGGGGAATGACATGGGCGGCGATCGCCGCCCTCGCCATAGTATATTCAGGGTTTCAGCTTACGTACACTTCGGCGTTCGCCCACGCCCCGGCTTCGGTGCTTTCCCCTTTTGCCTATTTCGGTGTTGTTTTCGCCGTTTTTCTGGACTGGGGGGTCTGGGGTACGGTACCCGGCATCGGGTCGGCGGCGGGGATGGTGTTGGTGGTACTCGGAGCGGTTTCCGCGGCGAGGATATATGACAAGGTGTATGTTCAGCTGAGGTGACAAGCGCGGAATAAAGGCTCGGAAAGGGATCATTTTGGAGCCGCGGATGTCGGGCCATTGCCAAAAGAGCCCCCGTTCATTATAATTGCTTATATCACGCTCAATAATGCGGGCGTGACGTTCGTCAGGTGAATAAAGCAAACAAAAAGAGGGGGAAAAATGAAAAGAGTTATAGCCTTAGCGCTCATAGCGGCGTTCGTTCTTGCTTGTGCGCCGGCTTTTGCCGCTGACGCTCCGGCAAAGGCGGATGTCCAGAAGGAATCCATGGTTACAAAGTTTTTCGGCGATGCCGCCGATCTTTTCCGGAATCAGATCCCGGAAACATCGAAGAGCGCCACGTATCCCGAGATGCCGTGTAATCCATGCGACAAGAAAGCTGAGTAAAACAGGTCAAGGCAATATTAACAGGTCCCCCGGACATCCTGGATGCCCGGGGGACCTGTGTTTTTGGGAAACTGTTCATCGGGCCCCGGGCTTGATCTATGGAAGAACGGACGGTTCGCCATTCTTCTTCCCCGGGAGGGCCGGGATAGCGTATAATCATCTTTAGACTTTAAGAACTGGAAATGGAGAACATAAGATGACGGAAAGAAAAGCGGTTTTTGTCGAGAGAATAGACAGGACACCCACGGTCGCCAGTTTCAGGTTCCGTACGGAAGGCGGACTGGAATTCATCCCCGGACAGTTTCTGGAAGTGATGTTCAACGAATCGGACAGGAAGGACAGATGTCTCAATAAATACCTTTCCTTTTCGGCCGCTCCCGGGAAGGAATATGTAGAGGTCACCAAACGGATGAGTGAAAGCGCTTTCTCCGGCCGG
>JAQVSN010000092.1:3266-5332 GCA_028700515.1 Candidatus Omnitrophota bacterium
AGTGATGTTCAACGAATCGGACAGGAAGGACAGATGTCTCAATAAATACCTTTCCTTTTCGGCCGCTCCCGGGAAGGAATATGTAGAGGTCACCAAACGGATGAGTGAAAGCGCTTTCTCCGGCCGGCTGAGGTCTTTAAAACCGGGGGACAGGGTCCTTTTGAAAGGCCCTTTGGGCAACTGTGTTTTTGACGAAAGATACCGGAAGATATCATTTTTGATAGGAGGGATAGGGATAACTCCGGTGATTTCGATACTGGAATATGTCGCGCAAAGAGGGTTGGACAACGACATAGTGCTTCTTTACTCCAACAGGACAGAAGAAGAAATAGCTTTTAGGAAAGAACTTGACCGTATAGCGGCTTTGTCCGGGAATATAAAGGTGAAATATATTGTAACAGATTGTGAGCCCCGCGACCGGTCATGTTCGATGGGAAGGATCGACGGACCGGCAGTAGAGAAAGCTGTGCAGGATATCCGCGAACGTGTCGTATTTGTTTTTGGTCCGCCCGGCATGGTAGACGCCATAAAGAAGATATGCCTCGAGATGGGCGTACCGTCCGGGAATCTTAAGACAGAAAATTTCGTGGGATATTAGAATAAAGATTTCGGAGATGGGACTGTGATGGATGGTTTTCAGATTACAGAGATAAGCCCCGGAGCCAGGGTTGGCAGACCCGCCCCATCTTGTCATCCCGAAGAAGTCCTCGAAAGCTCCCTGAACTTGAGAAGGGCGGAGCCGAAAGATATTAACTTTTATGTGATTCCCGCTCGAAGTGCGCGGGGGTGACGATCCTGATTTGATCTTTGTGATCTGAAAACAGGCTATCGCAGTCCAATCTTTGTAATCACCCTGATATTTACCTTATGACAGATCACTATAAACTTACCACAAGACAACTCGAACAGCGCGGGCTCTTCATCGCGGAGAGCGAGAGGGTCTTCAGGAGGCTGATCGATACGGACCTTGAGATCGTCTCTTGCATTGTTACGGAAAGCATTTCATCCCGCCTCAAAAAGGAACTCTCTTCCTTAAGGAAAAAAGGTATCCCCGTGGACATAGGGACCAAAGCTCAACTTACCGGATTTACAGGGTATCCCTTTCATGAGGGCCTTTTGGCGGCCGTTAAACGTCCGGAAAAAAGGACCGCAAGACAAGTGTTCCCGCCGGCCGGAAAGCGTAAAAAACGTTCATTTCTGGTGGTCCTCAACGGGGTGACGGATCCGATGAACGTGGGGATGATAGTCAGGAGCGCCGCGGCTTTTGGGGCCACCGGTATGGTGGTAGACGCTCTCTCTTGCGACCCTTTTTACCGTAAGTCGGTGAGAATATCCATAGGGACGGTTTTTACTATGCCTATCGCTTATGAGGATACCCTATCTCCTGCCCTGGAGTACCTGAAAAAGGAGATGGGGCTTAAAGTGATCGTTACGGCCCCGGGGAGAGGGTCGGCAGACATCGCCAAAGCCGATCTTGCCGGAAATATATGCCTTGTCCTGGGGAACGAGGGGTATGGCTGCGGAAAAGATGTTATGCGATGCGCTGATATGAAAGTGCGCATACCGGTCAGCAAAGAAGTGGAATCTATCAATGTCGCCTGCGCGGCGTCGATATTTCTGGCCAGGGCGGGGGCATAGTAACGCCAAGGTAGAGGTTGAGGCTCAGGTTAAGAAGAAGGTTGAGGTAGAGGATCAGGTTGAGATAAAGCGGAAGTTTAAAGCAAACCTCGGGTTTAAAGCCACTTAAACTCAACCTTAACCTCTACCTTGCCCCTTACATCTGCCTTAACCTTACTCCTACGCTATTTGCTCTGCTCTGTGCGCTTTTAGCTCTGCGGACAACACCCATGGCCATTGGCCAATGACGGGGATGTCTGATCTTGGATGCCAGCGCAGTTCCGCCGCAGGTCCCTTTTTTTCATTTAACTCTCCGGTTTTGGCCTTGAACAATCTATCAATGGGTTTATAATAAAATTAAGAGGTATTTATGTTCTTGCACGGCAAAGACAGAAGACTGATAGTCGTTTCCAACCGGCTTCCTTTTTCCCGGTATGAAAACGAGAACG
>JAQVSN010000093.1 GCA_028700515.1 Candidatus Omnitrophota bacterium
TATGCTACGAGAATTATCTCTCAAATCTCGCGAAACACGGTCTTAAGGTAGTTTCCACATGCGGCCTTTGTAACGTGGCGATGCATTGGAAGACCGTTCTTTATTGCCTTGATAACGGCATCAAAGAGGTTTATGACGGCGCGGTCTTTGAGTCAAGGACCTTTCCATCCCAGAACAGGAAGATCATGATAGAGGGCCTGGTAAAGATGTACGGGGAGTTCGGCATCGGATATTCCAACCCTATCTATGATATGGGAAGCTCGGTCGAGGACGAGTTATACCGGCGGGGGATAACGGCCTCAAGAAGGATAAAACAGACCGGGCGGGATGATCAGCCAGTATGTATAGATAACCTGCTCTTTGCCAGGTTCGTGGATTCCTACCTCGCTTCGCATTCCTGGGAAGAGTATGAAGATGACATGAAAAAATTCTACGACGGGAAATTGGAGTACGCCGTAAGGCGGATAAAAGAGGAGTTGGAGGCGGGGCATGTTCGGCGAACGCATTAAAAAGATCAAGGCCGGCTTAAGCTCCGTTTTTTCAACGCTGGTGTGCGGAACGGCGGCTATATTGCCTTACAGGGCCAGACAGGTCTTCGTGTTCCTGCTGCATTTTTTAATGAACGGGGTCCTTGTTAAGCTGAAGCTTCTGGGGAACCTTATAATAACGATCTTCTCCTATATCCTTTTCCTTCCTGTCTATTTTGCAGGGATCCCTTTTACTCTTTTATTGAGAAAAGCAGCTTCCCTGAAGGACGGATCGGATCCTTTTCCGACCCGGAGGGAGGTGAAAAACGATGACATCGAGAGGATGTTCTAGTATGTACACCCTGGTGATCTCTTATGGGACCGGTTCTCCCGGCGCCTGTCTCATGAAAGGAAGCGAAGTTAAGGGTGCCCTCCTTGAGAGAGACTTCTCGAACGAAGAACTATGGACGCGGATCTTTCCCGACAACGCTGTTTCGGCCCTTCTGGCTGAGGAAAACATAGAGATGGAGGACGTTTCGAACGCGGTGCTTTGCGGTAAGCCTTTTTCCTGCTTTGAGAGGCTTATCAATACGCATATGTTCTTTTTCCCCCGTAGCTTCCCTTCATTCGTTTCCGATTTCACGGACCTATTTGTCAACAAGACGAACATATCCATGGTCATGAACAGGATGTCACGTATAAAACGATCAGATTACGGTATAGTGAGGATATCCGGGAGATTTGAGACGAAAAAAGAGGTGGATGAAAGGGCAGGGTTCAAGGGCGATGTGTATTATGTTGAGCCGGTGGATGCCCTGGCAGCGGATATGGCCGGATCACGAATGAATGGCGATGGAATAGTGATAGTTTCGATAGGCGGGACCATGGGTGTGAGGACCGCAGGTTGTTACAGGAAGAATGGTCCCGCCATGACCCTGTGCGGGGAACTTCTTTTCCCTAACAGTTTGTCACTGTTGTGTTCCCTGGACGCGGAGGGGGCAGGACGCTCGATGGAGACCTCCCGGCTGCTTAGATCTAAAGATGACGGAGCCCTTGCTTTTAAAAGCGGCTTTTTTGAGTATAGGAACGGGGAGATGTACATCAGGAAAGGTTTCAGGCCTTCTTCCCGCCGGGAACTGGATGAGGCCGTTGATGGTGTTCTTGAGGGGCTGGTCCGAAAGGCATTGAGGGGGGGTGTCGGGGGCGGCATGATCTTCGTGTCAGACCACGATATCAGGGAAAGTTCAAGGAAAAAACTTGAACACACTTTCGGGGAAATTGACTTTATAACGACGGGTGCAACGGATATAATGAAATGCGTAGGGGGGTATTTCGCGAAGGCAAAGGGGCTGTGAGGCGTTAATAGCGTCATTGTGTTAAAGAGGTAGTATCCGGTTCAGGAGAAACGGATACTTTCCAAAAAAGATCTGTTATTGGTATATTGGTTATTCGTTATTGGGGAAAACTTTACCAATACACAGACCCTTTGATTTTTGCGGAGTCTGGTAACTTCCGCAGTTCAGGACAGGGAAGGGGCCCTCGGGATCTTTTTAGTGGTACGAACGGTAAAATAGTTTAAAGAGGTACTTGTATGGCTAAACAGAGGCCCTTTTTGCTGGAACTTTGGGATTTCATGGTGGCCCGCAAAAAATGGTGGCTTTTTCCGATCGTGATAATGCTGGCGCTTGTGGGGATGCTGATAATATTCGGGCAATCCACGGCCGTTTCACCTTTTATTTACGCCCTTTTTTGAGGGCCAGGAAAAACATGACCATTGGGACTGGGATGAGATCCTGTGTAAGGTGCATTTACGACGCTACCGTACCGGGGATAGCTTTTGACGAAAAAGGCGTTTGCAATTACTGCCGAACGGCCGATTCGATACGTTCATCTCATTTTAAGGGTGAGAGCGAGAAGAACAGCAGGAAGTTCTCGAGGTTGATCGAAAGGATCAGGGCGGAGGGAAGGGGGAAAAAGTTCGATTGTCTTGTGCCTTTCAGCGGCGGGGTAGATTCGAGCTATGTGCTTTACAAGGTCAAACAGTATGGCTTGCGGCCCCTGGCGTATACGGTAGACAATGGATGGGTCTCGAATGAGGCCAGGCGTGATATGAAGAAGATCACGGGATCTCTCGGCGTTCCGTTGCGGAAGATAGAGTTTGAAAGTGAGGGGTTACGCGAGTTGTATGTGGCGGCGCTCAAGGCGTCTATCCCGGAAGTGTGTCTCCCTTGTCAGGTGGCTACCTATTCCGCCATGTACAGGGTATCCCGGGAAGAAAAGATAAAGTACGTGTTCTTTGGCCTTTCCCCGCTGACTGAAGGGATAGCGCCTCTTGATTGGGGGTACATTGAGGGGGCATACCTAAGGGATATATCACGGAAATTCGCCTCTAAGGCCGCGCGGAAGGTATTGAAAGACCTTAACAGGCTGGACATAGGGGTCCTTATCCGTAATTTTTTAACGGGAGGCACGCAGATAATACAACTGCCTTTGTATGAAGAGTGGGACGAGGACATGATAGAGGGAACCCTGAAAAAGCAGTTTGGGTGGACGGGCGGAGAGAAACATTTTGATTGTCTGTACAGCCCGTTCAAGGAATATTTTGTATTTAAAAAGTTCGGTTTCCACGTAAAGGGGATACGTTACGCGGCCCTGGCACGTTCGGGACACATTTCCAGAGAAGATGCGATGAAAGCTTCGGAAGAAAGAACGTCCGGTATGAACGGGAGCTCGGTAAAAGGGGTGTTGGAGAGGCTTAAGATGACGGAGAATGAATTTACGGATATCTTTCGGGAAAAAGGAAAGAGTTTCCGGGACTATAGAACGCACTATTCGCTAATAACGCGTTTCAGATGGCTCGTCTGGCTGGGCGCCAGGTTTAGGGTATTGCCCGAGACGACTTATAAAAAGTTTTTTGCATGAGCATGTTGGCGCGATCGCGGAAATGGCGGGGATGGCGGATCATTGAAAAGGAAAGAGAGACTCTTCCGTAATTCAGAAGATAAGGAGGTAGCGATGAAGAAGGATATAATGCTTATTCTCGTGAACAAGAGGAAAGAAGAGGCCGTAATGGTCCAGAAGATCCTGACCGGATGGGGATGTCTTATTAAGACCCGTTTGGGGATACATGACGGGGTCCTGGGGGATTGCGCGAATGCCGGTCTCATAATCCTTGAGCTTGTAGGAAGCAAGAAGAAACACGCGGAGCTTTCCCGAAAATTGAACCTGCTTAAAGGTGTTGTTGCCAAGCTTGTGGAGCTGAAGGCTTAACCGTAACTTACGAAGCTAAAATTTTCACCGAGGCTGTTCTTATAGGAAGAGCACAGAAAAAGGACTGTTATTAGTGTATTTGTGTATTGGGGCTTTTAGCTCCCCCCCAATAACAAATAACCAATACACCAATAACGGAGCTTACGCAATAAACCAACGAAACAGAACCCTCCTTTGGCCCGCGCTGATTACACTTTTTGTCTGTTCGACGGCATTCAGGCGCCGATCAGAAAAAGAAGGTGGGCGCTCGTTAAAAGTGAAAAAAATCACAAAAAAGTTGACAGAAGTCAGCCGAGGCGTTATTATGAGGGTATGTTTTGTGAATTAAAACACATTATTAAGATCAAAAAGTCAAAAATAAGGGCCAAATGCGAGCTATAATAGCTAGTCGAAACAGTATATTGAGGCTTTCAAAGTACAAGAATGCGCTTAACCGCTTCCAAAAGTTGGGGTATGTGCGGGTTTTTTCAGATATCCTGGCAGATGCAGTGGGGGGCACTTCGGCCCAGGTGCGGAAAGATTTTTCACTTTTTGGGATCAAGGGCAATAAACGCGGAGGGTATAATGCCGACGAGCTTCTGGGGAAGCTTAACGATATACTGGGAAAAAATACCAGGCAGAGCGTCATCATAGCCGGTGCCGGCAAAATAGGCATGGCGCTTGTGAAATACAAAGGTTTTGAGAATGAGGGCATAAGCATAGTAGCGGCTTTCGACATAGACCCGGCCAAGATCAGGCAGGGCGGGGATATCCCGGTATTCCCGCTGGACGAGCTCAAGGCTTTCGTCAAGACCAACGATATCAGGATAGGGATAATCGCTGTTCCCGACATAGCCGCCCAGCAGGTATTCGAGATAATGGTCTCTTCGGGCATAAAGGGTGTTCTCAACTTCGCCCCTATACGTCTTAAAGAAACGGCCGATGTGGTAGTTAACAACGTGAACGTGGAGCTTGAGCTGGAAAATGTCATCTATTTCGTCAACGCGCTTGAGAGGACCGGTAGTAAATAGCAGCGGGAATATAACATGAAGACCACTTTTAAAGCAAGGATACTTATCTCATTCATAACGGTCATAGCCGTTCTGGGGTCTTCAATGGGGGTGTTGGGGTTTTATATTATACGCAGGGATATTCTTGAGAAGACACGAGCGGAGGTCCGGCAGGGGCTTGCTTCGGCGCGTATGGAGTACGGATCAAAAATAGCGAAGATACGCAATACTATCGACCTTGTCTCTCCCGGGGATGACCTTGGTTTGATAGCGAAAAAGGGTCGTCTTGACTACCTGTACTATGTGCCTGCTTCGGAACGGGATATGGCCACCAGCGAGATAGTGTTAAAGGCGTTCCAAGGACAGCGTTTGGGCGGAACGAGAGTAATGGGGCCGGAGGAGATCAAGGCCATAGGGCCGGACTTTTACGAAAATATCAGGATGGAAGTGAAACCTACACCTAAGGCCGCTCCGTCCGACAGGAAGGACCTCGACAGCGCTCTCGCGATAGAGTACGCCATGCCGGTCAAGGGGGAGCTTTGGGGCGAGGACGGCGTTCTTTACGGCGGAAGGA
>JAQVSN010000094.1 GCA_028700515.1 Candidatus Omnitrophota bacterium
GACTGCTGTGTTTGGCACTTTGGAGCATCCTGATGATCCCTCGAAAAAAAGGGTGATTCTGTATCCTACTGCGTATGAAGATGATAGTAATATGCCTACTTATGAATATGACTATCTGTTGCCCTCAATCTTTTACTTCTTTGGCGACAGGGACACCCTCCTCCACCCACATATTCACCATTTCCTCGACCTTGGAAAGCTCCCTCTCTGACATCTTCTTGAGATGCGTAAAATCGAACCTCAACCTCTCGTCGGTCACAAGCGACCCTGACTGTTTCACGTGGTCTCCCAGAACATTCCTGAGAGCGGCCTGCAAAAGATGGGTAGCGGTATGGTTCTTCGCGGTGTCGCTGTTCTTTTCCCGGTCAAGACACAGCTTCACGGCGTCCCCCTTGAAAAAAGTCCCGCGTTCCACGACGGCTTCATAAACCTTCCTGCCGTCAGTCTCATACGTATTAAGGATCCTCATCCACCCGTCAGTCTTCTCGATCGCGCCTTTATCCCCGGACTGTCCGCCGGACTCGGCGTAAAATCTCGAGCTTTGGGGCGACGTGATAACCTCTACCCTTTCACCCTCGGCGGCTTCCTCGGACGGGCTTTCTTTCCTGAGGATGAACTCTATCCTCGCCTCAAGAGGCAGCACGTCGGACAAAGAAGGTTTAGGGGCCTCCCGGAACTTGTCCGGCTTAAATATGAAGTCGGTACTTATATCGCTTCCCTTCCGTGATTGTTCCTTCTGTTTTTCCATAAGCACGTCGAACGTCTCGGTGTCGAGTTCCATGCCGCGTGCCTGGGCCTCTTCGGATATAATGTCTATAGGCAGTCCATAGGTGTCCACGAGCTTGAATATCTCGCTTCCTCCCAAAGTCCCTTTGCAGGACGCCGCCATCTCCTCAAAGACCGGCATAGCGCACCTCAGGGTATCGGAGAAACGTTTCTCTTCATCAAGAACTATGGAAGATATATGCTCCCTCTTCTCATCAAGCTCCGGGTAGATCTCTTTGAACATCGAGGCCACACCGGGGACCATGTTGTAGAGGAACGGCGCCTTCATCCCGCTCTTCAGATACGCCCTGCGTATAAGTTTGCGTATGACATATCCCTGCTTTTCGTTCGACGGCGGCACACCGTCGGCGATCGCGAACACAGCCGCCCTGATATGATCGGCTATAAGTTTTTCGTCCCTGACTTCCCGCCCTATGGCTCTTCTTATCGCTGCCCGGAGCGGAATAAAAAGATCCGTGTCAAAATTCGTCCGGACCCCCTGCATTACGGCCGTGATCCTCTCAAGGCCCATGCCCGTATCTATGTTCCTGGCCGGCAAAGGCGGCAGAGAACCGTCAGGCTGGCGATCGAACTGGGTGAAAACAAGGTTCCAGACCTCTATGAAACGTCCGCAATCACAGGCCGGTCCGCAATCGGCCTTACCGCACCCCGTATTCTCGCCGAAATCGTAGAATATCTCGGAGCACGGTCCGCATGGCCCGTTCGGCCCCTTGCTCGGGGCGTCAGCCGGCCAGAAGTTATCATGTTCGCCGAGTTTTACTATCTTCCGTTCGGGCACCTTTATCTCATCCCGCCATATCGCGAAGGCTTCGTCGTCATCCTTGTACACCGATACCCAAAGTCTTTCCCCGGGGATACCCATCTCCCCGGTCATGAACTCCCAGGCCCAGGCGATGGCTTCTTTCTTGAAATAATCCCCGAAAGAGAAGTTGCCCAGCATCTCAAAGAACGTATGATGTCTCGGGGTCCTTCCGACGTTCTCCAGATCCCCTGTCCTGAGGCACTTCTGGCTTGAACAGGCCCTCTTGTAAGTAACGTTCTTCCCCATGAACTGTTCCTTGAACTGGTTCATCCCGGCCCCGGTGAATAGAAGAGTGGGATCGTTCCTCGGCACAAGGAGGTCGCTCTCTACGACCTTATGTCCTTTTTTCTCAAAGTACTCAAGGAACCTCTTTCTGATCTCTGCCCCTGTCAGCATTACTGGCATCCTCTCTTTCTCCGGCTCATCAGCCGATCAATTCCTCCAAAACCCTCTCTACGATCTCTTCATCGAAACCTCTGGAGCAGAGATACCGGTACAATCTTGCCTTTTCTTTCGCACCGCGCGTGGAACTTCCACTAAGTCTTTTTCCGGCAAGTTCGAACGCTGTTCTAAGCTCATCGAACTCTTGCGGCATTTCTTCAAGGACCTCCGCGGCTATCGGGGAAGGTACCCCCTTCTCTATAAGTTCCTGCCGTAACATCTTCTTCCCTCTGGGGCTGGTCCTCATCCGCGACGCTATCCACTCCCTGGAGAATTTCCGGTCATCTATGAGGCCTGCAGCCTTTAGCTTCTCAACGACCCGGCGTACATCCTCGCCGGTGGATCCCGAGGCAGACAAACGGAGGATCATTTCCCTTTCTGTCCTGGGTCTTGAGGCAAGAAGCCTCAAAGCCTTTTTGCCGGCCGGGTCCTTTTCTCTGGAGTGGTCGTTCATGGATACAAACTCTTCATACGAACGTTCACTAAAGTATCCCGCCGCGTTCGGCAACGACCTTCCTTACATCGCTTTCTATTTTGTCCAGAAGTTTGGGATTATCCCTGAGATGCATCCTGGCATTTTCTTTCCCCTGCCCTATTTTTTCCTCACCGTAGGCAAGCCAGGTGCCGCTCTTCTTTATGACCCCCACTTCCTCGGCAAAGTCGATAACGCTTGATGAACGGGATATGCCTTCGTCGAACATTATGTCGAACTCCCCCTCCCGGAAAGGCGCGGCAAGCTTGTTCTTTACTACCTTGGCACGCACGCGGTTCCCCACTACGACCTCCCCCTTTTTCAGCGAGGCTATGCGTCTTATGTCTATTCTCACCGAGGAGTAGAACTTAAGGGCGTTACCCCCCGTGGTGGTCTCGGGATTACCGTACATAACCCCTATCTTCATCCGTATCTGGTTTATGAAAATAACGCATGTCTTGGATTTGCAAATAGCGCTTGTGAGCTTCCTCAGCGCCTGGCTCATGAGCCTGGCCTGAAGACCTACATGCGAGTCCCCCATCTCTCCTTCTATCTCTTTCCTGGGTGTAAGCGCCGCTACCGAGTCTATAACGATTATGTCCACCGCGTTGGACCTGACCAGCGTTTCCGCTATCTCAAGGGCCTGTTCCCCGTTATCGGGCTGGGATATGAGAAGATTATCCAGATCCACCCCTATCTTCTTCGCGTAGCCCGGATCAAAAGCGTGTTCGGCGTCTATGAACGCCGCTACTCCCCCGGTCAGCTGGGCGTTGGCGATTATGTTCAAAGTAAGCGTGGTCTTCCCGCTTGATTCGGGCCCGAATATCTCGATTATCCTGCCCCTCGGGACACCGCCCGTCCCAAGCGCCATATCGAGAGCAAGCGCGCCCGTGGAAATAGATTCCACTTTCACCTCATACCCTTTACCCATGGTCATTATGGCGCCTTCCCCGTAATCCTTTTGGATCTTGCTTAACGCAAGTTCAAGCGCGGCCTTCTTTCTGGAAATATCTTTGCCTCCGCCCTTAACTTCATCCTCAGCTTTCGGGGATACCTTTTCTTTGTCTTTTTTCACCATGCTGCCCTCCGTATTTATTTATTAATAGTAATTGCGGGCCTC
This sequence comes from Candidatus Omnitrophota bacterium, assembly GCA_028700515.1. Classification (GTDB taxonomy): domain Bacteria; phylum Omnitrophota; class Gorgyraeia; order Tantalellales; family Tantalellaceae; genus JAQVSN01. Next base: position 3,622 of record JAQVSN010000094.1, read on the forward strand.
GGAAAACTCATTATACAAACAGGCTTCCCTGCTTGTAAAGTGCTTTCGCCGGGATCCGGCCCCTCCACACATATAGGACGTAATTTCGGGATCCGTCTTTTCACTTTTTCTCTTGATAAAGCAGAACGTGGGGACAAATGGACATACGCTTTTTGTCAGGCACATCCGGTCTGGTTTTCGGAGGTCTTAAGTTCCGTGGAGAAGATAGGCGTATGAACGGCGCCCGCCGGTGTCAACTCGGACTTAAAAAGCACTATACGGCGGACATGGCTTCGTATGGGACTTAATGCGGATGACATCGCGGCCTTTTTCAGCCTGTCAATATTCCCAGGGGTCATTACACGGCCTATGGTCAGATGGGCTTTGAAAGACCTTTGCTCGGGAGGGAACCCTTCCTTCTCTAAAGATCCTTCGATCAGGCGGGCGAGGTCTCCGGCGGCATCCGCTCCATCCGCTATGCCTGCCCATATCACGCGGGGAAGATCCCACCCCGGAAAAGCCCCGAGTTCGCCGATCACGATATCGAACTCTTGTCCCCGGGATGCCGCGTCCTCAATGGCTTTGGATACGGGCTGTATCTGTTCCGACCGGATGTTACCGAGGAATCTCAAGGTAATGTGGAGGGTATCAGGGCGGGACCATTTTACGTCAGCCCCTTCGGCCTTTAACCGGTCTATGGTCCGGACTATCTCGCTCCTGGCCTCATCCGATATTTCAAGGGCTATAAAGGAACGTATTTCCCGCGAGGCGGATCTCCCGTTCATCATGTCGCTTTCCTGGCCCGTCAAAGGATCTGTATGACCACGGCCTCCCGCACGTCTTCATGGCCTATACGGTAATTTATAAGGACCCTGGCCCCGGGAACGATCTCGGAAAAACGCGCCATGTCCCCGTCTTTATGCTGTACGTAAACAAGCGGCTTAACAACGAACTCTTCGATCTGGCCGTTCTCCTTTAGAAGCGTAATGACAGGGTTGACCCGGGCTATCGGGCCGGAGAACTTCACCGATCCAACAGTGCCTATGATGTTGTAGGGCGCCTGTTTCCCGACGAACTTTAGCATCGCGCCTTTGGGGCCGTCCTTCACTATCACCGAGAACACAGCGTTCCTGGCTCCCTTGACCGTATCTCCTTCCTGGTCGGAATAACGGAAAGCGAGCTCGACGTTACCCGATCTTAACCCCTTGAATATCCAGGCCTGAACAGCAAGATCCCCTTTTCTTTCCGGACGTTCTTTAGTATCGTTCATGAACTCCAGAACATTCTCATCCCATGGTCCCGCGATCTCCCATTTGTATCCACCGTCGATATCGGCTTTCAATTTTATAACAGCTTCCTGTCCGACGAATATTTGTATAGTGCCGATCTCTTCGGCCGGAGTACCGTAATCCGACCCGTCCTCAAAAGATATGGTAGTCGCGCCCGGCATATCGTCAGGCATACCGCCCGCGTAACCAGGCAGCGCCGGCATAACTATGATCAGCGCGAGAATAATGGCCTTTTTCATCGATATCACTCCTTTGCAATAGTTCGCCTCATTGCACAGACCGGTCATTCTGACCGGCGTTTATCATTGTTAATTCTAATACAACCCGAGCGTTTTGTGAAGACATCTCTGGGGTCAGAC
>JAQVSN010000095.1 GCA_028700515.1 Candidatus Omnitrophota bacterium
GCTCTTCCGATCTGAAATAATCCGGAACAGGATAGACCAGTTCGGAGTTTCGGAACCGAGCATACAATTACAGGGCCTGGACCGGATAGTTGTCCAGCTTCCGGGCGTGACGGACAGGGCAAGGGCGAAAGATATAGTGGGGAAGACCGCGCACCTTGAGTTCAAGATCGTCGCGGATGATCCGGAGCTCCTAAAGAAAGCCATGGCCGGCGAAGAAGTGGAAGGTTATGAAAAGAAGAAGATGAAGGAACGCGACGGGAAGGAAGAAGAAATACTGTTGGAGAAAAAGGCCGTCCTTACCGGCGATATGTTGATCAACGCTACGACGGAATTCAGCCAGCAGGGTTTCGGAATGCCCTATGTTTCGCTTGAGCTTAACGATAAGGGAGCAGATATTTTCGCCGATGTTACGTCCATGAACATAGGCAAGCGGCTGGCCATCGTTCTTGACGGAGAGGTATCCACCGCGCCGGTCATAAGAGAAAAGATCCCCTCCGGCAGGGCCCAGATATCGGGGAATTTTTCTCTGCAGGAGGCTAAGGACATAGCGCTCATTTTAAGGGCCGGCGCTTTGCCCGCTCCGGTAAAGATCATTGAGGAACGGAGCGTGGGCGCGGCTCTTGGTAAGGATTCTATCGAGAAAGGCATTAAGTCGGTCCTGATCGGGGGAGTTGCGGTAATACTTTTCATGGTGGTGTACTACCTCCTCGGAGGGGTTATAGCCGATATAGCCCTTGGTGTCAACTTTACCCTTATCATGGCGGCGATGTCGTATTTCCATGCTACCCTCACGCTGCCAGGCATAGCGGGTCTCATCCTTACTATAGGTATGGCCGTGGACGCTAATGTGCTTATTTTCGAGAGGATCAGAGAGGAGTTGAATCTTGGCAAGAACCTCAGGGCGGCTGTAAGCGCGGGATATGAGAAGGCATTCCTTACCATACTTGACTCGAACGTAACGACACTTATTACGGCGCTCATACTGTTCCAGTTCGGCACCGGGCCGGTGAAAGGTTTTGCCACCACATTGAGCATAGGCATACTTACCAGCGTGTTCTCGGCCGTTTTCGTGACTAGACTGCTCCTGGACGTCATTACCGTGAGATTCCCGAAAATGAAATCTTTGCCGATGCTCCGCATCCTTAAGGATACGGCTATCCCATTCATTAAGATGAGGAAGTTCTCCTATATTCTCTCCATAGTCGTGATAGCGTTGGGTATGTCCATGTTCGTCCAGAGGGGAGAAAAGAACTACGGGGTGGATTTTACCGGAGGGACTTTGTACCAGTTGGAATTCAGGGGTGAGGCTCCCGTACAGGAGATGCGCAAAGTCCTCGGAGAGATCGGATTGAGCGTGTCCACCATACAGCGTGTACGCGAAAGTAACGAGATAATACTCAGGACGCCGCTCGGGGACCAGGACAGCCTTATGAACGCCCTAACGCAGAAATTCGGAGAGGATTCATTCCAGGTGCTCAGGGTCGAAGAGGTCGGTCCGGCTACAGGCAAGGATCTACAGAAAATAGCTTTTAAGGCGCTTCTCTTCGCGATATTGGGGATACTCATATATATAGGGATACGCTTCGAATTCAAGTTCGCCACTACGGCCGTTATAGCCCTTGTCCACGACGTCCTTATGGCCCTTAGTTGGATTGCGATAACCGGCAGGGAAATATCCCTTCCTGTGGTGGCCGCCATACTCACCGTTGTCGGTTATTCCATAAATGATACCATAGTCGTTTTCGACAGGATACGCGAGGACAGGAAGATCATGAGGAAGATATCTTTTGGGGAGATAATCGACCTAAGCATCAACCAAACGCTTTCGAGGACGATACTCACCTCCACGACAACGCTTCTCGTGGTACTTTCTCTTTTCCTGTTTGGAGGACCGGTCATAAACGATTTTGCTTTTGTGCTTCTTATTGGTGTAGTTTTCGGTACTTATTCTTCGGTGTTCATAGCGGCGCCTCTTTTGTATGACTGGCCGTCGAAGAAGGCCGCAAAGAAGAAACGCTGAATAATGTTCCCTTGTCCTTCCGGGACGGATCACTCGCTTGACGCGCGCGGTCCGTCCCTTAAGGTCTTCCCCCAAAAATATCCCCGGTGAAATCATGCGGATGATCTGGAAGAATTTTGAGCCCGACCAAAGACTCCAAAGAGTGCTTTCCGGATCTCTTGGCGTATCTCCTGTCATAGCTCAGCTTCTTGTTAATCGGGGAGTCAGGACCCCTGAGGCGGCCCAGGATTTTCTTTTCGGAAAACTTTCATCCTGCCATGACCCATTCCTTATGAAGGACATGGATAAAGCCGTCAACAGGATCAGGAAAGCTGTTGAATCCCGTGAAAAGATACTGGTGTACGGAGATTATGATGTTGATGGGGTGACATCTACCGCCCTTGTCTATGATACCTTGCGCAAGATGGGAGCCGACTGTGAAACATTTATACCGAACCGTTTGGAGGAGGGGTACGGTCTTAACATCCGGGCTGTTGCCCTCGCCCGCGATAAGGGAGTAAAACTTCTTATAACCGTGGATTGCGGGATAAATTCCTTCGAGGAAGTTGACGCGGCGAATTCCCGGGGGATCGACGTTATTGTCACGGACCATCATGAGGTGAAAGACGGCGCTGTTCCAAAAGCTTTCGCTGTGGTCGACCCGCACCAGAAAGATTGCGGTTATCCCTATAAGTTCCTCGCGGGTGTAGGAGTTGCCTATAAACTATCGAGAGCCCTCCTCAAGGGTAGAGAGTCCGAGGCCGATGAGCATCTCGATCTTGTGGCTCTGGGGACGGTGGCTGATGTGGCTCCCCTTTCAGGGGAGAACCGTATACTCGCCCGGGTGGGACTTGAGAAATTGAGATTTACTAAAAAACCCGGGATAAGGGCGCTTATGGACGTCTCCAGAGTGGAACCCGAAAAAATGACATGCCGCCACATAGGTTTCGCATTAGGGCCCAGGATAAACGCTATGGGAAGGGTAGGTTCGGCCAACATCGCGCTTGATCTCCTTCTTTGTGACAACCTGTCCCTGGCGCGAGAAATGGCGAACACCCTGGACCGCGAGAACCGCAACAGGCAGTCGATAGAGAAGGGGATCCTTGCTGAAGCCCTTGAGATGGTAAAAGAAAGCCTTGATACCGAGAAGGAAAAAGTCATTGTGCTAGCCAAGGATTCCTGGCATCCCGGTGTCATAGGAATTGTGGCGTCAAGACTTACAGAGGAATATTTTCTTCCCACGATCCTGATCGCGCTTGATGGCACAAAGGGAAAGGGGTCAGGAAGAAGCATAGACGGTTTCAACCTGTTCGAGGCGGTCCTGAGGTCTTCCGAGCATCTTGAAGATTTCGGAGGGCATGAGGCCGCCTGCGGGATAAGGATAAAGGCCGACAAGGTAGATGATTTCAGGAAAGCGGTCAACAAGGCCGCCGCTGGATCATTCACCGCGGGAGAGGAAGTTAAACCGGAACTTCACATAGATATAGATCTTCCTTTTTCACGAATAGGGATAAAGTTGATCGAGGAGTTGAGGCTTCTAATGCCTTATGGCCCTGGTAATTCCGAACCAATTTTCTCGACGAGCGGGATACAGGTGAAGACCCCGCCGAGAGAGATAGGTAAGAGCGGGTTCAAGTTCCTGGCCACGTGCGGGAACATGACCTGTGAGGCTGTGACATTCAAGAAAAATGAAGTAGACCATCCCAACCGGGGCGACATAATAGACCTTGCTTATTCCCCTTCAGTTAACAGCTGGGAAGGGATTGATACTATCCAGCTGAACATCAAAGACCTTCATATATCAAGTAACGCATAGAGGTTGTCCCATAAGAAGATCTTTCTTCCCCAAGAAAAATGCTACCACGATAACATGTTTATGGCTTAACGGAACTCCGGGAGTTAAACTCCCGGAGTTCCGTTAAGCATGAAAAAGTCAAATAAACGCCTTGATATAGTTCCGATACTTTGAGATAATTAAAAACATAAATCCATTAAAAAGCTAGAAAGAATATGAAAAAGAAAACTTACATAGTTCTAAAGGTATTACTGACCGTGCTCATGGTCGTAAACTCCGGACTATCCTTCGCTGATACCTCTATTGAGAAGTTGTCCCCGGAAAATGCTTTTGCCAAGTTCCCACTCACGGAAGCGGGCAAGGAACGCGCCTCTTCTTTGTTCTCAGACATGAGATTTTTTGGCTTGATCCTGTACCTCCATAGATCGGTCATAAGTGAAGGAAAGGATATAGGCGGTGTTTTTGAGGACATAAAGAAGCTTCCATACTGGGATTCTTCTGATATAAGGGCCCTTCTAACCAGAAATTTCCTTAAAGTCAGCGGCGACGTTCTTACGGTAGAATTCTCTTCGGGCAGCATTGTCAGGGTCTTGCCGGCTGGGACGCATATTATTAATGGCAACGGTTCAATCGAGGACTGTATGGTCCCTGATTTTCACACCTCTACCGGAGAACATTTCATTCAATATTTTGCTCAAAGCTCCCTCAAAGAAGCTCTTTCCGGTCCTTCGCTCCCTGTCGGTATCCCGGATATATATCTCAAGCTATGGGAGAAAGCCCGGCCTTATTACGACAGGGCCAGGCCGGGAGATACTTATCACGTTCTATGGATGATGAGGGAGGCCTACCGGATAACTGCGGCCGAGAAATTGGATCCCGGAATACTTTTGCCTGTTGTTATCCTTCATGATGTCGGATATGCCGCTTGTTTGGCTGATGAAAAGGCCAGGGCGTTCGACAAAGATGTGAAGCTGAAGCACATGGCGGAGGGAGCTAAAATTGCCAGGGAGATATTGCTGGAAACTGGATATCCTCTCGAAACGGCTGAAAAAGTCGCCAGGCTTGTAGGGGTACATGATAACTGGCGGATAGGAGATAACTCTCCTTTCAGGGAGTCGCGAGAGATGGGGGTCTTCCAGGACCTTGATTTCACCTGGATGGCTACGGAGCAGGGCTTTGAGACCGCAAGGGCACACATAATGCATAAGACTCCTAGAGAGATGTTGGACTTTATAGAGGGTGATGAGAAACATACTGATCGTCCCTTTGCCACAACGGAATCTAAAAGGCTTTACGAGAGTCTTATAGCGGAAAGAAAACGGCAGATAGAGATGAACGAGGAGGGCCCTTCTTCCGACGGAGATGAGTATGGCCAGGCCATGGTAGGTTTTGGGCCTATGGTGAGCTATGAGGCGCTCAGGATCGTCCCGGACCTCACGGGTATAT
>JAQVSN010000096.1 GCA_028700515.1 Candidatus Omnitrophota bacterium
GCATGTATTTTTTCGGAAAACTCTCTAAAGATAAGCTCGCGACCTTCCTTTTCGCGGTATCGCCTTATTTTTTGCACCTTTGCGGCGAGACAAGGGGGTATGGTTTTCTCTGCCTTTTTGCCATCCTTGCGCTTATCGGTCACAAATGGGCGTTCCCTCTGGCCCTTTTCACCCAGCATTACGCCTGGTTCCTGCTTCTGGCCATACCCTTTTCATTGTGGTACCTTCCTTTCCTGGGGGCATCGGGGTGGCTCGTCTACCTGCAATCCGGAGCGGAGCAGGTATTCGCCTCCGGACGCGGTTTTGAACCATCCCTGATGTCGGTGGCAAAAAAGATCGCCGGACTTTTCATACAATTCGGCGGAGGAGTCCAATATTCTTTCCTGACGCCGCAGCAGGCGTTATCCCTGGCCCCACTGGCCAAACTTCATCTTTTTCTTTTCCTGTCCCCGGCTGTATTCCTCTTTTTCTCAAAGACCCGGAAATACCTCAGGCTCTTCCTGGTACCGCTCCTGGTCCTCATGATAATTTATCCGATCCGCCTTAATGCCCGATACCTGCCTTTCTGCGGAGTTGCTTATATCATCCTTCTCGTGGAGGGGTTCAGGGAACTTGAAAAGAGGCATAGGTACATAGCGAGAACACTGATGTCAGGGTTCATCGCCGCGAACATTTTTTCCGCAATATGGCTTTTCAGCGTGGATTTCGACCCCTATCACCGGGAAGATTACATTGGAGCGGCCCATTACATAGACGAGAACATCCGCGATACCGACGGTCTCATCGGCTGTACATACCAGGTCAGCTATTACCTCAAAAAAGATTTTCCAGGTGACGGAAAAGATATCTGGGAGGTCTATCTGGGGAATCCCGATATGACTGTGAACGAGGCCCACTGGCGATACCAGGAGAATGAGCTGGGAAGAAAAGCCGTGTTCAAAAAACAGTTCGGGGACCTTGTGTGGGTGATAAGATATTCTGAGTGATATAACAAATCCGGGGGATTTAGTTCGCGGAACCGAATACCTTATCCTCGACCCTGTGGCCTTTGAGGAATTCAGAGGCCGACATGGACCTCTTTCCTTCGACCTGCAGTTCGTCTATCCTGATGAAACCTTTTCCGGCTCGCACTATCAATCTTTTAGGGTCAACTACGGCCCCGGCGGAGAGATCCTCAAATATGTATTCAGCAGGTACTGCCTTGGTTATCTTAACCATCTTACCGTCCAGATAAGTAAAAGCCCCCGGCCACGGTCTCATTCCCCGGATAAGCCGGAGCACCTCTTCGGCGGGCTTTGCCCAGTCTATTTCGCCTTCTTCTTTCCTGAGCTTTCGCGCAAGCGTGGCGGCGTCATCGTCCTGAGGAACAAGGTTTTCTTTACCCAGATCGATGAGATGAAGCGCCTCCAGAACAAGCTCTGAGCCGCTCTTGGAAAGTTTTTCAAAAAGCGTTGCGGCGTCATCTCTCTCATCTATAGGTATCTTCCCGCTCAGGATGATCTCTCCCGCGTCCATGCGTTCGTTCATTCTGATAACGGTATTTCCCGTAACCTTTTCGCCGGCAAGGACAGCTCTGTTTATAGGCGCCGCTCCCCTGTATTTGGGAAGGATCGACGGATGAAGATTGACCGGGTACTTAGAGGGAATAGCAAGAAGTTCGGCGCTCAGCATCTGACCGTAATCGATGACCACGAACACATCGGCGCCTATATCCTTAAGCGCGTCAGACGAGGCTTTTGATGATACCTTCTCAGGCTGGAGCACCGGAATGCCCGGCGCCGAATGTTCCATGAAAGACTTGAAGAGGGAAGGATGGACATTCCATCCCCTGCCCTTCTTTTTGTCGGGTTGGGTCACCACCGCCCTTATTTCATGACGGCTTTCAAGCAGTTTTTTCAAGGTCGGAAGACCGAAATCCCCGCTTCCGAAAAATATTATTTTCATAATTAGCTGATAGTCGTTATTGTCCCTGAAAACTCATCTTGTATGAATGTTCAACTGTGAATTGTGAATAGTGAACTATGGATGGTGAACAGGGAATAGAACGATCTTCCATTCATCATTTACCATTCACTATTCACAAAAACCCCGCACTATGCTCTTTACGCTATGCGCTCTGCGCTTTGCGAACAATTGCCCCAACATCTTAGAGCATCTATATCGCGTATATCCTATATCGCATTCACGGAGGGGTCAAGTATGGAATGATCGATCATCTTCTTCCGAGGAACCTCAAAAGTCCGTCGAGAACAGTATACGGATGAGGTGGACATCCGGGGATATAGATGTCTACCGGTAATTCTTTGTCAACACCGCCGATAACCTCTTCATGGCCGATGTAGGGTCCTCCGGAAATAGCGCACGTGCCCGAAGCGATCACCACTTTCGGCGAGGGCATGGCATCGTAAGTTTTTTTCAGGGCGAGCCGCATGTTCCGCGTAACAGGCCCGGTGACCAAGAGTCCATCCGCGTGACGCGGCGACGCGACGAACTGTATCCCGAACCTCCCGAGATCGAACGCGAGAGTGTTCAATACATTGAGGTCCGCCTCGCAGGCATTGCATCCTCCGGCACTTACCTGCCGAAGCTTGAGCGACCTTCCAAAGGTCCTTTTTATCTCTTTTCCGGCGGACTCGGCAAGCTTATAAGCTTCGCCCGGCCGGCAGATAAGGTCTTCCCGGGAAAGCGCGGCCAGCCGGTAATCTTTCGTAAAATTGACGGCTCCTCCGGGGCTCGCGGCACAGCCTCCGCAGAAGAGGCACTTTCCGAGATCGATCGAGGCGCCTCCGGGACCCTTACCTATCGCCCCAGTCGGGCAGGCAATGGCACGTTCCTCGGACTCTTCGGGGAGCATGCCCTCCCTGAGGACCGGAAGTCCCCTGAATCGCTCGGCCAGAACCGGCTCTTCCTTCGGAAAAGCCGATGTCCTGTACCCCTGTTTGATCCTCGCCAGAATTACTTTTATCATCTATTCATCTTTGTTCGTTGTTCTACTTGTGGATATTAAAGATCGTGTCCGCAATAAGAAAGGTTGAAACTTTTGTTACAGAGCGGGAAATCCGATATCTCCCCTCCGCGCATAGCGACGGCAAGCCCCATCCAGTTATGGAAAGAAGGATCAACGACCTTATATCGCGCAAGTTCCCCGTCGACGCCGGTCATGGCTACATGACATATCTCGCCTCTCCATCCCTCAACGGCCGATACCACAATGGATCCGGGAAGAAGACGCGTTCCTTCCCCCGCGATCACCGCTCCGGATGGCAGGCCTTCGGTCTGTTCTTTAATGAAATCGGCCGACTTTTGTGTTTCCATCCACCTCACATAAGCCCTCGCGAAAACATCGCCGCTCTCGCAGGTAAAAACCGGTATCTGCGAGAACCTGTATATCCCGGATGGAAGGTCGGACCTCACATCCCTCGGAATACCGCACGCGCGCGCCGCCGGGCCGACAAGACCAAGCTCCTCACACATCTTTTTGTCGACAACACCGGTACCCTCGAAACGGTCTACCACCGAGGGGGTTTCCCAAAGGAGATCGGCGGCGCACTTAAGATCGGACATCACGCGGTCAAGACGCTCAAGCAGTTCCTGCCTCATAACGTCATCCACATCGAACCTGACGCCTCCGCACGTAAGCATACCGCGGCCGAACCGGCTTCCGCATACCAGCGCCGTTATGTTAAGTATATCTCCCCTGATACGCCCGCAATATGAGGAGGTCGGCAGATACGCCACGTCTCCGGAGAGAGCGCCCAGATCACCCGCGTGGTTGGCCAGCCTTTCGAGTTCCAACATCACACCTCTCAAGGCCTGCGCGCGGGCTGGAACATTACATCCCGAAAGTCCTTCGACCGCGTGGCAATACGCTGTCGCGTGGCCGATCGTTGTATCCCCCGCCAGCGTCTCGGCATAATGAATACGTCGTTTTCCGGGATATTCCACCATAGCCCTCTCTACGCCGCGATGCTGGTATCCAAGAGATATTTCGAGGTTGAACACATCCTCACCGTGGCACTGGAACCTGAAATGCCCGGGCTCTATGACCCCGGCATGCACGGGTCCCACCGCGACCTCATGGGCTTCCTCCCCTTTCATCCTGAAAAAATCCATTATCCCGGCTTCTATCTCCGGGCCGTCCTTACGGCGGCGAGGGGCAAAACGAACGGGTTTTAGCCACGGATGTCCTTCCGGCACGATCCCCCACTCTTCGTATATCTCCCTTTCAAAAAGATGCGCCTGCGGACAATCCGGGGTCAGGCTGCGATAGGAACCCTTCACATCCGACGAAAGGATGAAGAACACGCCTTCCCTGTGACGCGAGAGGACGGCAAAAAGCCTTACTTGCCCTTCCCCCTCCGGAACGCACCCAAAAAAAGAGACGATACGCCCACCTTCCCGGTCATTCTCAAGAACGGTCTCCCGGAAAGTTCCGATATCGTACAACGGAACATCCTTAAGCGATGCAGCTCTCGCGTTCCCCGTCTGTAATAGTGGTCTAGTCATATCTTATATCCCCTTAAAAGCCGCGGCCGCCTGTTCGATACCCCTCCGGAATATCTCAGGCTGATATATCCCTATGACCGCTACCAGCAAACACAACACACACGCCGGCAGCACTAAAGAAAGCGGTTCCCTGACCTTTTTTTGAGGCTGCTCTGAACCGGGCTGGAGCATCCTCAAGAATCCCGCGGTCATACCGATAAAGATCACCGCCAGAAGCGCGAGAAAGCCCCCCGCCTCCAACATCCTACCCTTGTCGACCGCTTCTTTAAGTATCACGAACTTGCTCAAAAATATACTGAACGGAGGCAGGCCCGTTATAGCGAGAAAACCCGCCATCCACAACGCGCCCGTTACGGGCAAACGCGACATGACTCCTTTTACACCCGCAACGGATTTCGTTTTGTAATCCGACAGGATATTCCCCGCTGTAAGGAACAGCGCTGCCTTGGTAAAAGAATGTCCCACGGCGTGCAGCATGACTCCAAAAAGCGCCCCGCCACCGAGCCCCACGCCGATGGCCATGATACCCATATGCTCGACACTCGAATACGCGAGCATCCGTTTATAGTCCGTTTGCCCCAGGATGAATACCGCCGCGATGAACATTGAGGCGAACCCAAGCACCATGAGAAGGTCTCCGCTGAATGCCCCGAGCCCGGCGGACAACATCACCTGATGAGCGCGGAGTATCCCCAGAAAGGCGCAATTAAGAAGAGC
>JAQVSN010000097.1 GCA_028700515.1 Candidatus Omnitrophota bacterium
TAAGACCTTTCTCGACAGCTTTTTCATAGAATTCTATCGCGCCGAACATATTGCCATGGTCGGTTATAGCGCATGCCGGCATGCCGTATCCAACGGCCGTCTTTATCAGGTCGTCAAGCCGACAGGCTCCGTCAAGGAGACTGTACTGGGTATGAACGTGTAAGTGCACGAATTTGGAGTGTGTTTTGCTCATTGTATTTAACTTAAATTGAGTTCAGTCGTCAGTCGTCAGTCGTCAGTCGTCGATCGTCGGTCGTCAGAACATCGCGTTTGGTGGACAGATGCGAAGGTAGAGACAAAGGTAGAGGTAGAGAGAAAGGTTAAAGCCGACTTGCGGTCAAAACCACTCTACCTTCACCTCTACCTTTACCTTCTTTTGTCTATACGCTGAACGCTATCCGCGGTACGCTGATCTACAGCTTAATTTACAATAAAAACCGTCCCGTTTCGTTATCAATGGATGTTATGACAAAGCTGCTCAAGCGGGACGGACCATGTCATTTTAGGATATATAGCCGAGGAAGTAAAGACTGAAGGCGCCAAGCGTCAGAAGCCAGTCGTCAGCCCCGTGTAATAACCTGAGCTTGAGCTCATAAGTCCGCGCCTTGCCTGGTCCCTGACGACTGACGACTACTACAGGTCCCTGGTCTCGTGGAAATAATCCGGCGGGGTCTCGGGAAGTTCTACGGTCTCGACCACCCTTATCCTCTTCCACTCTCCGGAGCGGTACCTTGCGTATAACACCACGGAGAAAAAGAGGAACACACATACTATCATCACCCACGCCGTTTCGGGCTCGGCCCCGAATACGCGCAGGGATATAAAAGCCGCGGCGCTCGTGGCCCAATGCGCGGCAACGGTTATTATCATCGCCCAAAGCGTATCCCCCGCTCCGCGAAGCGCCCCCACGAAAGCTACTATCATGGCATCGATAAGGACGTATAAGGACGCGGAACGGACCATGAACACGGCGAGTCCGAATGCCTGCTCGTAGACCGGCCCGACAACATCGGGCCTGAACATCGATACAAGCCGGGGAGCGAACCCGACGAACAGGATGAACACAAAAAACGAATAGACCATGCCGAGCTTCAGTCCCGACATGGCCGATCGATCCGCCGTATTGGTGTCTCCGGAACCCATATAACGTCCAACAAGGCTCGTAACCCCGATCTCTATCCCCAAAAGCGGGACAAAAGCGACCAGGTCCCAGTTGAACATTATAGTAGCAGCCGCCGCGGTGGCCGCTCCGTGGCCGTGAAATGTAAGGACCAGTACGGTAAAAGCCACGAGGTTCAGGAACATCTCAATGCCCGAAGGATAACCAAAACGCAGCAGTTTCATCGCGGTCGCGCGATCAAAACGGAACGATCTTTGGACCCCGAACTCCGCGCTGTTCTTCTTTGAAAGATATGCCGCCAGGAGAACGGCAAGAGTGCTCACTCCTCCGATTATCGTCCCGTAAGCGGCGCCCCTGATCCCAAAAGCTGGGGAACCCAGTTTGCCGTATATAAGGATGTAATTCATGCCGATATTCACTATCATGCCGGCAAAAGAGGCGACCATAACGATACGCGTCCTTCCAATCCCCGAAAAAAAGGAACTGAAGGCTATCCTGGACATGCTGATCATGGACGCGAATATGAGTATATCGTAATACGTCTTTTGCGGCCCCATCTGCGCCGAGCTGACACCCATAAATTCGAACAACACTCTCGCCAGAGGCCTGGCGAGTATAATCAGCGGGTAAGCGGCGACGGCCAGCATGAGCGTCTGGGTAAGAACAAGAGAGCAGCGGTCCTTCATCCCTGAACCAAGATACTGCGCTACAAGCGCCGTGGAGTAACCTATGACCCCAAGGAAGAACGTCATCGTAGTGAATGCCGCGAGTCCCCCACCCATCGCGGCGCTCATGAGTTCCGGCGAAAGACGCGCAAGAAAAAGCCTGTCGGTGAAAATCATTATCGTATCACAGGCCTGGGAAACGACCATCGGCAGGGCAATAGCGATCATCTCGATGATGCCGCCGGGTTTTGTGTTATGTGGAGTGTTCATGTCTTAAAAGTTCAGGGAACCGCCTCCGGAACTTAACCGAACGGCGCGGGACCGTCAGGATGCGCGCCGGTTATCCTTTAAAACAACACAGCCGGGGTTCTGCCCCGGCTGTTGCGATCGTATTCCGCTTCATCGGTTGAAAGTTACCCTCGATCTCAACCTCAACCTTTTCCTTAACCTATGATTTATTTCCTCATACCCACTCTCTGCGCCGACTGGTAAACCTTGCCCTCGGTCTGGATGGATGGAGCGATTATCATGTCCACAAGCTGCATCTCCTTTATACTTGAGGCGCCGAGGTTACCCATGCTTGTTTGGAGAGCCCCCACCAGATTCTGGGTCCCGTCGTCAAGGCGGGCAGGTCCGAAAAGTATCTCTTCAAGAGTGCTGCTGGTCCCGACCTTTATGCGCGTTCCTCGCGGGAGAGACGGATGAGGCATAGCCATGCCCCAGTGATATCCCTTGCCGGGAGCTTCCTTGGCCCTGGCAAAAGCATTGCCGAGCATAACGGCATCCGCGCCGGCGGCAAAGGCCTTACATATATCCCCTCCGGTGGCCATGCCGCCGTCGGTGAATATAGGAATATACTTTCCTGTCTTTTTATAGTAGAAATCCCTGGCGGCCGCGCAATCACATGTCGCTGTTACCTGAGGCACGCCTATCCCCAGAACGCCTCTCGAAGTACAGGCCGTGCCGGGCCCTATACCCACGAATATGCCCCGGCATCCTGTTTCCATCAGTGAAAGCGTTACCTTATAACTGACACAGTTCCCGAGGAGCACGGGGATCTTCATGTCTTTTATGAACTTAGTAAGGTCCAGGGGCTTATATGTGCTCGACCTGTGCTCAACGCTGATAACGGTCGATTGGATGATGAATATGTCCGCTCCGGCATCCCTGGCTATAGGCCCGAATTCCCCGGCCACCTGGGGATTACAACTTACTATCGCAGGGACCTTCGCGGCCTTTATCTCCTGGATTCGTTTCGTTATAAGCTCTTTTCTGATAGGCTTGGCGTAGACTTCCTGGATCACTTTTGTGGAATCTTCCGGAGAACAGTTCACTATCCGTTCTACGGCCTCTTCGGGTCTCTCATAACGGGTGGCTATTCCCTCGAGGTGCAGGACCGCAATACCGCCCAGTTTTCCCATAGCGATAGCGAAGTTAACGTCGACCACTCCATCCATGGACGAAGCCATGATCGGCACCTGGAACTTTAACCCGCCGACCTCAAAGCTGGTATCAACATCGACCGGATTTATAGTGAGCTCTCCCGGGACAAGGGCTATCTCATCGAAACCGTAACTGCGTCTTGCCTTGCGGTTCATACCTATCCACTCGCCCATGTAAGCCTCCTGTTTGATGCGGTATATGCGGAATATTTATGAAATTTTATGTATATTACTAAAGCGTAGCGGGATTGTCAAGCGGAACGTGGAGAGCGGAGACTGGCGCAGTGCGGGGTTCGGATACAAAAGCGCCAAATGCGCTGTGGGCTTGCTTTCTCCTGTCTCCCCGGCGACTGGAGACCAACGACTAGCGACTATTTCCGCGCTTCTTCCCAGCCGCCTTCTTCACGGTGCTTTTGTTCCTGATATTACCCCATTTTTTCCTTTCGGGCTCTTTGGGTGCGGGAACGGCAGGAGGCACGGGTTTTACTCCCGCGGGAGGTTCGCTGGCAGCCGGTTTCGGAGCGCCGCCGGACCTCCTTTTAGAGAAGCATCCCTTGCAGAACACGGCTCGTCCTTCTCTGGGTTTGAACGGTACTTCGCAGTTCTTTCCGCAATCCGCGCAGACGGCTTCATGCATCATCCTGCCGTTATTCTGCGAGATCTTAGGTGTTTGCACTACGGGCATAGACGGTCCCGGGACATTCGGAGGCAAGGCCTGGTGTACTGCCTCATGAGGTTTTATCGTAAGACGTTCAATAAGAACATCCACCTTCATCTCAAGTATAGCCATCTGTTCTCTGAGCTTCGTGACAAGTTCTATCACGTCGGGCTTTTCTTTTTTAGCAGCCTTAACGGTTTTCTTTTTCACTGCCTTCTTCATCTCTTTCCTTTCATCAGTTATTGTCATCCTGCATCTTGCATCCTGTACCTTGCATCCTGTATCTTGCATCCTGTATCTTGCGACCGAGCACGCAATGTGCGAGGAAGTGCCGAGGCCTCCGGACGAGGCCATCCTGCATGCTGCATCATCCTATCCCCTGACGGCTGGCCTTTCACGCCTGGCGACTTCAAGTCACGTCCCTATCCTCACTCCGGAAAAGTAGTCTTTAAGCGTTCTCTCCGCCGCCAGGACAGCGAGGTGACTGGTCCCCGGATTCCCGGGTGATGGAACGTTCTCGCATCTTGTGGTCATCCGCCCCGCCGGGCCTTTAACCTCTATCTCGTGGATATTAGCGGCAGCTCCGGGAGAGGCCATTATCTTTACCCTGACAAGACGGGTATCCCCGGCGGCAATAGCTAGCGCAGCCGAAACATTTATGTTCTTCGGGAAGGCCTTGACCGCCTCCTCGACGGTCCCGTCGAAAACTACGGTATCCACGTTGATCGAGGCGAGGTCTACGCCCTTTAAGGCAAGATAAGTCGAGCTCTTGAGCGACTCCGGGGATTTGATAGTGGTAAGCGTAACGTTCTCAATTCCCGCCATCGCGGCGGCCTTGATAGCGTCTATCCCCGCGATAGCCCCCGATGGCAGGAGCACTCTCACTCCCTCTTTATCGGCCCTTTTCAGGAGCTCTCCCGATCCCAAAAGCCCCCCGACGCTCATCACCATAACGTCTTTTCCCATGCGGATGGCGAGTTCCAATGCTTCCCTTGCCGCTGCGGGATGGGCGGCCTCGATGGCCAGGTCCGAACGTTTTACAGCATCGGCCATATCCACGGCGGTCTCTGCCTGAGGTATCAGGGAAACGACTTCCGCGGCCACAGATGGGGAAATGTCCCAGAGAATTATGCCGGATACCTTGTCTTTCAGTTCTCTCGAGGCAAAACCCGCAAGGGCCGAACCGATTACCCCGCAGCCAATGATCGCTATCCTTTTTTTTCCATGTTCATGAGGCATGAAGGCTCCTCGTATCGTTAA
>JAQVSN010000016.1 GCA_028700515.1 Candidatus Omnitrophota bacterium
GTGCGCGGGCAAGGCTGCCGTTCACATACAGCATGTTCTTCCGGGGATAGAACCTGGCCCATGCACCGCCAAGCGCATTGATGTCCTCTTCCGGAGAATCCCCCGAAACGACAGTTACTCCCGCGGCACCCCTCGAAAGGTCCGCAAGTCTTCCGGCTGTGTTCCTCGCTATTTCCGAAAAAAGGACCGATACCCTCTCCCCCGTCACAGCGTCGGAGACTCCCGGCGCTCCTTCTACGGAAGACTGAAGGTATCTTTTATCCTGTAATCTTCCGCTCCTGATCCCCCCAAGAACAAAATACTTCCACAAATAAAATGCCGTGATATAGCCAAACGAGATCATGCCGGCCAGGAGCGCCACCGCCGAGGCGGCGTTCCCGTTGGAAATAAGCGTCGAAATAATAACACCGGACGCGCATGTCACTCCGGCTGCGAACGGCGCCTTGAACCATGACGGTTCGGCGTATGGCATAGAACTTCCAGGTCCGGATAAGGTTTTTTCCTCCACGGCCCCTTTCTTATCCTTCAAATAGTTCCTGGCTAATTTAGCCAAGACCGCTGGACGGTCAACATCCTCAACACTCTCCTTGTCCAAAGAGCCTGCGATCTCGTCAAAAAATCTTCTGCCCGCCCTGTCAGACATTACAAACGCGGTGTCCTTTTTGATAAGCGCCTCAAGTACACGGGCCATGTCTCTGGGACTCATGTATCCATTGGGCCCGGTCAAACGGTCAATGGCCGAAATAAAAACCTCCGAAAGCCGTTTCATCTTCGCGCGGTTGCGCAGCCAGCTAATGCTGCCAAAAAGCGCTAACAGATTCATAGCGTGTACCACCGCGTTAATGAACATGAATGACCATTTCTGCCCCATGTAACCGATCGCGAGGAAAACATCGTCGCCGAGATATTCCTTCCCCTCCTCCGGGACGATGTTCAAGGTCCTTCTCATGAACTCGGTCTGCCTCGTGTAGGCCGGTATCTCGTTCGAAGGCATATCCCGAACAATATCGAATACCGCAAAACTCGTGCTCTGGCTCAAATATAGACCAAAAGCGCTGTTCCTCATCTGCCCGGCATGGACGGCCTCGTGATCGATGGTCTCCGCTATCCCGAGATAGTTGTTCCCGAAAGAGGAGTTCACTTTTATTATCGGAACTCCCCACATCCCGCTGCCGCGCGAACCGGTCGTATACCCGACACCGGGTACGTTGTCGGATATCCATATGGCGGCACCTTTGTCGGAAAGCGTTTTGTACTCTTCGGGCGCCCGGGCTAACACAATAAAAAGGGCTTTTTGCATAGCTAGAGGCCTCTCTACGCCTGACTTTGTTCTTCGCGCGTAGTCGGGGAGGACCGGCGAGATCATCTCCCAGTTATCGTCAAGCCACTTGTTCACCATCACGACGCGTTCTCTGGCTTCTGTGTTGCTGAAAATGGCGCTATAGAACAACTCGTCTTTTCTCTTCCCGCTCTCCCCGTCATATTCAAAAGTCTTTCCCTCTATCTCTGAGCGAAAAGAACCGACGATGAAATCATTGAAGAGCCCTATAATCCGGTCGAGCCCCTCCGCCTTGGAAATGCTTAGGGACCTCAAACCGTCAGGGGGAGCTCTCGGTGACGCCGGACGCATGACTTCGGACGCGATCGGCCTTTCAGACACCGCGGAAGACTTGCGGTCAGAGTTCGGGGGCATGGAAAAAACTACCAGCGCGAAGAGGAAAGCCGCGAAAAGAGCCGACCCTCCGAGAACAGGCTTCCCTATGCCGGGCAAATACGGACCCGGAGCTATCCCCTGTGTCCCGTCGATATATCCGGCTGATGACCTCACCCGCAAAGCTTTGAGAAAATGCCTGGCAGTAAAAATGTTGGCAAGGAACTCGCTTCTTGTGAAATAATGAGCCGCCTCATGGGTGAGAATGACGGCTAATATCCAGTCCAGAGCGCTTGCCAGGTTCCGCGTGACATACAGCACGTTCTTCTCCGGCACAAAAGCGGCATAGTTATCTCCTATGGCTGCCCGCGTCTCCGGCGAGGCGTCTTCATCCACCACAACTACTTCCGCGTCCTTCGCGATAGAACCTTTACGAAGATGAAGAAGCTGTCTTTTCAACTCGTTAAAAGTTATCGAGACCCTGGGTTCCAGCATTGTCGGCGGTACGTCCTTATACCGGCGGTCGATGAGTTTTCCCGAACGGACATTTTCAAGAATAAAGTGTTTCCAGATACCGAACCCGTAACAATAGAGGACCGTGATACCGGCAAATATCGATATAACGGTCTGCATCGTCCCCCCGCTGAGAAAAAGGGAAGAAAGAGAGGAAAGGATCGCCGCGGAAACCCCGACATAGAGCGGGCTCCTGTACCAGCTTGGTTCCGCGTAAGGCATCGCGGGCGGCGCTCGGGGGATAGACGTCCCTTCCTCCGGGACAGGCGGCTTTTCGAGGTCCAAGATCTTTCTTTTCGCGAATTCTCCGGCCTCTTTAAGCCTCGCCGCGTCCGTTTCATCAAGAAACTCCCAGACTCTCTTGAACATGTCCTCTTCGCCGGGAGCGGGTGAGATCCCATTTAAAAGAACAGCCGAATTGAACCGATACGCGTACTCGATATGATCTTCAAAATTCCTGTCAAGTTCTCCGCTGGGGTCAGACAAGGTCTCGATGCCATGTTTGAAAAAGAGATATGCCCTCCATTCGTGGGCATTTATAGGAGGCTGCGCCCCCCACTCCCAATCCCTGAAGGAAACCGCTTCCATCCCTTTGGAGTCTTTCCTTAGGACGATTTTTTCTGCTTTGATCTTCTTCAGCGAATCCATCGTCCTCGACACGCGGGCAAGATCAGTCCGGACAATGTCGTAGTAACCCGGTTTCATGGACCTTCCCGGATCAAGCTCGAATATCTGGCAGGCGGTCGTTAAAGTTACCAGCGGATTGACAAGATCAAAGGGAGCCATTATCCCGCCAAAAGTCAACGTGTTCCTGAGGTCCTCCGCCATCGGTCCGCAAATATCCACATCTTTAAGCTCTGAAATGACCCTGGAGGCCTTACCATAAGCCTCTTTAAGCGACATTCTCTGGATGGCGCTTAACTGACCTTCCCGAGGCAATGACGCGAACAGCCTCTGTATGGCCGGAACCTCATCGGAAAGAACCGAAGCCACTCTTTCCGCCGCCTTCAGGATAGCCTCTTTCCTGCCTTGATCGGAAAGATCCTCCGGTGAAACCCTCTCAAAAACCCTCGCCCCGAAAGGCACTTCCGACGAGAACGTTCTTTTAAAACCACTCTCGGCAAGGATGTCCTCGAACGCCTTGTTCCCCCCTATGCCGAGGGAAAAGAAAAGTTTTCCGCCGGGTTTAAGGATACGATGGAACTCTCTGGCTATTCTCCGGTAATATCGGCTCTCATTGAAAGGTGTTCCGGGAAAACGCTTTTCCCAGAACTGACTGTTCATGTCCAAATACATCATGAAGCATTCATCATTGAACACGCTGGCAGCAAAAACATTGTCGATCGTCCCGTCCGGGACATCATTCATCGAGATCGCATTACCCCTGAAAAGTCCGTTCACCGGGTCCGGCACCACTCCCGGATCGACGCCTATTACCCTGTTATTCTTAACTCCCCCGGAATACATAAGGTCGCTAAACCTGCCTGTCTCTCCCGCAAAATACTTATTTATCGGCCTATCCTGGCCGCTTCCTATTTCGAGCGACATCTGGGGCGCGTTCTCTGTACCTTCAAATACCGAAAGATACTCGGCGACGGTCTTGTTCTCACTCTTCGCTATCTCGGAGAACATCATGTCCATTGTAGCCATCGTATACTCAAAGAACTTTAATGACGGCTTGACCCGGGGTCCGGAACCCCTGACCGCGGAATCTCTGAGTTCCTGCCTGACGTTCTCCAAAAATCTGACCACTGACACATTAAGGTCCGTTACCTTCTCGTACCCGCTGAGCATTCCACCGGCGAGGTCAACGGATAGTTGCTCCATGATATCCTCATCCGTGGGATCTTCAAGTCCTTTCCGCCAAAAATATGAAGCTACGATCTTAACAGTACTGTCGTTCTCGAGTTCCAATTTCGCAAGGGCGACAATATGATCGAAACTGTTCATTCTCGCTGCAAAGCTCCTTATGGCCGAACTCAACTCCGGGTTCTGTCTCCAGCCCATGGGGACCTTAACATCGGGCCTTGAATTAAGGACCCTAACGACCCTGTCCTCGTCTATGGTCCTTCCATCCCTCAAACGGGCGGCTACTTCCAGAAAGAATGTCCTGTCGGTCTTTATCGCCGAAACGAGCTCTTCCTCGCTCATCCCGGGACCTGCCGTCTCAAGTACCTTCGCGAGGTCCGCTTCGATCTTTGTCACACGATCCTCAAGTTCCAGTACCTTTTCAGGAGATACCGCCGTGGGTTTGGCGGGACGGATACGGTCAAGGGCGGCCAGGATACTCCTGCCCTGTTCAGGCGATAGAACCCGGGGGGATCCAAATACACCTTCGGGGCCGGGATCCAGGAGAAAATACGTGGGGACGGCCTCCTTTGTCCTGACAACCAGGACGCCGTCCTTCCATCTCTCTATCCTGATCCCGCCTTGACCTTCCGCTTCTCCCACCCCGAGCGTTTTGGCTAAACGCTCAGGAGAAAAACTCCTTTTTACTTTTTCCGGATCGTTGTTTTTAAGTCTTTCATATTCACGCGAATATTCCCGGTACCACTTCGCGGCTTCGTATTTCCAATCACCGCCATCCCTTACAACGCCGGCTAACGCGTACATGGCAGTGGAGATAAAAGCTTCCTCGTCCAGATCATCGAAATAGGCCCTCACAGCGAGCTGGTACCTGCCGGTCTCGAGAAGCTCTTCATAAGGTTTACGTCTGTTGGTCAATATCGCCACGTACGGTCTTTCCCTGCCGTCTTCGAACTTGGGGACCACCACAAGGTAGGAAAGTCTGCCCTTTCTCATGAGGTCCTCAAGACCTCTGGAATGATATCCGCCCGTTATGAGAGCGGCGGTATGCTTGTCCTCTTTTTTCATACGCCTAAGGACCGAGGAAAGCATCGCGCTGTCACGTTCGTCAGCTATTCTGTAGAACTCCAGCGCCTCGTCTATCCCTGAAAAGATCTTTTCGGCGTCATACCCTCCCAATATCTCCACAGAGTTCCTCTCAGCGGCCCCTCGAACGAACTTCACGAGGCCATCCGCGTTCAAAGCCTGCCGCTGCCCGATCATGTACGAGTGGTCATCATTCGACATTTCAAGGCTATACAATCTCTTCAGCAAACGCACGGCCTTCAGCCAAAAGCAAAGCTCTTTTTCCCCGGTGGAACGGCAATATTTCTCAAAAACATTTTCTTCAAGTTCGGCGAACTCTTTATGAAGAGCGATTATGTCTATCGACTGGTATATCTTCACGTATTCAGTGAATTCTATGAGGTTCGGGTACTGGTCTGGGGCAATCCCGTATTTTTCGGCAAGGCGGGCAAGATAAGAGTGGAAATCAGCCTGTGAAACCTTATTCTGTTTAAAGGCAAGAGAACGCAGTATCAGGTCTTCCATGTCTTTTTTGGCCATGACAGAACTGAGCGCGTCCATAAGGATCTTTCGTTCCGAGGTGGCCTTGGCAAAGTCTATTCTTTTTTCCCTGTCTACAGTAATGACAAGTTTTGCGGTCTCCGGATATCCCGCCTCACCCGGAATTATACCCGCCGCGAGAGCCCGGCTTCCCAGGGTCTCCCAGTATTCGGCAAAGCCAATCTTCCCATCGGCATGCAGTTCTCCCTTTTTCTCGAGCTCCGCCAGCTCACCTGAGAACACTTTATCGGCGATAGCGTCAAGCTGGACCTTCAGGGCGTTCAGTGACGCAAGACGGTCTTCAGCACCGTCCTTGACGGCCCTAAAACTATCAAGATTCCCTTCGTAAAGCCCTTCCTCCTCTACCCCCACAAGTAGAAACTCCTCCGGGTCGCGTGTAACGGAAAAGAACTCCCCCGCCGACATCCTTCCCTCCCTCATTAGGTGATCAGCGGTCTCATTCCTGACCTTTCTGTCGGGAAAGGTCTTGAGCAGCGATGTGTCAAGATAGCCGTCCTGGGCGCCTTCGACGGCCACGAGGGTGAGGTTATAGTCTTTTACAAGGGTATCAAGTATAGATGCGATGGAAAGCTGAGCGGAATATGACGCATGAGCATCCTGGATATTTATGATCACATCTTCGCCGAAAATGGAAGATCTGTCGATAACACCTACGTCGTAAGGAATGTCGATATTCTGGAGGGCATTTTGCGCGCGGGGCATCTCTACGCCGGTTATGTCTGACCAAACCGGACGCCCGTCCTGTGTCCAGCCTACCTGCTCATGCAGAAAGACCGCCACAAGTATCAAGGAAATCGCCTTGCATATCTTGCTGTGCCGAAACAGCATTATATGTTCCCCCCCCGGGTAAATCGCCATTCTAACTTTTTTAAAATTTACTTAATACATATATAATATATCATGTGATCAGCTGAAAAGCAACTTTACTAACCATAATTTTTTTAAACTAACGGGATAATTAAAGGATCGAATACCGTTCCTGCAAGTCATTTGTTTTAAAGTATTTATGCAATAGAATTAGTAACGGCCCTACCACGGGAGCTTGGCAGACCCGTGGCAGGGCCGTCTAGGTTGGGTCAAGGGGATGTCGCCTTGTTGCTTGCATGCCCCGAACCCCTTGCTTTCGGGCTGCATCTTTTTCCACACCGGAAGTGAAAACTCCCGGCATGGAAAACTTTTACGCTTTTGTCAGCAAGTCTCTTATATAAATCTCGTAATTTTTGGCTTCAGCCTTCAGATCTATCTTTTCCATCTTCGGAAGATAGATGTATACGTTGTAGTACTTCTTGTCTTTACCCTGCAGTCGCAAGACCTGTCCTCCCGACAGGTCTTGGACCCTCTCCCCTCCGGCAGAGATCTCAACAAGCATCCTGTACATTTGGCTCGTAAGGCCTCCCTTCATCTCCACCATGACCAAGCTGTCCTTTTGTGAAGAACTGAAGAGTTCCCCCGGAGATCTTTGGTTATAGCGAACCACTCCTTCCTTCGCGCCTATGGCGATGTTAAGCGATAAAGCCTGATCACCATCCAACTTTCTATCATGTACCAGCTCTATTATCCCTTTCGGCGTGAGGGATACCTCTTCCGGCATCACTACCAAATTATTAGAGTCGATCGCCTTGTCAAGTCCTGTCGCTTTAAGAACTACTTCAGCATTTCTTCTCATGACGCTCAGGTCAAGGGAAAAGACGTCGTTATCCTTTATCACGACTATGTCTGTTATTGGATCATCCTCCGGACCCTTTACCCCCATTGCGGTGCGTCTTTCAAGTATAGCCCCGGCCACGAGCCTCAGGTCCATCTTGTTATCGACAGCCGACACCAGATATCGCCTTTTATTCAGGCCTTTGTCTTCCCCCGAGTAGGAAGCCAGATAAGCAAGCGCTTCCTTCGAATATTCGCCTTTATTTGCCAGGCGCATATTGTCAACCCTCATATTGAAAAGCCCCTTGTCCTTGATATCGTATGATGCCCCTTCCGGGAGAACTCTCGCTATTATCTTAAGAATGTGCCTGAGCTCTCCCGCGCTATCTATCCTCTGAAGGGTCTTTTTGTCCATGGAGGTGATCTCCGGGTGGGAAAGTTCGGTTATGTCCTTTTCGGCCTTCCTCGCGAGTAAATCCATTACTTTTTCAAGCTCGGACAGGGAAATATCCTGTCCCGGAATATCCGAGAAAATATCAGCATCCAGTAGAGCCATGACAGCTCTTGCACCTCTGGTCTTTTGACTGAGTTCCTTTATCCGGGCCTCGGCTACGATCTTCCCCGCTTCGGCTTCTCCTATTTTCTGTTCCAGAGCCGATTCTTCATCCCGGGGATAAGACTCAAGCCTGACCACCTGGTCAACTCCGGTTTTTTTGCAAAGTTCGGAAATATCGGCGTTCAAGGCAACGATCTTGTCGTATACCCCGGAAGGCATACCGAGTACACAGAGATATTCCTTCGCGCCGGAGGATCTTGCGGCTTCTTTGATTTTTTCAGATTCATCCGCTTCTTCCCGTGCTTTCGCGGCCGTTAAGGCCCAAAGTATCGAAGCCTCTAAAGTCTTGAACATTCCCTCTTCAAGCACATCCCCGTACTGAAGCATTAATCTTATTTTTTTCCCGGTGAATTCAGCCAGCCTTTCTTCGATCTCACTGGAGGACATATCAGCCATCGCCCAATTAGCCACAATACTTTCCAGTTCGTTCAGATCCCTTTGAGCTATTTCCTGTCTGGAGACTTCTGCCCCTTTTTCTTTTTTCTCTCCGGGGCTGAACAATTTTTCGATCCGAGCTTTTGACTCAGGCCCGGAGTCCGCTTCTTCAGGGGAAACCGCTATAGCCACCAGCGTTACAGGAGCGTTGGTATCTCTAAAAACCTTGTATAGACCGGCTCTTACTGCCGCAAGGACCTGATATTCGTCAAGTTCTTCAGGAACCTTCTGCCCGGACTCGAGATAAAGGACAATGTCCCATAATTTCGTCCCCATCTTCCTCTCTATAGTCCTTATCTTCACCGGATCAGGAGAAGACAATTCTTCTGACTTCACGATGATATCTCCGTGAGATAGCGTTTTCTTCCGGGCAACGATACTATCCGTAACATCTTCAAAACCATCTATCTCCTCAAACAGCCTCATCCGCTGGTAACTCATCTTTTCCTCGGAGGCGGGTATCTCGGTCGGTGGGGTAGGAAAATCATCCGGCTCCAACGCGGCCAGATGAGCGAGATACTCCTGTATGGCAGGTGCCCTGCTAAGGTACTTTTCCCACATGCTCACATAATGTCTATCGGAGCTATGACGTTCCGTCCCATATCCCTCGGAAACAGCGTAATACTCGTAAAGCGGTGTCGTAAGGTTTCCGGTATTCACCCATTTTCCGTGAAGCCCCAATCCCGATATCTCTCCCGAAAGCTCAACCCCGCCGAACCAGGCTCTCCGGCTGTCCCCTTCACCGATACTGCATAACATGTACTTGTATTTTCCATCCACCGAACGATACACCTCAACGGTAACTTCTCCATAAAAATCGGTAGCCATCTTAAAACTTGCTAAAAACCCATTCTCATAATCAGGCCTCTGGGGAGAACCCGAAAAATCCAACTTTTCCGGGTCTACCAGCCTTTTAGATCTCTGCCAATCGGCAAAGAAACCGTCACTGAGCTTCTCCGGGGTCCGGTCTACGGAATGAACATAAGTAGCGTCTTCAGGAAGTTCATATTCATGGGCCGCCCGTCTGGAAGTTCCCGCGAACACAAGCATCGCTTCGTCCTTTTCGATCATCACAGTATTAGAAGGGACTCTTGTCATCGCGCCCAGAGCCTCCTGTATCTCGCTCGGTAAAGTCAGGCTGTGTTCACTATATCCTTTGTGGTACCAGGAAAGCCGGTCCCTTCCGGTTGCCGGGTCGGTTTCGGCCGTATAGGACGGCAAATAACGCCACATTGACTGCGAGTTGCTCAAGTAGTACGACCTCGCCACATATTGGCCCGGACTTTCCTCGACATAAGCCACTACAGCGATCCTTCCTCCCTCCAGAACATAAGCCTTTGAAGAGAAAAGGACATTGACCCCCTGTACCACTATCCTTATGGCCGGGGATAAACCTTTCTCTTCCAGCATTTTCACCGTAAGCCTCCGGCCGTTGAACGGGTCCCCGTGCACAGAGGTATTCGCTAATATCCGGGAGACTTCTCCGGGCGTGAGGGCCTCTCCCATGAATTGGGTGCCTTGCGGTATCTCTGCCGCGGGGATCACGATATCCCCTTCCCGCGGCATGTCCCCCGCGGATCTGCCCATATCATGAATACCGGCGGCATCAGGTCTCCAAGCGGGTGCGGCAGGGGACCTGAATACCTTGTACTCGCCTAAACTTATCGCTCCGGCCATACTTTTGACATTAATGGTTCCCCTGCCCACACTGCCGTCGCGGAGACCTATGATTTTAATATCCGCGCTGTCTCCTTTTAGCCCCTCAATGACCCTGATATTTTCCGGATTAAAGGAATCCAGTTCTATTTCATTTACCACGACGTCGCCCGGAACAAATGACGTCTCCGCCAAAAGAAACTTTTTAGTAACATCCTCCAACCCGTTCAACTCGTCATAAAGTTTACGCCTGGCCGGGGTGACCTCCGCCTCAAGCCCCGACCTGATGCGGTTAAGATTCAGCTGGGCCTGAAGTATCCGGTCCTTTTCCCCTCGAATGAGATCCCTCACATTTTCAGCAGACCTTATAATATCCGCGTTTTGTCCTGGCAAAACCTCTCTGGGGCTCTCTCCGCGGTATATGTATCGCCCATCCACGACCGAACCTTGTATCAGGTCGTTCTCATCCCTTTGAAGCCTGTGCACCAGCATGGTCCCGTCAGCCTTAAGTACAGATATCCCTCCCCGGGCCATTATGCCTCCACCTAAGCCCGCACCGGTCCTGTACCTCCGGGTTATACCCGAATCGGCGATTATTACATCCTCTCCCGGCGTATCCTGGCCGCCTCTGAACACTCGCCCCTTTTCGGGATCGTGCCCGACCCACAGTCTGAATGGCATATCGGACGGCAGCCCCAAATGGCCTCTGAAAAAAGAATAGATCTCATCCCTCTCAATGCTCGCCATAAGGTCCAGATACAATCTATTCCGCGCCATGTACGGCCAGGCCAGACTGTAATATTTGATCTTCATTCCGTATTTTTCTTCTTCGGTCTTTCCGTTAGCTTCCGCGTAGATGTCCGCGTCCTCAATAAGGTTCTCATATATATCGCTGATAACGGTATCAACTTCCCGGAGAGGCGCCCCCGGAGAATTCATGATCCTGCCCATACGACGGGTGATCTTGGTGGGACCGTCCATGGGAGGCACGTTCGCATGCGCGAACACATTATTGTCGACCACAGCCAGTCTCTTAAGCCCGCCGAAAAATTCGGTAATACCGGCTCGCGCGAGGGCTCCGTTTAGCATCGCTCCCTCTGAACCATACCACGACAAATACGCTTTCCTTTTCAAAGAGCCTTTTGGAGGAAGATACCTGTCCATGAACTCAGTTAAGGTATTCCACAGATCGTCCGCCACTCTTGGATTTCCGGTAAGCTCAAGCGCTACGAACATCGACAGCTCAAAGAGGTCCTCCATCCCGGGTTTCGTTCCTTTCTCGACCATATACGACAGTCTTTCCAAAAATTCCTTCATCATATAGTCATGATTACCTTCGATAGTGATGACCCTTGCTCCCGCCTTCCCGGCAGCCTCTTTCATGGCAATAACGAATTCCACCATATCGACGTTTTTGTTGCCCCTGTCGATGTAATCACCGGTAAAAACGATAACGTCCCCGCGGTTCAACCGAAAAGCGTATTTTCCGGGGCCGTCAGGCGATATCTTCCCGGCAGCCTCAAGATGGGCCGTTACTGCATCGTAGTCGCCGTGACAATCCCCCACTACGGTCAACTCTCCGGCGTTCTTTATTACCTCGAGGCTCCTTCCTGAAAAAACCTCTTCCGGCGACCTGATCTGTGACATAATGCTATAGGCCTTTGCTTCGTATTCTTCTATCTTCTTCCGGGTTTCCGCCAACTCTCTCTCCAGGGACATTTCAATCCCCCGCGGCATAGTTTCGCGTGGAAGCGACGCTATTATGATATCCTCTTCGTTAGAGTATATCAGCGCCGGGTCTTTAGACAGCGTCCTTACCATGATATGCGGGTTAGATCCCTCTATCCTTGAGTGTATCGCTCTGGCCTCGTCCATATTGGCGAGTATCCATGCCCTCATCTCTTCAGGATCCTTAAGAAGTTTTCTTCTCTCTTCCTCCCAGTGCTTCATGTCATAGAATTCATGCAGATAGACCCTGGCGTCCGCGTAATCCGCGTCGGCGTATATCACGGGTTCTCCATAAACACTTCCAAGCCCTATTTGCGCTTTAAGACCCGTTGCGTCATAGAGCCCTTGTATGCTGATGACCCTCGCTGAGACCCCGTAATCCACCCCGTAATCCTCACTGTTCACTTTTTCCGGGACCATCTTAGCGAGAAGCGCTTTCCTCTCAGCCAAAGTATCCGCTCTAAGCCCTTCGGGCAGATTGGCCGCTATGTAGGCATTTACCTCCCGGTGAGTGACCACCCTTTCCATAGCAGGCTCTTCGGGCATTGACGAGGCCTTAACGGCAAGCGTCACCGATACGAACGGCTGTATAACATCCCTTACCTGCGGTATCGACTTCCATTCCCTGGGGATCTTAACGCCCTTTGCCTTCAATAGGTCTATCACCTTGCCGCTTCCGTCCTTATCCCCAAGTCGGGACGATATTTCACTCACCAGTCCTTCGGTGGAAAGCCATGCCTTCAACTCTTCTATGTCCCCCTCCGTAACACCCGTCAGCGTTCTCTTGTCCCTGTCCGGGCGCTCCGCCTGAGTAAAAACCATTTTCTGGCTTTCCGTCGCCTCGGAGAACTCATATCCTTCGGCTCCCTTATTAAAAGCAAGGAATACCGGGCTCCTTCCGGAACCGTCCCTGATCACGACGGAGTCTCCCCCTATCCTTCTCACATCAAGATCCTCAAGGAGCATCTTACTGAACACCTCTGGATCGACCGGATCGAACTCGACATCTTTGATCCGGGCAGGATATATCTCGGCGTACTTACGGGAATACGCGTCTATCCAGCGGGATTTTACCGATCTGATATCTTTGCCCAGGATCGCAGCTTCGCACAACGCGTGGAATATAGCCTGTTTCATCCCGTCGATATCTCCCCGCGCGGAATAAAAGTACGCCTCTACCGCCAACTGGTACTTCCCTGAATCAAGAAGCTTTTCGTAGCTCTTCTTTTTATTGGTCAGTATAGCGACATACGGTCTTTCCATTCCCTTTTCGAATTTTGGAGCTATCACAAGATATGACAGTCCCTTCGACCTCAAAAGACCGCTTATCCCTTTGGTGTGATACCCTCCGGTTATAAGCGCCGCGACCGAGGCATTCTCCTGGCTCATCCTTTTTACCGTGTTTGAAAGCATCGCGCTGTCACGTTCTTCCGCTATGCGGTAGAACTCAAGCGCCTCATCGAGTCCGGCGAGAATCCCCTCGATATCGCAGTTCTCGGGTTTTACAGAATATTTCTTGCACCCTTCCCTGACCATTGAAGAATATCTCGCGAGGTCATACCTGTCCATGTTCTCCCTGATGAACGCGTGATCGCTGTTGGTAAGCTCCATTGAATACAAGCGCTTAATGGCTCTAAGCATTTCACACGCCTCGTAAAGGTCTTTCTCATCCTTTCCCGAATACATCTTCTGCCTAAGGTCCTTCTCGAAAATATCGATCTCTTTATACAGCTTAAGGAGGTCTATGCTTTCATATATGGCGACATATGATGTGAACTGTATGAGGTTATTATACCCCTCCGGAGATATACCATACCTGTCCGCCAGTGAGATAAGGTAGACATGGAACGATGACTGGGACACACGGTCCTCTTTAAAGTCTATCGACCTCATGACAAGCCCTTCAAGCTCCATCTTGTTGAGGCGTGTGCTTAAGTCATCCATCAACGAGCGTCTTTCGGTATTGGCTTTAAGGAAATCTATTTTACCTTCAAGTGATACCGCCTGGAACAATCTCCCAAGTTCGTCGTATCCATCCAGGGACATACCAAACCTTTCCGCCAGGACGCCCACCTTTTTCCAATAGTCTACAAAGCTTGTTCTTCCTTCGCGATGTCCTGTGCTAAGTTCTTCGAATTTCAGGAGCTCCGGCGACATGGCTTTAAGCCCTATCTTGCCGAACTGGTCAAGGAGCAGATCGACCTTTTCTATAAGAAGGGCCCTTTCCTCCGTGACGGCCCTGAAACTTTCCACGTTCTTCCTGTAAAGCTCGTCATCTTCGACCCCATAAAGGACTATATCGCGCTCGCTCCTGGTTATCGCGTAGAATTCTCCGGCACTCATTCTGCCTTCGCGCATTAGAAAATCCGCGGTATCATCCCTTATATCCTGTTCCGGAAAAGTAGCGAGTACTGAGGTGTCTATATATCCTTTGGCGCCCTCTAAAGCTATTATTTTGAGGTCATAGGAGGATACGAGGGAATCGAGTAATTTCACTATAGAATTTTGGGCCGAAAGAGAGGCGTGGGCATCCTGTATCTGAATTATGAGCCCTTCGCCCGCTTTGATATGCGCTTCCTGGGTTTGGGCGAGATCATAGGGTATTTCCGGGTATTCCGATGAAACCGATCGGGGAACGTTTTCCAGTACTGCGTTCCAAAGGTTCTGGCCCCCGCTTTGCGGGAAAGCGATCTCTTGATACAGGAAAAGAAAGCTTAATACCAGAGAAACAAAACGGACCGCTCTTTTGTGGCGTTCCTTTATAAGTAAAATACCGCCAACAACCCCGCGCCCTGGTATCGTTACCTTTGTGGGAAAAGAACCTTCTTCTGATCTTTTATGCCAAGCGAACATTTACCCCTCATTAAATTGAATCTTTCTTTTTAAACTCTTAATTCAAGAGATAAAAAAACACAATGAACACTGACCATGGAAGTGTAGGGTTTACCAGACCCTACAAAGATACCCAACCTATTTGAGAGTGAAAACGATTATCTTGCTTTCATTGATTTAACTTACACGAGTTTATCACTTATGATCGACAATTACAAGTACCTTTTTTTTCCTTTACGGAACTCCGGGAGTTGAATAAAAAAACACCCGGCAAGGAGTTCCGGGTGTTCTCTAATATCAGCATATTTGGTCTTCTCTTTACCTTTCACCAAATTTCGGCGGCCTTCCTCCTCTTCAAGGTAGTATCTTTAAGCTTTTATGAGAACCTGCTTTTCGTACATATCATAGTAATGCCTTATTTCATCCTCAAGATCCACCTGTCCAGATCTGGGGATGTAGATGAACACGCTTTTTTCATCTTCTCGGTTCATCAGGATCGCTCTGTTAAGGTACTGCACCCTCAAAAATTCGTCCATGAGAAGGTTGGTCATGACCTCGTACTGGCCGAAATTGTTCCCGGCATCCGAAGATAACACGAGAGTGGTCATTTCATCCGTCCCCGCATCAATATCCCCGGCCAATGACCTGGCCACGCAGTCTTTAGGATCGATCCTTCCCAATGATAGCTCGAGCGTATCCCGGAAGAACTGAGTGCTTATTCCCCGTCCTTCGTCTCCTACATTTGTCCTCTCCACAAGTATGACCTTGTCTTCATCCACTACTCCTTCCAGCATCCACATGTCCATTACGGTTTCCTTGAATTCCAACCTCTCTTCGGGCGTCATGTCATCCCTCGGAACGGATATAAAGAGAACATCCATGATCATATCCGTTCCCCTGGAAACCTTTTGTACGTGCCGGCGTTTCTCTATCTCGAGGCCGACCGGCATTATAGCGGGGCACCTGCCGGACTCAAGTTGGGATCCGTCGGCATAATGGAAAAGATATTTCTGTTTGGCCCCTGTATTATAAGGTACTATGTGCCACACCGACCGCCGGTCGTCATCCGCAAGGCCTGCATATTCCGGCCTGTCCAGATCGTGTTGTCTATAGGCGCTTTCTATCCTCATCTGTCTCAGACTTTTCTCGTTGATCCTATAAGAACGATATTCGGGAAGAAGCCTTATGCGGACATCCATAATGCCCCTGCCTTCCAACCCGACCGCTGACCCGTATTCCTCAGATCCTCTCGGGGATGCGCCGGTCGTATCCAGGACCTCCGGCATTGTTTCCCGGGCCTTACCGATGAAATCCCTGACCACTAGAAAGATCTCCTGGCCTCCGACTTTCCCGCCAGCACCCGGAGGAACGGCGTCAGCATCTATAAGAAGGTTTATCGCGGAAAGCTTTCTTGTCCTGCGGTTAAGCTCATCGATCATCTTTTCCTTGTCGGGGCTGTCGCTGATGGGTATCACCGAAACAACTCCGCTCATGGACTTAAGGTCATCCAGACTCTCCTGCGGAAGCGATCTGTAAAGCGAGGCGGGTATCCCTACGGCTACCGGAAGGACCTCCGCCCGCTTTACACCGACATGTTCCGCACCCTCCCCTTTTACTCCTGACAATACTTCCAGAAATACTCTTGTTTGCATACGTCTGTCCGCCGCCGTGAGAGGGTCGACACCCGCGGGTACTTTCCTCGCCTCCGCTATTACATCAAGAAGTTCCGGATCCATCACCGGCACCCCGCGGGTATTCCTTTTAGAATATCCCGCTATAAGTTCCTTTAGGGCCTCCAAAGGCCTTGTGTCCGGGATCGATTCCGTTTCGTTATAACGCTTCCACATGAAACCGTTCACCGGATCAAGTGTTACATCAAAACTTTCCACCTTGCCGCCGGGAGATTTTTTTGTCCGGCGGTAGTAGTTGTTCCCATTCTCAAAAACATCCGCTGTTATAAGTATAGCCTCCAAAAGACGGAGTATATCGGCCTCTTCCCTTGTTATTCTCTGCTCAAAAAGCATGAGGTCAAGCTTATCTTCCAGACCGTTATAGTCGTGGTGATAACTCACAAGAAGTTTAACAGCGTCAGGGATCTCAATGCCTTTTTCACGGAGCATATCGACCGACCTTTTTCCATGGCTGTAAAGGTTCCTTGCCACAACCTCCTCTTCGGGGCTCAGGTCCTCCTCCGGCGGCATACCAAGCGCTGTGTACTTTATGTAGAGCCTGTATAGCGGGTAATGATCGTTCAGATTCCTTGATGCTTCCATAGCGGCGGACAGCTCCTGTTTCGGTATTGAGGCATCCCGCCATGCTATCTCGTTGGCCCATCCGGCGATCGAAAGGCCGCTCATTTCTATCCTGGGTTTTCCGGGAGCGTGTATGCCCTTCTCTATGCGGGACAAAGCGCTTTTAAGCCTCTTGTCATGCTTCTCGATCGATCCCACGTCATGTATCATGGCCGCCGTGCGGAGTAACGCCATACTGTCCTGTTTTATCTTTGCCTTACCGGACTCATTCATCCTTTCGGCGATAAGCATCGATATCCTTGTAACCCTTCTCATGTGTTCGCTCACATCGTCGAGCATCATACCGTGAAGACGGTGTATTATGGCCTCTCCGTTCTTCCCCATAAGGTTCATTTTCTTGAAGTCCGGGACAGCATAAGCCCCTTTTTGAGGTATATATACGGCTCTCTGCCTTATGTTATCGGTTATCTGCCTGAAAGCCTTGATATTGGCCTCGTTGACCAGGGTCCCGGGGTCCAGAACATTACCGAACTTAATATACTGCGCGTTCACGGTCGTGGCGAGGGTCCCGTCCGGGAAAACAAAGAGGTAAGCCATATCATGTTCCGGCGGACTGTATCTGACTCGCATATCACTGAATTCTCTCAAGGTCGTAACGGCCAGCTCTTTGAATTCCCCGTAACTCATAAGATAAACATCTTTATCGGAAGCCATCTCTTCATGAGAACGGCCTATGCGTTTATAGTAATTCAGTTTCCACTGGAACCTCTCGAGCCCCCTGGACTTCCCGCGGAGAAGCGCTCCTATCTTCCTCACATCCCCCTTGTTCCTGTTGGTCACTACCGTAAGCACCTGCACGTCCTTGTGGGGGAACTTCCTTACCATGATATCAAGCACCCTCATCACGGCATCAAAGTGGCCTTTTCTTCTGTTCAGGGCATTGGTGGCATCATCGTGGCCGTCAAGTGAAAGGGATATCATGTCGACAAACGGCATTATCTCGTCCGCCCTGGCGTCATCCATAAGTATCCCGTTGGTAAAAAGCCATGTCGTAACGCCTTTATCCTTCGCGTATTTTAAAAGCTCTGCCAGATGTTCTTCAAGAAGCGGTTCTCCGCCTGTAAATATCATCCTTCTCATGCCGTTCTCGTACATCACGTCGATCATCTTCTTCTGCTCATTCACGCTCCGGGCCTTGAATTCCGGCATATTGGACCCCCAACATATCGGGCAATTAAGGTTGCACCTGTCGGTGACAAGGAGGTCCATACTCGGGGGGAAAAGACCTACCCCTTCGGATTCATAAAAATGTCTCTTTATGGCTTCCATGAGGTCAAGGCAGGCGGGGCTGTAACGCGTCAGGGATCCCTGGCTTAACGCGAACATTATCTCCTTGATGGCCTGCTGAGACATTCCTTCCTCATCCCCTGTCATCACGGATCTCTTGATCTCGGGCCATATACCGCTCATCTCCAGGGGGCCGAGTTTTCTTTCATAAAACTTCTGTTTCTGGGTGGTCACCTCACCGACCCTCGGGTAGAAGAACACATTTATCGCCCCGGCCTCATCTCTCGTCAGGTACTTATCCACATCGTACCCGGAGTTCCTTATTATATTCTCAAGGTCCGCGCACCTTTTGGCGAAGATGTTGGTCTCGGGACCGTCCGGGCGGCCTTTTATAAGGAAAGCGGTTACGGCATTTTCTTTGTCGGGGTAATTCTCGACCAGGTACACGACTCCATGGCCTTGACGGTCCACGCATATGGGCTCTTTCTCAAAAGAATCTACGGGCGGAGGCGTTTTTCTCTGAAAAAGAGAGAAGTGCATATGTCCCGGCATAGTGGTCCCGAGTCTTCCGGGCCAACTGGCTTGCCAAAGACCTCCGTTGGGACCGCTCAAAAGGTTGGCCATCATCCTGAAAGCGTCATAATATACGTCCGGAGACGCCGCGCCCTGATCCACATGGTCCGCCGAAATGGCGATTATATGCTTGCTGAATATCGGCGTGGCCTCCACGGAAAAAGCCCAATCCTCCATCCTGGACCTCGGCGCCTCCTTTAAAAACGGGCTCTCAACGGCCCGACAGAAAGAGCATTCCTCCCCAATATCCTTCATTACTTTTCTCATTGTATTAAGCTTGTCATGGTCGACATTTATTTCCGTCTTAACAAGCTCAAGACCGTTTGAAGGGAGCGCTATATTTTTTTCCGCAAAAACACCTTCCCCCGGCAGGTCTTCCTCCTCGCTTATCTTGTAGAACCCGGTCTTTCTGTTCGCCTCTATCTGACGGTTTATCAGCTCATCCAGATTGGAGAAATCCGAGTGTATGAAATATTGCCTGTCTTCCCCGCGGCCAAAGGTCGCCGCGTACAATCTCCGGCCTATATACCCGACAACCGGGAATATGGCAAGCATCCCGACAGTGTGGCTTCTGTAAGATTCGTGCAATCTCACAAGTTCCTGGGCCGTCTCCGGGCGAAGCGCTTCTCTCCCGAAGACCACACTCCTCGATAGCAGGTTCCTGAAAGCCGGATGATATTTGATGATATCATTGCTTTCCCTGTAAGCTATGGGCGTCTCCCATGCGGCCTTCAAGGTCATCTGCTCTTCATGGCTTAAAGGCTCGCCGGGGTCCCTTCCCTGGAATATATATTTCCTGAAAGCTTCGAAAATATCCATTGAGAGGCTGTAGTACCTGAACCCTCCTATAGAGAACATGACCGATACCGTCGAGACCAGCATACCGGCGGCGCTCCACCAGATATTGCCGCTCAATACCGAAAGGATAGAGCTTGCAAGGACCGTTAACATGGTCAGCCCCGAGAACACGGACACGATAACAAAACCCCACCTTTTGGCGTCCAGAGCGGTCATCGCGTGGCCGCCTTCCGCTTCGGGATCGGTCCGGCCGAAGCGCTTCATCGTTCCTGAAAAATCATACTTTCCTATCTTCGAGAGTATGCTTTCTCCGGATGGAACTACGATCATCACCGGCCAGAATTTTCCTTTTTTAAGTTTTATACCCGTAAGCTTCGACGACGTTCTCGACTTTGACAATAAAAGACATATCACGGGGACCTTTACCGTATTCCTTGATGTAAGCGTAAAAAGGTTCGCCTGCCCTTTTGATATTATCGCTTTGAGTTCCGGATCCCCCAGCGCCTCGAACAGCTCCCTGCTCATCTTGTGAGGGATGAACCCCTCGCCTAACGATCCGCTGTCCACTACCTTGAGGGCGCCTGAAAGATAATAACCCCTGAGCTCGCCGGGCAGCCGATAATGTTCGATCATCTCTTCCGCCGCGGATCTG
>JAQVSN010000098.1 GCA_028700515.1 Candidatus Omnitrophota bacterium
GGCAGCCGGGCCTCCCGAGAACACGATCTCATCTATAAAAGGGTTCCCCGCAAGTACTTCAGCGTTCTTTTCATCAACAACCCAGGTCATGAAGGCCATAGGGTATTCCGTGCGCAACGCCCTCAAGATAGAGGTGGTCCTCAGGACATCCCCGGCTGAGCCCGCCTTTATGATAAGCACTCGTTCGCCTCTCATGGAATAATCAACACACTCGCCGCATTTTCTTGCGTCGTCCTTGCTGAATTCACAGGGCTTTTCCCCTTTAAAATGCCGGCAAGTATACTTAAACTCTTTCATCTTTATTTCATCCCTCACCTGTTTTGTTTAGCCTTTTCACTTCGTCGACGATCGATCAACCACTACCCCGGCTAAAATGCGGGCCTGTCCATAATTGCCCTTGAGAGCGCCGTGCTCCCTCGGTTGAAAGCCCCGATCCCGGCGTCGCTAGAGGTTAACACGATACGGAAATATAACTGATCGTGGAATAGGTCTATTTGCCTTTTTTCGCCCCGATCCGCTTTAAGGCTTCTTCAGCCGGAACAAAATCCGGGTCAATATTGAGCGCCGCCATCCATTCGTCATAGGCTTTTGTCAGCATCCCTTTGCCCTCATAGGCCAGCCCAAGGTTAAAATGGACTACTGCGCTTGAATTCCTGCCATCGAGGATCCTGCGATATTCAACTATCGCCTTGTCGAAGTCCCTGTTCATCAGGCACACATTCGCCAGGTTGTTCCTTGCCTTGAAATGTGAGGGATCGGCCTCAAGCACCCTATTATACTCCTTCACGGCCATGTCTACCATGCCTCTGGCGTAGTAAATATTCGCGAGGTTGTTGCGGGCATCGGAATAATCAGGCTCTATATCCAATATCCTCAAATATTCTTTTTCGGCTTTATCAAATTCCTTGGACCTGAGATATACATTTGCGAGAGCGTAACGAATTGCAACATTTCCCGGGTCGGACCGCAACGCCTGTATAAATATCTTTTCGGAATCCTTCAGCATGCCCTCGCTCGCGTAGCACCTCCCGAGACAGTAGCATACGTCAACATCTCCGGGCCTTATGGCAAGACTGGCCTTAAGTTCTGATATAGCCCTTTTATGATCCTTCTTTTCGAAAAAAGCCTTCCCCAGTATCGCACGCATGTCCGCTCTCGGAATGGGATCATAATAAGGAAACTCTTCCCTGGCGTCCATAAAACCTTTTTCCAATATTTCTATGGCCTTATCAGGATCTCCCGTCTCAAGATAAAGTTGGCCTAAATGGCAATATACCGAACCGAGACCGGGATCCCCTTTGTTCGCCCGGATAAATTCAGTAAGCGCTTCCTGGTACCTTTTATTCCGGAGGTAAACCATCCCCAGAGCGTTATGTGTGGCCGGAAGGTCATATCTTTCAAGCGACTTTTTAAAAGCCTCGACAGCCTTCTCTGTATCTCCCCGTTCATATTCATAGGACATCCCAAGGTTATAGTATGCCCTGTAGCTTCCCGGAGAAGAGACGGCAGTAACGCTCCAGAGTTTGACCCCATCTTTCCAGTCCATGTTCCTCGCGGATGTCCTTGCTGAATATAAAGCCACCAGCGAACCAACGAACGCCGCTAATATCATTTTAACCTTTTTCGCCGGGAACCCTTTCTCCATAAAGTTCTCCGCTATCCGAAGCATAAGAAAAGTCAAGGCAATGTAGAACCCGACGGCCGGCAGGTATATGTACTTCTCCCTGACCGGAAAAGATATGATCTGGACGATTATGTTGGACGCCGGCAGGAAAGTGATAAAGAACCATGCACAGCCGAAAAATACATGGGAGCTCTGCGTCTTGAAAATATCACTGCTCCCGCAAGCCCAAGGACTATTGCCGCGGGCAGATAAGCTTCGGGCTGGGCGAACGTCGCAGGTATTTGCGTGGGATATCCGGGTCCCGCTCCGTATTCCGCACTCAACCTCGCGGGAAAAAGGAGTATCCTGAGATAATTCATGAACATCCAGGCAAGGGCCGGGAACCGTTCACCGCCCGTATCCACGAACTCTCCCGGCATCACCATTCGAACCGACCTTATGTAGACATAGAACAAAGCTACCGAGGCGAACAGCGTATATATCACGATCCTCTTCTTCCAGAAATCCTGTTTCAGATCTTGCGGTGCAGTAAAAGCATCAATAAGGACCAGTACGGCCGGGAGAGTTATACCGGTCTCTTTGGCGAAACAGGATAGCCCGAACAGGGCCAACGACAAAAGATAGTACTTTATGCCCGATCGCAAAGGATCGGACGAAGCTTTCAGGTATGACAGGAGCGAGGCAAGATAGAAGAATGTCATAAGGATATCGTGTCTGCCGCCGATGAAATTCACCCCTTCGGTTTGAGCCGGGTGAGAGATGAATAGAAGGGAAACGATCAGCGGGACCATATCCACGGTACGCCGTTCGCCAGATGTGGCCAGACCGGTCATCTTGCACCGTTTTAGCATATAAAGAAGGATAAAATATACGAGAACCCCATTGACGGCATGAAGCACAGTGTTCGTAAAATGATACCCCCCGGGATAGTATCTCCATAAAGCGTGATCAAAAAAATAGCTCAGCGTAGTGACCGGTCGATAGGTCCTTTCCCCGGACGCCATGAAATATTCTGAAGGGTCCGTGAAATGTTTTAGATTTGACCATGACGCGATGAAAGGATTATTTTCCACTACTATCAGGTCATCCATGACGAACCCGTTACCGAAAGTATTCGAATAGAGAAGAAAGCAGAGAAAGACCAGGCAAATGACAGCAAGGACATGCTTAACTGCCGGTTTACCAGTTCCCGCGCTTAAGATCGGGGATATTTTCCATGCCCCTGCCCTATTCTCCACGGACCCTCCTTAACGCCTCGCTCGCGGGGGAAAGTTTGGGGTCAATTCTTATGGCTTCCCCAAATTCTCTTTGGGCCTCCGACGGCATACCCTTACCTTCATAGGCCAGGCCAAGATTGTAACGCACTATCGCGTTATTCGGATCCGCCTTGATCACTTTGCCATACTCGTCTATGGCCATCTCGTATCTTCCTGTAACAAGGTATACGTTCGCCAGATTGTTCCGGGCCCTGGAATGGCCGGGATATTCTTCGAGGATCTTCATATACTCAGTTACTGCTCTTTCTGTATCCCCCCTCGAGTAGTAAATATTGGCGAGATTATTTCTGGAATCGGCATCGGACGGATCCTTGCTCAACAACGTAAGGTATTCTTTCTCGGCCTTTTCCGGCATGCCAAGAGTAAGATAGGTCCCTGCAAGGGCATATCTCGTTCGTCCGTCTTCGGGACGGACCTTAAGCGCCTCAGAATATGATCCGGCGGCCTCAACATAAAACCCCCGCTTGAACGACGCGTATCCCAGTCCCGTAAGGGCTTCGGCATTTTCAGGTTCAGCCGATAGTACCCGCTTCAATTCTTCTGACGCCTTATCGTATTTCCCCAATGAAATATATGCCAGTCCGAGATTGAGCCGCGCCTCCATGAAATCGGGGATGATCTTCAAGGCATCCTCATATTCCATTATGGCTTTTTCCTGCATTCCTCTCTTCCCCAAAAGCATTCCCAGTGCGTTATGCGTTTCCGCTTCAAAAGGACGGTCCTTGATGACAGCGTATTTTTCTTTTGCTTCTTCAAAAAGACCAAGTGCCCTGTCGTCATTCCCTCTTCTCATTTCAATAAGTCCAAGATGATAATATGCCGG
Source organism: Candidatus Omnitrophota bacterium (assembly GCA_028700515.1). Lineage (GTDB taxonomy): Bacteria > Omnitrophota > Gorgyraeia > Tantalellales > Tantalellaceae > JAQVSN01. Next base: position 3,725 of record JAQVSN010000098.1, read on the forward strand.
CGCGAAATCCTTATTTCTGGACATCACCTCTAAAAATTCCTTTTCGGCATCATCTGTTTTTCCAAGCTCAAGATAAACAAAACCGAGGTTAACCCTGGTCTGGGGGGAATCCGCAAGACTCAACGATATCTTGAGCTGCTCTATGGCCTTTTCCTTTTCACCTCCATAATAGTACTGCATCGCAAGGTTGTTATGCGTCCTGAAGCTCTTATCCTCGGTATCTGACTCTTTCTGCCAGAATGTCAGGCTGTCCTGCCAGTCCGCGGCGCGCGAAACCGTCCTAACGGAATAAAGGGTAATAACGACCATGCAGACCGCAGCAAGCCCTCCCCGGACCAGCCGGGAACTTCCCGTCTTTTCCGCATATCCAAGAACAGTGCAAAGAACTCCCGCAAGAAAAATAGCGAACCCAACCGAAGGAAGATATATGAACCTTTCAGCCATTGGTATCACGGGAAGCGGGACCGGGATGTTAGAAACGGGGAATATCGTCAAAAAGAACCACGCCCATCCGAAAGATATGGCCAGGCACCTTTTCCTCGTAATAACGCTCAGCGCGGCCAGTGATAGAATGATCGAGAGAGACAGAACGAACCTGGGATCCAATACTCCCGAAACAGGAGTTACCACGTATTCTATGCTCAATTTAAGCGGAATGACCAGGGTCCCGACATATGAAGCTATCACTGTCAGGGATGTCATCAAGTGAGTAAGATAGTCCCCTCCCAGCATGTGGGCATGGCTGAAATAAACGTTCACCGAACTGACCGGATTGACCATCTTTACGAATCTCACGAAAATGTAGAGAAAGGCGGCCGCAAAGAAAGGCAAAAGCTTTATCCACAGGCCATTTTTTCCCGGGAATATCTTCACATCGTCTTCCCCCTTTAGCGATGCATGGAAAAAGCCCAAAAGAAGGATCACGGCTGGAACAGTTATCCCGGATTCTTTCGCCAGCATCGAAAGGACATACGCCGCTACCGACATGGAGAAAAATGATACGGCCATAAAACCCTTGGACAGGCAAGACCGCAGGAAAAAGCAAACAGAGGAAACGTAAAAGAACGTCATCACCAATTCATGGCGTGATCCCACAGAGAGAACACCTTCAGACGCAGCCGGATGAGAAACAAAGATCAATGCTCCGAGTAAAGGGAGCGGATCATAGCCTCGCAGGGACCTTCCTGAGGATAAAGAAATCCCTTCCGGAGGCCTTGTCAGGAGCGACAGCATCCAGAAGACCAGGATACCGTTAAAAACATGAAAGAAAAGATTTGTAAGATGATACCCGAAAGGATCAAAGCCCCAGACAGCGTGATCCGCAAAAAAACTCAATGTAACAAGAG
>JAQVSN010000099.1 GCA_028700515.1 Candidatus Omnitrophota bacterium
GGATACTTGAACACATGTCCCAAAAGGAGAAAAATATATCGGGCTCCGACGGGTTGAACATATATTTCAAGACCAACAACAAGACACTTGTAAAACGTGAGAACGCGCCGTGGGGTAAGACCGGTTATACGAGGGAGGCTTCGCGGACCTTCGTCGGGACAAACCCCTCAATGGACCCAAAGATCACGTTCGCCCTGCTTAAGTCCGAAGACCTCTGGAACGACATCTTTACGCTTTATGACAAGGGGATGGTCATTTACGAGCTGACTTCCCGGACTTGGCGAGACGATCTCCGTGACCAGATCTCGGTCTTTTTCAAGTGGATCAGGGACCAACGGGAACTTGGGAAGTCGGAACTTGATCATGTGTACTCGCGTAAGAGGTGAGGAGCAAGAGACGACGTACAGCGGACAGCGTATTACTGCAAAGGTCATGGGTCATTAGTCGCTGGTCTCTTGTCGCTAGTCTCTTGCCGTTGGACGTTACACACTAATTAAAGTGCTAGCGTTCCGTTCTTCGCTCTATCCCCCATGACGCATGACCCACGACACATGACCAGTCCGCGCTTTGCGGATCACGATCCACGAACCACGAACGACGGATCCTTGCCCCTTGATCCCGGGCTCTTTAGCTATTGACTTTATCCTTAAAAGTCCCATAATTATCACATGACCAGAAAATTAGCCGTAACATTCCTTTGGCACATGCATCAGCCCCTTTATAAGGACCTCCTGACGGGGAAATATCATCTCCCCTGGGTGCGTCTCCACTCCACATATTCGTATCTCGACATGGTATCGGTCCTGGAAGAATTCCCTGCCGCCAGGGTCACGTTCAACTATACACCGTCCCTGATCTGGCAGCTTCTGGACATATCCTCAGGAGGTCGTCCGGACGACCTCTTTTATGAGCTTACGGCGATCAACCCCCGCGATATGGACGGCGCACAGAAATGTTTTGTCCTCAAGAATTTCTTTTCCTGCGACCTCAAGAACGCCATTTTCCCGATTGAGAGGTACAAGGAGTTTTTTTTAAGGAGAGGGAACGATCTCAGGGAAGAAGAGCTTGAAAAAAAATCCCGGGAATTCAACGATAACGATATGCGCGATCTGCAGGTCTTCTTCAATCTCGCGTGGTGCGGGTTCACGTTGAGGGAGAAGAACCCTCTTGTTAAGGGGCTTATTGCCAAAGGAGGAGGATATACCGAAGGTGAAAAGGAACAGCTTTTAAAACTACAGCTTGAGGTCGTCGCGTCCATACTTCCCAAGCATAAAAAGCTTCAGGACGAAGGACAGATCGAGATATCGACGACGCCTTTTTATCATCCCATAATGCCGCTTCTTTGCGGCCCTCTCCAGGGAAAGGGATACGGGCTCAAAGAGGACGCCCGGGAACAATTGAGGCGCGGTATCGATCTTTATGAAAAGGTTTTCGCGAAAAGACCTGTCGGTATGTGGCCTTCGGAGGGGAGCGTAAGCCAGGATATCATCCCGCTTCTCGCGAAAGAAGGTATAGAGTGGATGGCTACGGATGAGGGGATAGCTATCGAGTCGTTCCGCGGAAGGGATATAACACGCGAAGATCTTATATACGGGGCTTTCACGGCCGAAGAGTCGGGGCACAAGATAGACATGATATTCCGCGATATCAATATTTCTAACGCGATAAGTTTCAGGTATTCAGGAATGCCGTCGAAACAGGCCGCGCAGGAAGTGATACACGACATATATTCCATCAGGAAGGCCGTGGAAGCGAAGGGTGGGGAACATCTGGCCGCGATCATTCTGGACGGAGAGAATGCCTGGCCGTATTTCCCCGACGGAGGCAAAGGATTCCTGCGGGAGATCTATAAGACGCTTTCGTCTTCCGATAAGGTTGAAATGACCACCATAAGCGGCTATCTCAAGTCGCGTCCGGCCCGCAGGAAGATAGAGAAACTTTGGGCAGGGTCGTGGATAAACCGTAATTTCGATAAGTGGATAGGGTCTCCGCAGAAGAATAAGGCCTGGGAATACCTCGATAAAACAAGGAAAATGCTCTCTGCCGTTAAGGACCCGCCCGAAGCGGCCATGGAGGAGATGTACATAGCCGAAGGCAGCGACTGGTTCTGGTGGTACGACGATTTCGGCAGTGAACTTAATTTTGTTTTTGACGAACTTTACCGCATGCACCTTTCTAATATCTATAAGATCCTCGGAAGGGAAGTGCCGTATTATCTCACACAGCCTGTTCCCGCCGGTCCGGCGGCCCAGCGTCTTCCGGAATCCACGGCCCTTGTTATGGGAAGTTATCCGAAGGTCATGTTCATATCTCCCGAAGTCGTGCCTTATGCCAAGACCGGAGGTCTGGCGGATGTATCGGCCAGCCTTCCAAAAGCGCTCAGCGCCCTCGGATGCGATGTCAGGGTGATAATGCCCTACTATAAATCGGTCCACGATGGGGCGTTTGGGATAAAAAAAGAGCTTGGCGGCGTAAAACATCCCATGCTTGACGACGGGATGTTCGGGTTCGATATCTATATGGTGAGAGAAGACGGTGTAACGACCTATTTCATCCGGAATGACCGTTATTTCATGAGGGAGGGGCTTTACGGCAATCCTCTCGGGGATTACAGCGATAACTGGCAGCGATACAGCTTCTTTTCAAGGGCGGTGCTTGCCGCGATGAAGGCCCTTGACGTAAGGCCGGATATCATCCACGCTAACGACTGGCAGACGGCGCTGGTGCCTTTTTATATGCGTTTTCTGCTTTCAGGCGACCGCTTCTTCGGAGGCATAAAAACACTTTTTACGATCCACAACATGGCTTATCAGGGGGTTTTCGACAAAAAGATCCTGAAGAAGGCTCTTATCCCCGAGGGTTTTTTCAATATGAACGACCTTGAATTCTACGGAAAGGTCAATTTCATGAAGTCAGGTATCCTGTATTCAGACGCCATATCCACCGTTAGCCATCGTTACGCCGAGGAGATAATGACTCCCGAGTTCGGCTGCGGACTGGATGGACTTCTCAGAGCCAAAAAAGACACGCTCTACGGGATACCTAACGGAGCCGATTACTCGATATGGAGTCCTCGGAACGATCGTTTTATCAAAGAGAGGTACGATTCGGAGAGCCTCGAGAAGAAGATCGAATGCAAAAAGGACCTCATAAGGCGGGCCCGCCTCGATATAGATCCGGGTTCCCCGATCATCGGCAGTGTCTCGCGTTTTGCCGAGCAGAAAGGCATAGACCTCATAGCGGGCATAGTGGGAAAGACCGTCGAACTTGGGGCGGCGTTCGTGATCCTGGGGAACGGGAGCCGGGAGTACCAGAGGGTCTTTCGTTCTCTGGCCGCGAAATATAAGGGGAAAGTTTACGTTACGAGCGAGTTCAACGACGAGCTGGCGCATGTGATCGAGGCCGGATCGGATATATTCCTGATGCCTTCAAGATATGAGCCATGCGGGCTAAATCAGATATACAGCGTAAAATACGGCACGATACCCGTTGTGAGGGCCACGGGCGGATTGGACGACGTTATAATAGATGTTGAGGAAGACCCTGAGAACGGTAACGGTTTCAAGTTCGGTCCTGCGACCGAGGAAGCCTTTTTCGCCGCGGTGAAAAAGGCGGTCAAACGCTATGCTGACCCCGGATCATGGCATCGCCTGATGAAGAAGGCTATGAGCTACGACTATTCGTGGGAGAGTTCTGCCCGCAAGTACTTGACGCTTTACAGGAAGCTGATGGGGTAAAACTGCAGGAAAAACTGAGAAGAGATAGAAGAGGTAAAGGTAAAGGTTAAGGTTGAGGTTAAGGTAGAGGGGAGAGTAAGTTAAGATAGCAAGAGTTTTTAAATTTTTCCTATACCTGAGTATGTGATCTACAAGGAGTTTTTATGAAAGCCGATCTCGCAATGGCCATACATTTCCATCAGCCGGTGGGCAATTTTGATTTTGTGATGGAGAGGGCCAGTGACCAGTGCTATATCCCGTTCATCGAAACATTGAAAAAATATCCTTCCATCAAGATGACCTTTCATTTTACCGGATGTCTTCTCGAATGGGTGGAGAAGAAGAGGCCCGAACTCATAGATGCGGTCAGGGATCTGGTGTCATCCGGGCAGGTTGAGGTCATGAGCGGAGGTTTTTACGAGCCGATACTGCCGCCTATACCATATCGCGACAGATTGGCGCAGATCAGGATGCTCAGCTCTTATGTGCGAAAGAACTTCGGGTACGAACCAAAAGGCGCGTGGGTCGCCGAGAGAGTGTGGGAGCCCGCAATGCCGTCGCTTTTTGACGAAGCCGGGATAAAATATGTCATACTGGATGACACGCATTTTCTCTATGCCGGAGTCACCAAGGACAGGACATATGGCCACTATATGACCGAAGATTCCGCCAGGTCCGTCGCCGTTTTCCCCTCTGACAAGGTTTTGCGTTACCACATTCCTTTCAAGATGCCGCCGGAAGCGATGTCCTATATGCAGGCTGTTCTCAGGGATAACCCGAACGCGACATTCATATATGGCGATGACGGTGAAAAATTCGGTGAATGGCCGGGTACCCACAAATGGGTCTTCGAGGAAAGATGGCTTGAGAAATTTTTCGACGAGGTCATGGCCAATGCCGGATGGCTCAATACCGCTACTCTTTCGGAATGTCTCCAAAAGAAACCGCCTCTCGGGAGAGTGTACCTGCCCACGTCGTCCTATGAGGAAATGCTCGAGTGGTCTTTGCCCGCCGAAAGCCAGCTTCATTATGAAGAGGTGCTTAAGGAGGTCAGGGCAATGGGGAAGGAGGAATATTACAGGCCCTTCATGCGCGGCGGTTTCTGGCGCAACTTTTTCTCCAAGTACCCTGAATCAAATCACATGAACAAGAAGATGGTCTATGTGAGCGGCCGGTTAGATGAGCTCAAGAAAAGCGGAAAGGTTAAGAGCTCAGAGATCGTGGAGGCCGAGAAGGACCTGCTTAGAGGACAGTGCAACTGTGCCTATTGGCACGGGGTTTTCGGCGGCCTGTATCTTTTCCACCTGAGGAGA
>JAQVSN010000100.1 GCA_028700515.1 Candidatus Omnitrophota bacterium
ACATCTGGCCCGCTGCCTTGTCCCACGAACTCTACATCTTCAGCCGTTTCGGAGCCTTCGTCTATTATTGTGGATATATCCTCGTCCCCGCCATGGTAGAAAGCATGAAGGGCCTTTTGTATGTCCTTTTCCGTGGCCAGAACGAGGCCGATGTCGCACCCTGTAATTGTCTTTAGATCGTCTATTGCGAAAACATCCGTAGGATCAGACATTATTACGGTTATCATCTCCCCCACCCTTGCCAGAGGCACTACGGCGTGCCTCTGTATGATCTTCTCGGGTACAAGCCCCATCATTTCGTTACGGATATTTACCCTCGTAACGTCTATGGGGGGTATGTCCAATTCCTGGCTTAGAACTATCATGAGGTCCTTATCGGAGACTATGCTGCTGTCCGTAAGCTTCCTCACCAGACCTGTCATGGAATCCTGTTTCTCGTCAAAAACGCTCATAAGGCGCTTCTCGTCAACAAGACCTCTTCCGATAAGCCCGGCGATTATCTTCTCTTTTATATTACTTTTCATTGGCAGCAGGCCTTTTCACTCTTTCCTCAGCGGTAACGCGGAGGACCTCCTCAAGCGAAGTCATTCCGTCAAGAACATTCTCAATGCCGTTCCGTCTCAAAGTGACCATCCCTTCTTCCCGCGCCATGAGTTCCAGCTCGGATTCCTCCGCCCTGGCGAATATCAGCTCTTTGATAGCGGGCGTAAACAGCATACATTCCGCTATCCCTACCCTCCCCTGATATCCCGTTTCCCCGCAGCGTTTACAGCCTTTGGGCTTGAATATTTTCGCCGGTGAACCATCTTTATCCAACAACCCGTACCTTAAGGCTGTTGCTTCATCCGGCAGATACGGTTCCCTGCACTCCTGACACAGTTTTCTCAGCAGCCTTTGGGCGACTATAAGCTCCACAGCAGCCGACAAAAGAAAGGGTTCAACGCCCATATTCACAAGTCTCACTATCGATCCGGCGGCAGTATTGGTGTGAAGTGTACTAAGAACTAAATGCCCTGTAAGCGCCGATTTAATGGCTGTATCCACAGTCTCATAATCCCTTATCTCTCCGACCATTATTATGTCGGGATCCTGCCTGAGAATGGACCTGAGGCACGCCGAAAAACCAAGGCCTATGTCCTCATTTATCGAAACCTGATTTATTCCCTTCATCTCATACTCTACCGGATCCTCTACGGTCACCAGGTTCTTTCCGGGGCTGTCCACATGCCTCAATATGGAATAAAGCGTCGTGGTCTTGCCGCATCCCGTGGGCCCGCATACAAGGATCATACCATGGGGTTTTTCGCTGGCCTTTCGTATCCTCTCCCTATCCCGGAGCTTGAACCCAAGCCTGTCAAGATCCGTCATTGCCTGTTCTTTGTCAAGTATCCTCAGAGCGGCCTTTTCTCCCATGCTGGCGGGGACGATCGACACCCTGAAATCGATCTTCCTTTCTTCGATCCTCAGCCTGAACCGGCCATCCTGGGGAAGCCTCCTCTCGGCTATGTTCAGGTTGGACATGACCTTTATTCTGGAGATTATACCTTTATGGAATTTTTTTGGGGGTGTATATCGCTCACACAATACGCCGTCTATCCTGTAACGTACCCGGGAATCTTTTTCCATCGGTTCTATCAATATGTCGCTGGCCCTTTCTTTAACAGCCCTGCCAAGTATGAGATTGGTCAGTTTCACTACTGGGGCCTCTTCCGTTATCTTCAACAGATCTCCTGTTGAGGCGTCTTCCGAGGTATCTTCTACCATTTCCATCCCACCGGATGCCATGTCCCCGACGATCGAACTCATCTCCTCATCAGCCGGTTTTTCGTAGAACCTCCGGATGGCCTCATCAATGTCATCCTCGAAAGAAAGCACGGGGCTTATATCCATGCCGGTGAGGCTTCTAAGGTCGTCTATAGCAACTATGTTCTCCGGATCCGATGTCACCACGGTGAGATATTTACCTATTCTGGACACTGGAAGGATCTTATGGGAAGAAGCCACTCGTTTGGGTACCAGACCAAGCGTATCAATATCCACCTTGAACCGCGAAAGGTTAAGAGGAGGGACGTCTAAACATAAGCTCACGCCAGCCAGTAGATCCTCCCGGGGCACAGCTTTCATCTTGATAAGCACGGCGGACAGCTTACCACCTTCCCGCGCGCACAGGCTCTTTGCCTTTTCGAGGTCGGCGGCGGAAATAACACCCTTATCTACAAGGATCTGCTGTGTTTTATCGGAGAGTGACAGGACCATGAGGGCCTTTCAGCATGATTAAGCTTTATACAGCCTATTTATGGCTTCATGTACCGAAGTGACCGTACTGATGAATACCTTGACCTTCTTTTTGGCCATCATCTCGACGTCTTCTATCGCTCTGTCATTCAGCGGGTTTGACATCGCGACCGTGAGTATGTCCCCTATAACATCCAGCGGGACAATACTGTATTGCCGGGCAACGTTCTCCGGAACAAGTTTCACCACTTCCTTGTTGAAATAATAGTCCTCGAGCGGAAGGTAGGGAAAACCGTATTGGGCGGTAAGGGCCTGCACGATCTCTCTTTCGTTCACGTAGCCGAGTTTCACGAGTATCTCCCCTAAAAGCCCTCCTTCACGCCTCTGGAAATCCAGGGCTCTAAGAAGATGTTGTTCGGTTATTACCCCCCCGTGGACCAGGATCTCTCCGAGTCTTTCAACTATCTTTTTCTCAGGCATGCTTTCCCTTACCTCGTGCGTTGTATTGCTGAATCTTACGGCCACTGTTTGCCGGCCAGCTTCGACAACTCTTCAATGTTCGTAGATCTCTCGGCCGCGTCTTCCCATGATATTAGCCCGTTCTTATAAAGTTCAACAAGGCCCTGGTTCATCGTCTTCATCCCGTCTTTCTGGGACGTCTGCAATATCGAGTATATCTGGTGTTCTTTGGTCTCACGTATCATGCTCCTTATCGCCGGGTTAGCTACAAGCATTTCGGTGGCAAGGACCAGCCCATCGCTGTCCTTCCTGGGGACAAGTTGCTGGGAAATTATCGCGAGAAGGACAAAAGACAATTGGAACCTTATCTGCTTTTGCTGGTGCTCCGGGAATACGTCGACCATACGGTTTATCGACTGTATACAGTCAGAGGTATGCAAAGTTGCGAATACGAGGTGACCCGTATCGGCGATTATAAGGGCCTGCTGGATGGTCTCAAGATCCCTAAGCTCCCCTATCATTATGACGTCAGGGTCCTGTCTGAGAACGTGCATAAGGGCCCCGGAGAACGAATCCGTGTCGCTGTGCACCTGCCGTTGGTCCACTATGGACTTTTTGTTCTTGTGAATGAACTCTATCGGGTCCTCTACGGTCACGATGTGGCACCGCCTGGACGAGTTGACCTCGTCTATCATTGCGGCTAAAGTCGTCGACTTTCCGCTTCCTGTGGCTCCCGTTACAAGCACTAACCCTTTCGGCGCGTGGCAGAACCCCTTCACCAAAGTCTCGGGCAGGCCGCACTCCCCAATATTCTTGATCCGTATGGGGATAAGCCTCACAGCACATCCGACATAACCTCTTTGCATGAAAACGTTAAGTCTGTATCTTCCCGCTCCCTCTATCTGTAATGAAAAATCAAGTTCTCTGGACCGCTCGAACTTCTCTATCTGCTCCGCGGTCATCAGAGAATAGACCGCTTCCCGGCATTCGTCCGGAGAAAACTGCTTCTCATCCACAGCCAAAAGCTGCTCGTCTATCCTGAAGTGCATAGGAGAGAACGCCGTTATGTGCAGGTCCGAGGCCCTCTTTTCCTTCATCGATACCAGGATCTTCTTCATGTCTTCACGCATCGGCTGATCTTCCCTTCGGTTAAAAACCAAATTCGTCATTCACCCACTACCCGATTCTTCCCTGACTCCTTGGCGCGCTGCATGTTCCGGTACGCCTTGGCGATTATCTCCTTTGCGTTGGTCCCGTCTATGGGGTTCTCTCCGACCCCTATACTGACGGTTATCCCGTCGGCCGGATCGGCCGATATGTCCATGGACGACACCCTTCTGCGGATATCCTCCGCTATTTCTATACTCTCTCTCTTATTTCTTTCCGGAAGAAGTATGCCGAACTCGTCATAATCGAATCTTGCTACTTTTCCGACCGGCATGGACATCGCCGTCAGGAACTGGGCCAGCTGTTTGAGCAGTTTCTTGGACTTCTGAACGCCCTCACGCTCAGCGTATTTTTCGAAATCATCTATGTTCATTACCAGGATAGAACAGGGTCTTTGGTAGAACACGGCCCGGTTTATCTCATCCTCGAGCCTGTCTTCAAGATATGCCCGGGTATAAAGACCTGTCAAGCTGTCCACTACATCCAGGCTTTTCACCCTCTCGAACACCTGGCTGGACTGATGCGCCAGAACAAGCTCTTTCGCGTAAGCCCTGAGAACCCCTATCTCCTCATCGTCGAACCGGATCTCATCATAGGATCCGCCGGTGACGATAGCCCCAAGAAGACGAGTGTTATCCTTCATAGGATAGATCAGCACGTTCTTTATCCCCAATTTATCCCGGAGGTCTCTCTGCCACTGGGCCGTTAAGGGCCTTGAATCCATGAGAAGGCACTCGTTCTTAGAGAATAGTTTGTCCACAAGCTGTATCTCCCGAGAGATATCCTCCACCGGGATATCCTTTCTCGAGGCATTGTAAAAACTCTTCATTACATAGGCCCCGTTCTGTTCCCGCGAATAGATGACGCAAAAAGCCTTTTCCATTTCACCTGATATTTTCTCAGCGGCGAAGGCCGTTATTTCGTCGTATCCGGCCCCGGTACTTATTAGGTCTCCCAAACGCATCAAATTGGTAAGAGTTATGACCTTTTTGTGTATCCGCATATTGAGAGACGCCGTCTTCTTGCTGTAATCCTGGAGTTCCGCGATATAAGACCTTATTTTACCGGTCATGGTATTGACCGCCGCGGCTATATCCCCCAGTTCATCCTCCTTGGTCATCGAGAATTTGGGGCTGAATTTTCCTTCGGAGATTAT
>JAQVSN010000101.1 GCA_028700515.1 Candidatus Omnitrophota bacterium
CCTTCCCGGGGCAGGTACAGGGTCTACATAATAGATGAAGTCCATATGCTTACTCAGGAGGCCTTCAATGCCCTGCTTAAAACTCTTGAAGAACCTCCGGCGCACGTTAAGTTCATATTCGCAACCACCGAATCGCATAAGGTGCTTCCGACGATAATGTCCCGATGCCAGCGTTTCGATTTTTCCAGGATACCTCCTCTCAAGATACGAGACCTTCTTATGGCGATAGCGGAAAAAGAGGGTATAGACCTTTCGGATGAAGCGGCTCTTGTTATGGCCCGTTATGCCGACGGAAGTTTGAGGGACGGGATAGTTGTTCTAGACCAAATGGTATCTTTTTCGGGAAAGAAAGTGACGGCGGAAGGCGTGTACGAACTTTTGGGAATGGCTGGAAGGGCTAAGGTCCAGGAGACGGTCCAGGCGATCATAGACTGCGATACCGCGGCCGCCGCCATAGCCCTGGACTCGTTGATAAGCGGGGGAAAGGATCCATCATTCATAGCGAACGCGCTCCTCGGCCATTTCAGGGACCTCATGATAATGAAGACGGCCGGAAAGCCGACCGGTGACATGGCCCTTTCCGAAGAAGAGATCAGGAAGCTGGCCTCACAGGCCGAAACTATTTCTCTCGAGGAAATACTTTACGTGATACAGAACATATCGAACTGTATCGGGCTTATGAGAGCCACATCTTTCACAAGAGCCCCTCTTGAAATAGCTGTGGTACGTCTTTGCATGCGCAAACAAGCCTTTTCTCTTACCGAGGCGCTTGAAAAGTTGGATAACGTTCCTTTGTCCCGGCAGCCTCAGGGGTCTTTCATGGACCCTTCCAAGACCGAAACACCGCGACCGCCGGCCGCCGGCCCGGGATCCCGGGAAACCCTTAAACAAGTCATGGACGCGCCTGAGTCCGCGGTGCAGGACGACTCCGACCAGGAGGAGACACAGGTGGGATATTCGGATCCGAGTAAGGCCCATTGGAACGCGGTGCTGACATATGTGAAGAACAGGCAGGTCTCGGTATTTACATTTCTGAACGAAGGCCGTCCGGTAGTTTTCGGAAAAGAAAAAGTGATAATCGGTTTTGCCCGTGAACACGCTCTTTCCAGGGACATGCTGGAAAGCAGCGACAACCGAGCGGTCGTGGAAGAGGCCGTAGGGACCGTGATAGGCGCCTCTCCGAGGGTAGAGTTCTCTATACTCGATTTTCTTGGCGCCGCCTCCAAGGATAGACAGAAAGATGTTTTTAAAAAAACCGGTGAACGTAAAGAGATGAATCCGCACATTGAGAACGTTATGGACGTGTTCGGCGGACAGGTGGTCAGGGACATGGGAGAAGGAGCCTGATGATAAAGGGTTTCCCCAGACCGATGGCAAGGATCATTGAGGAGTTCAGCCGCATGCCGGGAATAGGGGTGAGGTCCGCGGAGAGGATAGCCTTTTATCTTCTCCGGAGCCCGGGGGAATACGTGGAAGCGCTCGCCCGGGCCATCAGGGAGGTAAAATCGAATGTGCGTTTTTGCTCACGGTGTAACAATCTAAGCGAGCACGAGCTTTGTTCGGTGTGTTCCGATCCGTCGAGGGACGCTTCGCGTATATGCGTGGTGGAAGGACCGAACGGCGTGATAGCGATGGAAAAGTGCGGGATATTCCGGGGAACATATCACGTTCTTCTGGGGCAGCTTTCGCCGATAGAGGGGATAGGGCCCGAACAGCTAAAAATAAAAGAATTGCTGGAACGCGTAGAAAAAGAGAAGGTAAAAGAGGTGGTCATAGCCACCGACTTTACCACCGAAGGCGAAACTACGGCGCTTTATCTCAGTGAGGTGATGAAGTCCGGCAAAGTTACCGTATCGAGGCTGGCGAGAGGTGTGCCGGTCGGGGCCAGCCTCGAATACGCGGATGTGGCCACTCTCCAGAGAGCGTTCGAAGAACGTAGAGGAGTATAGCGAGGCTGGGGCCAGGGCCCTTTACTTGACTTGGAGTATATAGTCATTATAATATAGTGTATCGAAAGCAAGACGCAAGGGTGCGAAACTGCATACAAGGAGGTCAGTATGGGGATCATGGAAGCAGTAAAAAAGGGTTTCTCGGAAACCGGAAAGCTGATGAACGTAGTAATGGTGTTTTTTATATTCAATGTGGTTATCGGCCTGGTAAGCCTGCCGTTAGCCGACCCGGCGAGGGCCGGTAATCCGGGTATAGTGGCTGTTTCCATAATATCCAGCCTTCTTTTTTTCCTTATCTTCATTTTTCTCCAGGGCGGAGCGCTTGGTATGGTCAAAGACCAGATAAAGACCGCGTCTGCCAGCATGGCGCAGTTCAACGAATACGGCAAAAAATATTACCTGCGTATTCTCGGGCTTCTTTTGCTTTATATCCTCATAGCCATCGGCGTTGTGCTGCTTCTCAGCCTTATAAGCGCCGGGGTGCTTCTTATGGGGGATAACGTTGTTACGAGGAGTATAGTGGCGGCAATAGTTACCGTCGCCGCGGTGATCATAATAACGATGCTGATATACCCGATATACGCTGTTGTCGTGGATGACGCCGGTCCTTTCCAGGCCCTCAAAAACGGCATGTCCGCCGCAAAGAGCAATTTCTGGAAGACCTTTGGGCTTTTCGTGGTGCTTTTGGTAATTAGCCTGATCATATCGCTGGTCATAGGTTTCGTTATTGGGCTTATTACGGTGCCTCTCTCGCCGAACGTTAGCCAGATACTGATAGCCATAGTGAACGCCGCCGTGCAGTCTTACATACCGATCGTGATGATGGTGGCTTTCATGGGGACCTATATGGGGCTTATCGCGGAAAAAAAATAACGTAACATATTAAAAACAATTATCTTACAAAAAAAGGACGGGCTTACGGCCCGTCCTTTTTTGTTTCCAGGACTCAAAAACACTTAACAAACCCATAGGCGTGTGATAAAATAAGGAACCTTCCATGAGTCAATTTAAGGGTATGTCCCCGGCATTGAGGCTATCCTTTTTGCTCTAGAGAGAATTGTTCCAGGATATTTAAAATTGCACACCATTATAATAGGAGGTTATGAGATGAAACGTGAAATGGTCCCGCATGACGGTAACAGCGCGGTAGCGCATGTAGCCCACGCTACGAACGAGGTTATAGCTATTTATCCGATCACTCCATCCTCGAACATGGGAGAGATCGCTGACGAGAAGACCGCTAAAGGCCAAAAGAACATATGGGGCACGGTACCGACGGTAGTGGAGATGCAGTCTGAAGCCGGGGCGGCTGGAGCCGTACACGGAGCTCTTTCGGCAGGGGCGCTTACGACGACATTCACCGCTTCGCAGGGGCTTCTCCTTATGATACCCAACATGTATAAGATAGCCGGAGAGTTGACGCCCACGGTTTTCCATATAGCGGCCCGTTCACTGGCCTGTCAGGCGCTTTCCATTTTCGGCGATCATTCGGACGTTATGAGCGTAAGGTCCACAGGCTGGGCAATGTTGGCCTCATCGAGCGTACAGGAGGCCATGGATATGGCGCTTATATCCCAGGCCGCGACGCTCGAGGCAAGGATCCCGTTCCTTCATTTCTTTGAGGGGTTCAGGATATCCCACGAGATCCAGAAAATTGAAGAGCTTACGTTCGACGACATGAGGTCCATGCTTGGCACGCAGGGCATACACAGGCATAGGGCTTGGGGCCTCAATCCAGAAAAACCGATCATGAGGGGTACCTCCCAGAACCCGGATGTTTATTTCCAGGGCAGGGAGACCGTCAACAAATATTACACCGCCTGTCCCGCTATAGTGCAGAAAGCGATGGATAAGTTCGCGGCTCTTACCGGCAGGCAATACCACCTTTTTGACTACGTGGGGGCCAAGGATGCCGACAGAGTGATAGTTATCATCGGTTCGGGCGGGGAGACCGTGCACGAGACGGTCGAACAGCTCAACGCTAAAGGTGAAAAACTGGGAGTATTGAAGGTCCGTTTGTACCGGCCTTTTGACACTAAAGCTTTCATGGCAGCCATCCCGGCCACGGTCAAGTCCATAGCGGTCCTTGATAGGACCAAGGAACCCGGAAGTTTGGGTGAGCCCTTGTATGAGGACGTGAGGACGGCGATAGGAGAAGCCATGGAGAACGGATTCGCGCCGTTCAAGTCCTATCCGGTGGTAGTAGGAGGGCGATACGGGCTCGGCTCGGCCGAATTCACTCCGGCCATGGTAAAAGCCGTTTTTGATAATCTTTCCGCCAAAAAACCCAAGAACCGTTTTACGGTCGGCATAACCGACGATGTTTCGGGTTCGAGCCTGCCTGTGGACCCGTCGTTCAGCACGGAGAGCGATGACATATACCGCGCTATGTTCTACGGCCTTGGGTCTGACGGGACGGTCGGCGCTAACAAGAATTCCATCAAGATAATAGCGGATCTTACGGATAATAACACCCAGGGGTATTTTGTTTACGATTCGAAAAAAGCGGGTTCCATAACGGTATCACACTTGAGGTTCGGGAAGAAGACAATAAGAAAGCCCTACCTCATATCCAAAGCCAACTTTGTCGCATGCCATAATTTCTCATTCCTGGAAAAATATGACATGCTTAAGAACCTCATGGAAGGCGGTATTTTCCTGCTTACGAGCGCGCACCCCGCTTCTGAAGTATGGAAGCACATTCCCGCGAAAGTTCAGAAGCAGATCGTCGAGAAGAAGATAAGGTTCTACGTGATAGACGCCGTTAAGATAGCGGAGGAGGTTGGTTTGGGCGGCAGGATCAACGCCATAATGCAGACAGCTTTCTTTAAGATATCCAAGGTGATCGATGACTCGATAGCTATAGACGCAATCAAGAAGGCCATAAAGAAGACCTACGGTTCCAAGGGAGATAAAGTCGTAGAGATGAACATGAAAGCCGTAGACATGACGGTCGCTAATATCGAGGAGGTCAAGGTGCCGGCTTCTTTTACGGGAAAGGTGAAGGATGTCACCGTCGTTCCCGCTTCGGCGCCGGACTTTG
>JAQVSN010000102.1 GCA_028700515.1 Candidatus Omnitrophota bacterium
CCGTCAGGACGTATCTCAACGGCTCGCTTATGCAGGATTCAAGGACCGCGGAACTTATATTCGACGTACCTTATCTGGTAAGTTTCATTTCTTCCATAATGACGCTTCTGCCGGGGGATGTTATCGCAACCGGTACGCCTCCCGGAGTTGGACCGATGCTCCCGGGCGAGGAAGTCACGGTCGAAGTGGAGGGGATAGGGGAACTTGTTAACCGCGTGTCATCGCAGGATGCCGCGGGTAACTCTCGGATGGAAATATGAAGATAGTCGTGCAAAGAGTAAAAAGCGCCCGTGTTGAGGTAGGGGATAAGCTGGCCGGAAGCATAGGCAAGGGCATGCTGCTCTTTGTGGGGATAGCCGAGGGAGATACGCCCGGGACAGTGAACAAGATGGCGGACCGGTTGGCCGCGATGAGGATATTCGAAGACTCCGGAGGGAAAATGAACCTTGATGTCTCTTCTGTGGGAGGTGCCGTACTTAATGTTCCCCAGTTCACTCTTTTGGCCGATACGTCAAAAGGTGCCCGTCCGGGATTTTCCGGAGCGGCTTCAGCCCGGAAGGCACTGGCCTTGTGGAAGGACCTTAGCGCCGCTCTCAGGGAAAGGGGCTTGGAAGTCGCCGAGGGAGTGTTCGGGGCCCATATGGAAGTTTCCCTGGTAAATGACGGCCCGGTAACTTTTATTATCACATCAAAGGAAAGTGCTCCGGAGGTGGTGGACACTTAACTCCGGAAAGTTTATAATCTGTAAGAGCCGTACATCGATCTCGGACAGGGAGTTCCCGTTAAGGCGAAGAGGGGGATATTATGGGTGACGGAATATCGATAGAAAGACCGGATAGGAAAAAACTGGATTCTCTCGGGGTAGATACCTGGCCCATATGGAAAAAAAGGATTTCAACCTTCCAATGGAGCTATGACACCGAAGAGACATGCTACATACTCGAAGGGAAAGCCAGGGTCAAGGCCGAGAGCGGCGAAACGGCTGAGTTCGGTCCGGGGGACCTTGTCGTATTCCCCAGGGGGATGAGATGCCAATGGGATATAACACAGGCCATAAAAAAACATTACAGGATGGGTTCGTAATGTTCTATCATTCACGGAACAGTGCGGTCGTGATGGTAGCGGCGATCGTTATTCTGCTGCTTTTTTCCGCCGAAGCCGGAGCGGGATTTAACACCGAAGACGGACCTATGTCCCTCGGCCTTCCGGTCGGGAGGGGAGGCGAGGCGGCAGACCTAAGCATTTGTCCGCAGGGCGCCCGGGTTGTGGATATGTTCCTGGCCGCGTGGGGCAGGAAGGATTACCAGGCGATGTACGCGCTTATTGACGATCCGGCCAAGGATGACTATTCTTTCGAGGACGCGAAATTCGATTTTCAGTTCATGGAGTACAGGGATTATAAGATAAGCTCCATACGACGTTCCGGGGATGATTTTGAGTTCATACTTGGATCCGGGGACTGGCGGGATGGAGACAAGGATACAAGGAAGATGATGATTAGCGGCAAGACCTACAAGGTCCTTATGCCGTCGAGAGGGACCTTTTTCAAGGCGTCCGCCGACGGATTCTTTAACGAGAGGTCATCTTCGAGCAAACCGGGTATCCTGGAAAGGTTAAGATAACGTAAGGGTCCCGGCCCCTCTCTGGTCCCCGCGCGGGTCGATCCCCCGCTGAAAACACTTGAAAAATCGTCCCATTATAGTATCGTATTACTAATACTTACACAATTTACCCTTGCGGGTCGACTGGACGCGGGGTATCACTAAATTTCAAGGAGGATGAGTTTAATGTCAGAGATAAAGAAGATAGGTGTCCTTACCTCCGGCGGGGATTGCGGCGGCCTTAACGCCGTGGTAAAGGGGACGGCCCAGATGGCGGCAAGCCTTGGGATAAAGTGTTACGCGATAACCAACGGTTACGCGGGACTCTATAACCTGATAGATTTCGATAAACTTACGGAACTTGACGGTGACAGGGTTGACCAGATAAACGCGGCTCTTTCGGGTTCCGAGGCAGGTCATTCCCGGGTGAAGATAAAGAAGATAGAGGATCCCGACAAGTATGGCCGCATCAAGGAAGGAATGAAAAAATTCGATATCGACGCTCTGGTTATCTCCGGCGGCGACGACTCCGGCAGCGTTATGGTGGACCTTTATAAGCACGGGGTATCCTGTGTTCATGTGCCCAAGACCATGGACCTGGACCTTCAGACATATTCGGTAGGCGGCGACTCCACGATCAACCGTATAGCTTCTTTTGTCGATGATCTTAAGACCACGGGAAGGACGCATAACCGGGTCATAGCTATGGAAGTGTTCGGGCGTTACGCGGGGCATTCGGCCTTCAGGGGGGGGATAGCGTCCGACGCGGACGCTATACTTATCCCGGAAATACCCGTTGATTTCGATGTCCTTTACCGGGATGTGAAGAAGAAATTCACGCACAGGATACTTAAGAGCGATATTTACGCGGGGACATATCTCATAGTAGTGGCTGAAGGTCTCAAGGACGCGTCGGGTTCGGAGATCGTGGACGAGGGCGCAGGGGTCGATTCTTTCGGCCATAAAAAACTGGCCGGGGCGGGAAAGTACGTGTGCCAGGAACTTACCAAGCGGATGAAGGCCGACAAAGAGATGTCCGATTTCATGAAAGCCACCCACATGTACGTGGAGAAGCTCTATACCGTGCCTGAGGTCAGGGAAGTCACCCCGGGACATCTGGTGCGCTGCGGCAGAGCTTCCGGATACGACGTTAATTTCGGCAAGGAAGTAGGAGGGGCGGCAGTACAGTTGTTGGTGAAAGGCATTTACGGCGTCACGTTGGTAGATGTGTGCGGAAAACAGATAAGGTATATGAACGCCGAACACGCGATCAAACAGCGCCATGTCGATCTCGACCAGGTATCGATACATGAACACATGGGCGTGTGTTTCGGAAGAGAGGTAAAGAAATATAATCCTTCTTTCGGAGAGATAAAAGGGACGCCTGAAAGGTATATGTGATCCCGCTTCATGAAATATTCCCAGGGAACCACAGGCAGGGTCTTTCTTGTAAGGTTCGAGCATGGGGACGATCTCTTATCATCCCTTAAGGAACTTGTCAGGAAAGAGGGCATCAAGCTCGCCCACGTCAATGTCCTTGGGGCGTTGAGAAAAGGAGAGATGGTCACAGGGCCCAGTCAGCTTACTTTACCGGCTTTGTCTGACAGGCGTTCTTTCGACGACGGCAGGGAAGTAGTAGCTTCGGGTATATCGATCGTGGAGGATTCGGGAGAGGTCAAACTTCATCTACACGGTTCCCTCGGCAGGGGAGAAGGAACGCTTACAGGATGCCTGAGGAAGGATGTGGAGGTCTTTATCACGGTGGACGCGGTAGTGACCGAGCTTTTGGGGATCAAGGTCTCAAAGAAAAAGGACCCCGCTACAGGGGGGCACGAAGTGATGTTCTTCGAATAAGGGGTCCGATGATCAGCGATAATAGAAGGGCTTTTAAAAGGGTCTCAAGAAGACTGACAGTCCTTTACTGCAGGCATGGGGAGCACGGGTCGGGACATGGCTCGTCGTTCACGGAGAACATAAGCACGGGCGGAGTATATTTCAATAGCCTTGAAAAGGTACCGATAGGGACCCTGATGGATTGCAGGGTCGATTGCGGAAGTTTCGGTGAGTGTTCTTTTCTATCAAGGGTAGTGCGCTGCGACGATATGGGCGGAGGGCTTGTGAGGTCCTTCGGCATAGCCGTCGAGTTCGTGAAACCTTCCGGGGATTCGGATAAAAGACTTGAGGCCTGTATTTCCGGGGCCTGACATCCGAAGATCTTCTAAACGTTAAAAAGGAATTCCACGATATCGCCTTCCTGCATTAAGTAGGTCTTTCCTTCCTGCCTGAGATGGCCTTTTTCACGGGCGGCATGCCAGCCGCCGTCGGCGATATAATCTTCGTAGCTTACCACGTTCGCACGGATGAAACCGCGTTCGAAATCGGTGTGTATGACCCCCGCGGCTTCGGGGGCGGTCATGCCTTGTTTTATTGTCCACGCGCGGCTTTCCTTCTCTCCGGTAGTAAGGAAAGTTTGAAGGCCCAGAAGCCGGAAACATTTATGGGCGATAACGTCAAGGCCGCTCTCCGGGATCCCCAGTTCTTTGAGGTATTCTTTGCGTTCGGCGTCATCCAGCTCTGCGATCTCTTCCTCGATGCGCGCCGATATAACGGCGAATTCGTCTTTAGCGCGCGCGGCGATCTCGGCTACCTTATCGGTGTACTCGTTGGACCTGCCGATGCATTTATCGTCGACGTTAGCCACGTATATGACCTTTTTCATGGTGAGAAGCGGTATGGTCTTGAGAAGAGAGAGTTCGGCGGGATCATATTCCAGCTTGCGGGCGGGGATGTTCTTTTCAAGCCCGGCCTTGATCCGGGAAAGGAGGTCGAACCGTTCTTTCTGCTCTTTTGCCTGGGCTGATTTCTTTGAAGCATTGAAGGCCATCTTTTCGACATTTTCGAGGTCCGCCAGCATCAGTTCCAGGTTGATGATCTCTATGTCCTCTTCCGGGTCGATCTTTCCGGAGACATGGACGATGTCGGAATTCTCAAAACACCGCACGACATGGGCTATTGCGGAGACCTCCTGTATGTTAGAGAGGAATTTATTCCCCAGGCCTTCGCCTTTGGAAGCGCCTTTCACCAATCCCGCTATGTCCAGGAACTCCATCGTAGCGTAGATCACGCGTTCGCTTTTGTTCATTTTAGCCAGGACGTCCAGACGATCGTCCCTTAACGGTACGATACCCTTGTTGGGTTCGATCGTGCAGAAGGGGTAGTTGGCGGCGGCGGCGCCGGCGTTAGTGATGGCGTTGAAAAAGGTGGACTTCCCGACGTTCGGGAGTCCGACTATGCCCACGGAAAGAGCCATTATGAACCTCCTTGTGGGGGCATTATAGCAGAACTTGTCATGGGCTGCCAGTCGTTAGTTGTCAG
>JAQVSN010000103.1 GCA_028700515.1 Candidatus Omnitrophota bacterium
TATACCATCACCGGTCAGTCTGACCTCTATATGTACCCTGTCGCCCTTTTGTAATTTCCGGGTGGTAGTTATCCCCAGCCCCCCGCTTGAGATATCGGCAACCCCGATCGCTTGTCCGGGAACACTGCTTATAGAACAAGTTACCAGATCAGCGAACATATTGAACCTTCTCTGGGACCGCTTGTCGCTCATTTGCATAGCCTCATGGGACCCGGCCTCATCGATCATAAGGACCTCCTCTGGGCATGGTAAAAACACCACACTAAAATTATACACTAAAAATCGCCCGGCAAGTAAGTAAATTCCACGTATATTGGTTCCATCATGGTTTTTCAAAAAAGAATAGTTTCCCGCAATCTACAAGCTCTAAACCCGTCAGGGATACAGCGTCCATCCCTGAACAACGGATAAAATCCTTTATTGCCTCACCGTCCGGATGAAAAGCAAGGTCACCGGTGAACAGGATCCCCTCCCCGGGAACCTCTCCCGAGGCTCCTCCGAGAAACCCATACCTTTGCCCCGCGAGAGAAATATTCCCGCATGACACCTCCAGAACATCAAGACCCGCCCCCCGGGCGGCGGCGGCGATACCCGCGTCGGATGTGATCAGTCCGTCATCTCCAACCGCGACAACAGAACAGGCAGAGTATCCCTGCTCAACATGGACTATCCTAAGCCCCCGGACAACTGCTTCACGCATGAGAACTTTGTCCGCAGATCGCGTGTTGGCAAAAAGCGTCTTCCCGACCCTGGCCGCGTTATATGCCGCCGTAAAAGGATATTTCCCTCGCGGAACACATTCTCCCTCTATAATAGCCATGCCGAACGATAACAACTTTGACCTGACGCCTCCGGGGATGCCCGGAGAACATATGACCGTTCGTTCGTCCAGTCTGGTCAGATAGATATCGGGGTGGGATGATATAGATCCATACACCGGATCGTATCCTTCCTGAGGAGCCCGGAACGGACACATATCAATGACTGGAAAGAGGCGCTCAATGCCCGTTAAATACTCAGGTCCAAGCCGGTGGTCATGCACCATTAAATAACCTGAAGATCCGGTATTTTCGGGACTATACATTTCTTTCTACCGTTAAACGTCCTCTGGTAACATTGCTTGAAGGCGACAGGAACCCGTCAGGTTTAAGACGCCTGAGCTCCGTTATGACCGAAGAATTCATCGCTCCATACCCTCTCAAGGCGCACTCGTCATCCGGATTATACGATACTTTGGATACGGCATCAGGCCCTTCGTCCAGAATACTCCGGAGCATACGGCCGAAAATAATACTTTCGGCCTTCAAGCGGAAAGCGGGATGGAATGGTCCGGCCAGAAGTTTACCCCCGGAGGAAAGTTCTTCTGACGGGTGCAGGCCGCACCTCAGCACCTTAATGCCTTCCGAATTAAAATATGACAGAATATCTGCTGAACGAGAAAGCGCTTCCTCTTCGCTCAATGGAACGTATTCGCCTCTTTTCCACATCTCCGCCAGTACGGTCCCTTCTATTACCACCGTTGGGTATATCCTTACCTGCGACGCCCCGAGTCTCACTGCCATACGGGCAGTATACATCTCTTTTTCAAAAGAACTTCCGGGCAACCCCAGCATTATCTGGTGCCCCAAAGACAGACCCTCTCCAAGAACAGCCCCGGAGGCCTTGACCGTATCTTCGGCGATATGTCCTCTTCCTGAAAGACGAAGTACCTCTTCCGACATGGACTGCACCCCAAGCTCCACACATGTGACCCCGTTCTTTTTCAGGAAACGCGCTCCGCCCGGATCGACAAGATCCGGCCTGGTAGAAAGTCTTATACCTTTTATCTTTCCTGAATCTATATATTCCTTGACAGGGCCGAGAAGTTCAGCCTGCCTCTTTCGGGAGAGGCCGGTAAAAGACCCCCCGAAGAACGCGGCCTCCACCGATGCATGGTCGGACATGGTCTTGAGATATTGATCGATAGTGTGCGATATATCCTCCGGAGCGACCGTGGACCTGCCGGTGATGTTCCGCTGGTCACAGAACACGCATCTATGAGTACATCCCTCATGGTGGATAAAAAATGGTATGGTGTAGTGGGTCTTCATATATTTAGGGTCAAGAGACAAGGTCTGCATAGCGCAAAGCGCATTGGGCAGAGCGTCGTTCAAATCGCGCTTTTCACCCCGATCCAGGCGCACTGCCGCCAGTCTCCCTCGACAGATCTTTATTTATAACCTTTGACGAAGTCAAGTATATCCAAGCCTATTTCCGCGAACATTTTCCTTAATCGTGTTACGGGTAACCCCAGTATATTGAAGTATGAGCCATGTATATCATCAAAGATCATGGCCCCCGGCCCCTCCATAGTGAACCCTCCGGCCTTATCATAGGGGCCCATAAGCGGGAATATCCTCTCGACCTCCTCCTCTGTAAGAGGAGCGACATATAATTCGCTCACCTCGACCGCCTCAGCGCCTCTGGCCGTGGCCGTATCTATCAGGGAAAGCCCCGTATAGACCTCTATCTCACTCCCTGAAAAACGCTTGAGCATCTGGCGTGCGGTATTCTCGTCCGGGGGCTTCCCCAAAATGTCGTCGCCATGCGCAACAAGGGTATCGGCCCCCAGGACCACCGATCCCGGCCGGGCCCGGGCGACATCTTCCGCCTTACGGGCGGCGTTGAGCCGCACCAGGTCGGACACATGCTTTCCTCCGTTCGTTTCCTCTATGGCTCCGCTTGTCACAACCTCGAAAACTATGCCGCACATCTCAAGTATCCTCTTACGCCTGTCTGAAGCGGAAGCAAGGATAAGCTTTTTCATATATCGCCTTTCTTTTGCGCGTTACCATTTATACACCGACACCAGCGCGATAACTTCATGTATAACCACGGCTAAGCAAGCACCAAATACTTCCCATTTCCAGGGACCAGCCGGGACACGAACGCCCTAAAAGCGTCAATATCGCCCAGTCTGGTATATTCCTTCATTATCTCATTAAGTCCCTTATACCTTTTCAGGTACCAGCATATGTTCTTGTACATCCTTGGGCGGGCGCGTTCGAACCCGAATTCTCCGAAAGACAGCTCAAAATGCTCTATCATGGCGGTTTTTAATTCTTCAAGGGAAGGGACATATTCCGCCTTATCCCCGTTCAGCCGCTCATATGTCTCACGAAATATCCACGGCCGGCCTAAAGCCCCTCTTGCCATGAAAACACCGTCACAGCCCGTAAGCGATAACGCTTTTTCGGCGTCCTCGGGCGAAAAGATGTTCCCGCTGGCGAAAACAGGGACTTTTACGAAAGACTTTACCTCTCCGACTATACCGTGATCGACGCTCCCTTTGTACATCTGCTCTCTTGTACGCGGATGAACACATATAGCCCGTGCGCCTTCTCCCTCGGCGGCCTTAGCCACCTCAACATAGTTCATGCTGGAATCGTCCCAACCGATACGCATCTTTACGGTGACCGGGGTCTTTAGTTTGGTGGCCAATTTCCTCACAATAGCCGCTATTTTGGAGGGCTCCTTAAGAAGTGCCGCGCCTTTGCCGCCTTTAACCACTTTGGGAGCCGGACATCCGGCGTTAAGGTCTATAACATCGAAACCCTTTTCCTCACATATAAGAGCGGTGTAAAGGACCTTATCCGGGTCATTCCCCGATATTTGTACGCCAAGCGGGCTGTCCTCCGGCGGATGATCGAGCATGTCCAGGGTCTTTTTGCTCCGATAGACCAGTCCGGTAGAATCGATCATTTCCGTGAAGGCGAAAAGACAACCATGCCGCCTCACCATGAGCCTGAAGGGACCGTCCGTAACCCCGGCCATGGGAGCCATAATAAGGCGCGCGGAGAGCATCTTTGAGATGCCGTCGTTCGTTTTTCGTTTTTCGTTTTTCGTGGTTCGTGGTTCGTTCATAATAGCGTTAGGCGTTGTGTATGTCTTCGTCGTGCGTGCTTTTCGTTATTGCGTTTATTGCGTTATTGCGTTGTTGTGTGATTTTAGAATACAACCACGCAAAAACCCAATAACCCAATAACACAATAACGATTTCCATGCTTTGACTCAGGCCTCAGCGCTCCTCTTTACCTCTTCAACCCTTTACCCTCTTTATCTGATATCCCCAGCTCTCTCATATACTGCCTCGTTATCTCATTCTCAAGAGCGGGTGCTATTTTTTTCGCGTTTCCGGTCCGCGCTATGCGTCCCGAGCCCTGACGAATCTGTGTTTTGCGACCCTCAAGCTCTTTGACATTAATAACAGCGGCTCCGTACGCTCGCGAGTTGTTGCGAACATAATTGTCGTTAGAGGCTATAACGACCCGTCCTTCCCGGGCGCATTTCTTTACCGTTTCTATCACCTTATCATCGCCCTTCCCTGTCCTGGAAAACACCTGTAAGCTTACCCCGGGAATGTTAAGACGGTCGAATTCCCTGTAACGGTCGTCCCCGTCAAAGACCACTCTCACATCGGTTATGAAACCGCTCGAACGCGCGAACTCCTTGGCCGCCGCGAGCACCGCTTTCCTGGCCGCCTCGAGGCTTTTAGAGAGCTCTTTCCTTATTTTGGGTATGGCGTTCGCGGCGTTATAGCCGTCAACTACAAGTGTGGTCTTCATCGCGGGACTATAATAGCATAAGGTTAAGGTTGAGGTAAAGGTTGAGGGAGAACTGCGATCGGTCAACAGGCATCCGACTCCTTGCACTATGCGCTATGCTATTTTCGGGATATCCTCGCTCTGCGGCTTTGTTTCGATCTGCCACCTTTCGGTGTCAGTCCAACCAGTTACATGTTTCAATCCACGCACCCGCGCGGGGTGCGACTACGAAAACCTGATCTCATGTCGGCGGTACAAGTTTCAATCCACGCACCCGCGCGGGGTGCGACGTTGCCGTTCCGGAGGAGGCAAGGATATTCAGCGTTTCAATCCACGCACCCGCGCGGGGTGCGACTTTTAAGCAGGTACTTGAGCCA
>JAQVSN010000104.1 GCA_028700515.1 Candidatus Omnitrophota bacterium
TGTTCTTGTAATGCCGGACGATCCGGTCGTGAGAGAACACCTCGGGGACGCTTATTTCGCGAATGGGGATCTTGGAGCAGCTTTGTCGGAATGGGAGACTTCTCTTTATATGGCGCCCGACAATGAAGATCTTATACTGAAGATAGAAAGACTTGACCGGAAAACCGGTGTTACCAAATAGGCACACTTGCCGAAAGGACGAGATGAAAAGGATCGACGATACTACGGGGCTGAAGAAAAAAGCCATAGAGATCAGGCGGAGTATCCTTTCGATGCTTTCCGCCGCGGGGAGTGGACATACCGGAGGGTCCCTGTCCATGGTCGATATCCTCGTTACCCTATATTACTCAAAAATGAACTATGACCCCAAAAACCCCAAATGGCGGGACCGGGATAAGTTCATTCTCTCAAAAGGACACGCATGCCCCGCGTTATATGCCGTGCTTGCGGACGTTGGATTCTTCCCGAAGTCCGAGCTCGCGACCTTGAGGAAGCTGGGATCGCGTCTTCAGGGCCATCCGCAGTACGGATTGCCGGGCGTTGAGGTGTCCACCGGATCGCTGGGGCAGGGGCTATCCGTGGCCGCAGGCATGGCCATCGCCGATAAAATGGATAACATCAATGCCAGAATATACTGCATAATGGGTGATGGCGAAACCAACGAAGGGCAGGTCTGGGAAGCGGCGATGACAGCGGCCCACTATAAGCTCAACAATCTTTGCGCGATAGTGGATTTCAATAAAATGCAGATCGATGGATGGTGCTGCGAGGTCAAAAGCCAGGGGGAATACAGGGACAAGTGGAAGAATTTCGGATGGCACACGATCGAGGCTGAAGGTCACGACTACGATTCGCTGGATAAAGCGTTCGAGGAAGCAAAGAACGTTAAAGGGATGCCGCAAATGATCATAGCCCATACCATTAAGGGCAAAGGGATATCTTTTATCGAGAACAAGGTGGAATGGCACGGCATATCTCCCAAAAAGGACGAGCTTGCCAAGGCGTTCGCAGAACTTGATGAGCAGGAAAAAGACCTTGTCGGATAAGGACCGGGATAGAGACACAACAGAGGAGACGGCGACATGATGAACAGAAGACTTGGAATGTTCCTTAGGCAGTACAAGACGCTTATACTGGTAACTGTAATAGTGGTGGTCCTGCTCATTCTTTCGGTCATAGGCCTTATGTCCCTGGAGTCTTTTTATCGGAAGATGACTCTCGCTACTATGCCCGTACAGTTCCTCATGGCCGGTATACACGCCGGCATATTCGTTTTTATGTACCTCACCTTCATGCGCGGAGGTTTCGCCAAGCTTGATAAGGCCCCGATCAAGGGAAAAGATGTTTCCATCGGGTGGGATGACGTTGTCGGCATGCATGACGCGAAACAGGAAGCGTGGGAAGTTGTACAGCTGATCAAGGACAGAGCGTCCGTAAAAAAGATAGGAGGAGGGGTAATAAAAGGTCTCATTCTGATGGGCCCTCCCGGATGCGGTAAAACATATCTTGCCAAGGCCATAGCGACCGAGGCTGACATGCCGTTCATCTCGATGTCAGGAAGTGAGTTCGTAGAGGTATTCGTGGGTGTAGGAGCTTCCCGGGTCAGAAAACTTTTCAAGAAAGCCTCTGATCTGGCTTATGGGTACGGCGGGTGTATCTTGTTCATAGACGAGATCGACGCCATAGGCCGCTCCAGGACCTTCAGCTTTATGGGAGGGCAGGAGACCAACAGCACCCTTAACCAAGTGTTGGCCGAGATGGACGGGCTTAAAGGAAAAGACGAGAATATAGTGGTCATCGGGGCTACTAATGCCCCGGAAGAACATCTTGACGAGGCCCTTTTGAGGCCGGGACGTTTTGACAGAAAGCTGATAGTAACAAAACCTTCACAGGAGGATAGGGAAGAACTCTTTAAATATTATCTCAAAAAAGTTCAATGCGATACGACCGTCGACTATGGTCGTTTGGCCCGCCGCGCCGTAGGAAAAAGCCCGGCCGATATTGCCAACATCGTCAAGGAGGCCGCGCTCATCGCGGCGAGAAAAAAGAAGAACGATGTCGGGATGAAAGAAATAAGTGAAGCTTTCGAAAGGGTGGACCTGGGGCTTAAATACAGGTTGACGGTCACTCCCAAGGAAAAGGAGATGACGGCTTTCCATGAGGCGGGGCATCTGGTCACGACATTTTTCAAGGCCCCGTCGAAAAGCATATTCAAAGCCAGTATAATACCGAGAAGAGGGTCCTTGGGGGTTGTTTGGTCCCCGGAAAAGGAGGAACTCCATACCCGCACCAAGGAACAGCTCCTGGCAGAGATAATGATAGATCTCGGGAGTTATGTAGCGGAAAAGCTGAAGTTCGGAACGACCACCACAGGTGTGGGCGGGAGCGCACACAGTGATTTCAGCCAGGCGATGCGTTTAGCGCATTCTATGGTATGGTCCTATGGTATGGGGAAAAGCGGTTTTGTAGGGGATTACGGGCAGATACCCAATGAACAGTTGTCAGAAGACGTTAAACTTACTCTGAACAAGGATACAAGTGACATAATAACCGACTGTATCAAGGAAGTGGAGAACCTTCTGACCGAGAAAAAAGAGGTACTTGAACGTTTCGGGAATGAGCTTCTTAAAAGGGAAGAACTGGAGTATGACGAGATCATAGCTATTTTCGCCGAATATGGGTATAAGGAAGAGATAGGTGGAGCTGACAATTTGAATGACAGGAACTGGAATGCTGCGTAGAGCGAATTCGCTGATATCTGCGGTAAAGGCCGTAACGGCAATCGCCGCTTTAGGGGCGGTTGTATCGATGAGCGCCTGTATGCCTTCATATCCCAAGGAAAAACTTCCCGAAGCGGTAAAAGAAGTATGCAGGATAGAGTACAACATGGATGTGGATGTTACGGTGACGGATTCAACCATGGGTATATATTATCCCATGCAGGGGCTTCTGGACGTCAATCTCGGGATAAGTGAAAAAGCATGGGACAGCATAAGTAACCTCATATTAGTGGCATCCCGGGTCGTTCTTTCCACCGACGCCGACATCAAGTTCTACTGCGTAATAACCCAGGACGCGCGTCTGCCCGAACTGCAGGTCGTTATAATAAAATACGTGGACGACATAAAAAGAGGGGTTTACAGCGACATATCCCGCGGAGAATCTTTTAAAAGAACGCTTTTCAGCATAAATCTCACGCCTCAGGCCAAGAAGGAGAGATCCATAGAGAAGGTTTTCGATAAGCTGGGAATAGCCGACGAGACCAGGCAGAAAGTGATGGACGAGTTCTTCAGGAACGCTCCGACCAAACTGAGCGACATAGGGTATTGGCGGGGGAAGTTCTACCTTAAGGACATTACATTGCCGGAATTCCTTGCGGTACAGATAGCTAACAGGATGAAAATAGATTTCAGGTCCGAAAAGGACCTTGAAGAGATATATCGGTTCAAATCGTCCGAAGGACTCTATGTGCAGGACAGGAAGAAGGGGTATTTCCTGATAAAGTTCGACATTGAAGACCAGCGCGCAAGCGACGAAGAACTGAATGTCCGCATGTTCAAAATAAGGCAGATAATGAAGATAGCCAGCGAAGTGGTATATGGATACAAGTTCAGGGATTTTGACTACATGGCCATGGAAGACCTCCTGATGAACGCCAGGGTAACCGCGCGGGAGCAGGAAGTCTACGATTTTAATAAAAAGAAACTGCCTCTGGAGACGTCGGTCCAGGCGCCGACGGGATATTTTCAGACTTGACCGGCAGCTTTAAAGAGCAGACATCCGATAAGATGCCTGATATCAGCAGCAGTTCAAAGACAGGAGCTATTTAATGAACGAGGTAAAAGTCAAGAAAGAGTCCACCCGTGACGGTTTTGGAAAGGCCTTATTGGAGCTTGGCGATACGAACGCGGATGTGGTGGTGCTTTCCGCGGACCTGACCGAGTCGGTCAGGGCGCACTGGTTCAGAGATAAGTATCCCGACAGGTTCATAAGCCACGGTGTGGCCGAACAGGATATGATGGGGGCGGCTGCCGGACTAGCTCTTAGCGGCAAGATCCCTTTTGCCTGTACTTTTGGGGCGTTCGCTTCCGGAAGGGCATGGGACCAGATAAGGATATCCGTTGCGTATATGAACCTGAACGTGAAAATCGCGGGAAGTCACGGGGGCATCTCCGTCGGAGGGGATGGAGCTACTCATCAGGCCCTTGAAGAAATAGCCCTTATGCGGATATTGCCGAACATGACTGTGGTAGTACCCGCGGACTCCCGGGAAGCTTACCTGGCCACCATCCAGGCCGTGGACATAAAGGGACCGGTATATTTAAGACTTGGCAGAGCGCCTGTCCCCGCAGTGCCGAACGCCGGAGAGTTTAAAATCGGGAAGGCCAATGTGATCGTCGATGGAGGGGATCTTGCGATCATTGCCTGCGGGCATATGGTTGAAAAGGCTGTATACGCGGCCCATGAGCTGGCGCAGAAAGGCATAACGGCAAGGGTGATAAATCTGCATACACCCAAACCCATAGACAGGGAAACTATTATTAAGGCCGCTATGGAAACGGGGGCCGTCCTTACGATAGAAGAGCACACTATGTATGGCGGGATGGGCAGCGCCGTAGCGGAGGTTCTCGTGGAGACCGCGCCGGTACCTATGAAAATAATGGGAATAAAAGGTTTCGGGGTCAGCGGAGAACCGGACGAGCTTTACGAACATTTCGGACTTACGGAAAAGCATTTGGTCAAAGAGGCGGAAAAGCTGCTAAAGAGAAAGAAGAAGCAGGCGTAAAGTATAGGGTGTCGGCCTCGGATCTGACGTTAGCAGAGCGACGATACCCGGTGTTTTTTAAATCGTAACTTCGGGATATACATCGATGATACTCACAGCTCCCGCCAAGGTAAATCTTTTCCTCAAGGTCCTATCCCGCCGCAGCGACGGATATCATGACATAGAGAC
>JAQVSN010000105.1 GCA_028700515.1 Candidatus Omnitrophota bacterium
GCCTCTATTCCGGCGTTCTTGAGAGCCATACGGGCGGCTTTAACGGCCATATCGCTCGTGGCCTCGTTCTCGGACGCTATTCTTCTTTCTTTGATCCCGGTCCTGGATGTGATCCATTCATCCGTGGTATCGACCATCTTTTCCAGATCGGCGTTCGTAAGAACCATGTCCGGCAGGTATTTGCCTACCCCAAGTACTCCGGACCTTATCTCACCGGGCTTTAGTTCATATGGATCCGTACCGTTGGGCTTCATTGGATCTTTCCTTCCGGCAGCGAACGACTTCTCTCGGAGAAACCTTTACATTCTCAACTGATCAAATCGTTCGTGCTCTTTAAAACGTCTGGAGCTCTTCGAGTATGTGCTTATTCACTTGATGATCGTAGAATTCTCCCGCGACCCTGATGGCATTCTTAACAGCCTTAGGATTAGACGAACCATGGGCTATTATCACCCTGCCGTCTACTCCCAAAAGAGGGGCCCCGCCATGCTCGCTGGAGTCCACTCTCTTCTTGATCTTCTTGAGGGACGGCAGCATCATTAAGGCACCCAACTGGGCAAGCAGTCCGCTTCTTTTCAGCTCTGTTTTAAGAAGCTCCGCCCCGGCATAAGCAAAAGCCTCGGTCACCTTAAGAAAAACATTTCCCACAAAACCGTTCGAGAGCACAACATCCGCGGATCCCTTATACACTTCCTTAGGCTCCACGTTTCCGATGAAATTTAGCTTGCTATTTTTAAGGAGCGCGTGCGATTCCTTCTCAAAATCAGTCCCTTTGCTCGATTCCTCTCCTATGTTCAAGAGTCCTACAGAAGGATCTTCTTTGCCGAAAAGATGTCTTGAATAAGCATCTCCCATGACACCGTACTGGAGCATATGGAGAGGTTTCGGATCGATATTAGCGCCCACGTCTATCACCAGGATAGGTTTTGCAAGAGTGGGGAATACCACCGCTATTCCCGGGCGGTCGATACCAGGAAGAAGCCTGAGCGAAAGGGTTGCCGCGCAAACCACTGCTCCCGTGTTCCCCGCACTCACAAAGGCATCGTGGGTCTTATCCTTTACCATCTCCAGTCCCTTGACTATGGAAGAATTCCGTTTCTTTCTAACGGAAACAGCGGCAGGCTCTTCCATATCTATGACTTCGGGAACGTTGACCACGGAAAGCTTATCCTCGGGATATTTCTCTCCTTCGAGCTCTTTTCGTATCTCTTTCTCGCGGCCGACAAGAGTGACCTCATAGCCGTACTCTTTCACGGCCATGACCGCTCCCTTTACCGGATTTTCGGGGGCCTTGTCTCCACCCATTGCATCCAGCACTATCCTCATACGACTACCTCTCTTTTTTGGAAGTCATTCGGATCTTTTGTTCGAAAAAAGAGGTCTATTACTTTTTCCTCTTCTTCTCTTTGCGGGCCTTGCGTTCTTCTGCGGTCTCGATCCGCACTATCTGCCTTTTTCCATAATATCCGCAGTAAGGACAAATGCTGTGGGACTTTCTCATTTTCCCGCACTGTGTGCATTTGGAAAGGCCTTCAGCTACGGCCTTATAATGCGTACGACGCTTTCTGCCGCGCGTCTTTGAATGTCTGTGTTTGACTTTAGGCATCTTTTTCCTCCTCTATTACCGCTTTCTTGATGCGAAAGCTATAAGCAACGCATCAGTTTTTAACCTGTCCCACCGCAGAAGTCTTTCCTCTATGCGGACCTTTTAACAAGATTATAAGTATCTTTGGCTATCAAAAGTTCTTCGTTGGTCCTCACGGTCAGGAACTCGCATGCGCTCCCCAGCATGGGACGAAGATGTCTTTTTATCTCGCTCTTTATTTCCGGAACGTTCTCCCCTATCCCTCCGGCAAATACGACGGCGTCTACCTTCCCCAATACGGCCGCGTAAGCCCCGATATATTTCTTTATGCGATACACAAAAACATCATAGGCGAGCCTGGCCCGGGCGTTGCCTTCCTGGAGGCCGGAGAGTATGTCCCGCATGTCGTTGCTGATGCCGGATATCCCCAGGAGCCCGCTTTTTTTATTCATTATTCCATCCATCTCTTCGGGGCCGATATTCTCGGCCCGCATCAGGAAAGTCACCACCGCGGGATCCATATCTCCGGATCGCGTCCCCATGAGAAGACCCTCAAGAGGGGTGAACCCCATAGACGTATCAATGCTTTTACCTCCGGCGACCGCCGCGATACTGCATCCGTTGCCCAAATGCACACTGATGACATTCACATCCTGGACCGGGCATCCCAAAAGCTCGGCCGCTTTCATGGAGATATATCTGTGGCTGGTGCCGTGAAAACCGTACTTCCTTATGCTGTACTTTTTGTAGAATTTATACGGTATGCCGTAAGCAAAAGCCTGTTCCGGCATTGTCTGATGAAAAGCCGTGTCAAATACCGCGACCTGGGGGACACCCTGAAATATTCTCATGCATCCTTTTATCCCCTCAATGGCCGGAGGATTGTGCAAAGGGGCCAGCGCCGAGAACTTCTCAATGCTCTTCATTACCTTGGCATCAATAAGCGTACTCTGATTGAATTCCTCTCCGCCGTGGACAACACGATGGCCGACCCCCATCACGTCCATCACGTCCTTTAGGACACCCTTTTGTGCATCCACGAGGGTGTCTCTTATAAGCTCTATGGCCCTGTGATGATCCGGACAAACCGTCTTCTGTTTGGTCTGGTCCTTCCCTGAAGGGTGATAAACCATCCAGGAAGTCTGTTCTCCTATCCTCTCAACAGCTCCCCGGCAAAGAGACGTCTCTTTTTCTACGTTGAAAAGCTCGTACTTCGCGGAACTTGACCCGCAATTCACCACCAATATCAGCATTGCCCGTTTCTCTTTCTATGGTTTTATCGCTCAACAACGACTGACGACCCGCGACTGACGACTATCACAATCCCTGCGCCCTAACAGCCGTAACTACGGCCGTATCCACCACATCCTCCCAACTGCACCCGCGCGAAAGATCACTGCAGGGCCTGTCCATGCCCAATATTATGGGCCCTACCGCGCGTGACTTGGCCAGACGCTGTGTCAGTTTATAGGATATATTGCCGGCGTCAAGGTTAGGAAAAATGAGGACGTTGGCCCTGCCGGCCACGGCGCTCCCGGGTGACTTTATCGCCGCGACTTCCGGCACTACGGCCGCGTCGAGCTGGAGTTCTCCGTCCACCATCAGGTCAGGCCTTTTGTCCCTGACCTTGTTAAAAGCTTCGACGACCGAATCTATCGAAGGCCCCTTGGCGCTGCCCTTGGTGGAATAGCTTAACATTCCTACACGGGGCTCCATATCAAAAAGTTTTCTGAAGAGGTCACTTGCCGCGATCGTTATGCCGACAAGTTGTTTAGCAGAAGGATACGGGATTATCCCGCAGTCGGCGTAAACAAAAAGGCCGTTCTCTCCATAAGAACAGCCTTCAAGCTCCATTATAAAACAGCTGGTAAGCGTGCCTATCTCCCTGTCAAGCTGGAGACAATACAAAGCCGACCTTGCCACGTCAGCTGTTGTATGGCTTGCCCCGGCTACATATCCGTCCGCCAGGCCCATACGGACCATTGTTGCGCCGAAGAACACGAAATTTTCCATAAGCGACTTTTCTGCGTCCTCCGGGGTGATCCCTTTATGTTTGCGGAGTTGGTAGTAAGCCTCAATAACCTCCCG
This sequence comes from Candidatus Omnitrophota bacterium, assembly GCA_028700515.1. GTDB lineage: Bacteria > Omnitrophota > Gorgyraeia > Tantalellales > Tantalellaceae > JAQVSN01. Next base: position 3,674 of record JAQVSN010000105.1, read on the forward strand.
GCGCTTCGCGTCCACCGTCGGATCGATAAGTTCCACCCTTGAGACGTCCACGCCTTCTTCGCTGGCAAGCTTTATTACCTCATCTTTCCTGCCTAGCAATACCACCTGGGCGATACGCTCATTCGCGAGGAATGCCGCGCCCCTTACAACACGCCTATCCTCACCTTCCGGCAGTACGACTTTGCGCAATTCTTTTTTGGATTTTTCCCTAAGCTCAAGAAGTCTTTTCATGGACGATCTTCTCTTTCAATTTATTTTTCACATCGGCCGGAACGAAAGTGGAAACATCCGCTCCCAACCGGGCAACTTCCTTTATCAGTTTACTGGACAGGTAGGAAAATGATTCATTCGGCATAAGAAATACAGTTTCTATATCTCTGGCCATTTTTCTGTTCGTAAGGGCCATCTGGAACTCATACTCAAAATCGGAGATCATCCTTATCCCCCGCACCATGACCCTCGCGCCTTTTTTTCTCGCGTACTTCACAACAAGTCCGTTGAAAGACTCTACCTTGACGTTCTTGAACCGCGCCGACGCCCTGACGACCATGTCCAGCCTCTCTTCGATACTGAACAGTGTCCCTTTTTCCCCGCTGGGGGCCACAGCCACGAATACTTTGTCGAAAAGACGCGACGCCCTTTCGATCACGTCAATGTGACCGAAAGTGACAGGATCGAATGTGCCTGGATAAACCGCGATCTTAGCCATTTTTTTTGTAAAAAGACACGGAAATATCCGAGTAGGACTTCCGCTTTAAGAGAATAAAAACCCCCTCCTCGTCGGGAAGGGATTCCTGTCTATGATGCTCTATCACAAGGAGCCCGGAGTTGCTTAATATATCATAATGACTTACTGTTATCAAGAGATTTTTGGCCAATCCTCTGCTGTATGGGGGATCCGCAAAAACGATATCGAACTTTTCCCCGGCAAGGGCTCCGGAGGATATCAATGATCCGGCATCACCTACCGAGATCCGCGTTCTTTCTCCTGCCCCAAGAGCCTTAATGTTGTCTTTTATTACCGAAACACACTTCCTGTCCAACTCGACAAAGACAGCTTCCACGGCACCTCTTGATATAGCTTCAAGACCATAAGCTCCGCTGCCGGCAAAAAGGTCCAGAATTTTGGCATCTGGAACTTCGGCGGCGATCACGTTAAAAACGGCTTCCCTTATTCTGTCCTTTGTGGGACGGACCGTTTTGAGATCGGGCTGTGTGATCTTCCTGCCCCTGAATTCTCCGCCGAT